>NZ_JAICYI010000056.1 GCF_025934275.1 Phenylobacterium sp.
GGCGCGAAATTCAGCGTCTGGGCCTCGATGGCCGATCTCGCTCGCCTCGTGCTGCGCTCCGGCGCGCCGCGGCTCGGCCTCAGGCTGGGGGCGGCGCTCGGCCTGGTGTTCCTCGGCAAGGTGGCCGGCGTCTGGTCGCCGGTGGTGTTCGGCGACGCCATCAACCGGATCCATCCGCGTGATCCGGCCTCGCTCGGCCCGTTCGCGCTCGCCGCCGTGGCGACCGCGGCCTTGAGCCTCGCGGCGGCCGGCGCGCCGTTCGCCCGCGACGCCATCTTCATGCGGGTCTCGCAGGCGACCATGGCCAAGGCGGCGGTGGAGAGCTTCCAGCACGCGCTCGGGCTCTCGCTCGACTTCCACCAGTCGAAGCAGATGGGCACGCTCGCGCGCGTCATCGACCGCGGCTCGCGCTCCACCGACTTCCTGATCCGCAGCGTGGTGTTCAACATCGGCCCGACGCTCATCGAACTCGTGCTGGCGATGGGCGTCATGGCGCTGCGGCTCGGCTGGGCGTTCTCCGGCGTCACCTTCGTCAGCATCCTGCTCTATGTGGCGGTGACCTTCCGGATCACCGACTGGCGGCTCGACCACCGCCGGCGGCTGAACGAGACCGACAGCCGCGCCGCGGGTCTCTCCATCGACGCCCTGATCAACTACGAGACGGTGAAGACCTTCGGGGCCGAGGGCCGTGTGGTCGGCGGCTACGCGCGCGCCATGGACGACTACGTGGCGGCCTCCGTCCAGGCCAACACCTCGCTGAACATGCTGAACGCCGCCCAATCGGCGATCCTGCAGACCGGCCTGGCGGTGATGACGGTCATGGCCGGCCTCTACGTGGTCCACGGGGCGATGAGCATCGGCGGGGTCGTCACCGCCACGCTGCTGCTGCGCAACCTCTACCAGCCGCTCGGAATGCTGGGCTTCAATTACCGCGAGATCCGCCAGGCGTTCATCGACATGGAGCAGATGGTGGACCTACTCGGCGTCGAGCCGGAGATCCGCGATGCGCCGAGCGCCCGCGACCTGCCGCCCGCGTCCGGCCGCGGCGCGGCGCTCGCCTTCGAGCAGGTGAGCTTCCGCCACGACGCCCGTTCGGTGGGCCTGAAGGACGTGAGCTTCGAGGCCCGGCCCGGCCAGACGGTGGCGCTCGTCGGTCCCTCCGGCGGCGGCAAGACCACGGCGGCCCGGCTCGCCATGCGGCTGCTCGATCCGCAGGCCGGCTGCGTGCGGATCGACGGCCTCGACCTGCGCCAGGTGCGCCTGGCTTCGCTGCGCAGCGCGGTGGCGCTGGTGCCGCAGGACGTGGCCCTGTTCAACGAGACGCTCTATGCCAACATCGCCTTCGCCCGGCCCGACGCCGGCCCCGAGGAGGTGCGCGCCGCCGCCGACGCCGCCGAGCTCGGCCCGTTCATCGACGGCCTGCCGAACGGCCTTTCCACCCTGGTCGGCGAGCGCGGGTTGAAGCTCTCCGGCGGCGAGCGCCAGCGGGTCGGCATCGCGCGAGCGCTGCTGGCCGATCCGCGTCTGCTCATTCTCGACGAGGCGACCAGCGCGCTCGACGGGCCCACGGAGGCCGCCATCCAGGAGACCTTGCGCAAGGTCCGGGCCGGCCGCACCACCCTGGTCATCGCCCACCGGCTCTCCACCATCGTCGACGCCGACCAGATCCTCGTCCTGCGCCGCGGCCGCATCGTCGAGCACGGCGCCCACGCCGACCTCCTCGCCCGCACCGGCGAGTACGCCGCCCTCTGGCGAAGGCAGACGCGCGAAACCTAGGGTCAAACCCCTCAGTCGCTTCGCGACAGCTCCCCCTCAGGGGAGCATCTTCGCCGGCTACTCCGCCGCCTGCGGCAGGTCGTTCGAGGGGCGAGGCGCGGGGAGCGGCTTGCGCTTGATGCCGAGCACCCCGCGGCCCCAGTCGAGCGCCCGGTGCGTCCGTTGCGCCGAGATCTTCGGCGCCGCCAGCAGCACCGGCGTCAGCACCAGCGTCAGCAGCGTCGAGAACGAGAGGCCCCAGACCACCGACGCCGACAGGTGCACCCAGATGGCCGAGCCCGGCGCATGGCTCTCGATCCGACCGGCGGCGAAGTCCGGGTGCAGCTGGAACATCAGCGGCAGCAGCCCGACCACCGTCACCAGGGTGGTCAGCATGACCGGCCGGAACCGCTGGGCCGCGGCGCGCACCGCCGCCTCGTCGGCCGGATGGCCCTGTCGCCGCAGCTGGTAGAAGGTGTCGACGAGCACGATGTTGTGGCCGACCACGACTCCCGCCAGCGAGACGATCCCGGTGCCGATCATAATCACCGACAGGTAGTCGAAGGTGTGGGCGAGGTTGACCTGCACGCCCAGCAGCACGCCGACCGTCGAGAGCGCCACCGCCGAGAGCGTCACCAGCACGCCGTAGAAGCTGTTGAACTGCCAGAGCAGGATCACGCCCATCATGAACAGCGAGACCATCATGGCGGTGGCGAAGAACGCCTGGGCCTTCTTGCCCTCCTCGTCCGCGCCGGTGAACTTCCAGCGGATCGCCGGATCGCTGAGCGTCTTCTGGAGCCACGGCCGGAACTGGGCGATCTTCTGGTTGGCCGCCACGCCGCGGGCGGTGTTCGCCTGCACGATGACCAGGCGCTCTCCCTCCCGGCGCTGGATCTGGCTCACCTGCTGGGCCGGCACACGCTTGATGAAGTAGCTGGCCGGCACCGGCCCGAGCGGGGTGGTGATCTTCAGTTGGTCGAACGCGGCGGCGTTGCGCGCCGAGGCCGGGAAGCGCACGCGGATGTCGAGCTCGTCCTGCACGTCGTCGGGCCGGTAGCGGCCGACCAGCACGCCGTCGGTGAGGTACTGGATCGCCTGGCCCACCGAGAGCACGTCGACGCCGTAGCGGCCGGCCGCCTCGCGGTCGACCTGCAGGTTCCATTCGATGCCGGGCGAGGTGCGCGTGTCCTCGACCTCGATGAGCTGCGGGTCGGCGTTGAACTTGGCGAGCACCTGATCCGCGGCGCGGTCGAGCGCCGCGGGGTCGTGGCTCTGCAGCTGCACCTGGATGGCCTTGCCGGTCGGCGGCCCGTTCTGCGGCAGCCGCACCTCCACCTGCAGGCCGGGGACCTGGTCCACCCGGCTGCGGATGGTGTCGGCGATCTTCTCGCCGGTGAGGCCCAGGCCCTTCAGCTGCTCGTACTTGTCGAATTCCACCTGGATGCGGCCGATGGTGTCGTTGGGTGCGGCGTTGGGGCCGCCGTTGGTCGCGAACCCGCCGGAGCGCACGTAGAGGGAATCGATCCCCTTCACGCCGGTGAGCCGGGCCTCGACCTGCCGCACCAGCTGGTCCTGCGCCTCAGGCGAGAGGTTGCCGCGCGCCTTGACGTAGACGGTCACGAACTCCGGATCCTCGCTCGGGAAGAACTCCACCCGATGCGGCGTCGAGGCGAACCAGACGACCACCGCCGCGACGATGACCAGCGCGGTGGCCAGCACCCGGCCGGGGTGCCGCCCGAGCACCGTCAGCGTGCGCGCGTACCAGCCCATGAAGCCCCGCATCTGCCGCGGGTCGCCGCGCTCGGACTTCATGATCTCCGCCAGGTGCGCCTCGTCGGCCTTGCCCTTGCCGCCGAAGATCGAGCCGAACGCCGGGGTGAAGATCAGCGCCACGAAGATCGAGGCGCCCAGCACGAAGAACAGGGTCAGCGGGAAGAAGCTCATGAACTTCCCGGTGATCGAGTTCCAGAACATGAACGGCAGGAAGGCGCAGAGCGTGGTCAGGGTGCCGTTCACCACCGGCCAGAACATCCGCTTGCCGGCGGCGGCGTACGCCTCCTCCTTCGGCAGGCCCTCGGCCATCTTCCGGTCGGCGTACTCCACCACCACGATGCCGCCGTCGACCAGGATGCCGACCGCCAGCACCATCCCGAACATGACCATCTGGTTGAGGGTCACGCCCATGAAATGCATCATCATCAGCCCGATCATGAAGCAGATCGGGATCGACAGGCCGACCATCAGCCCCTGGCGGATGCCGAGGCTCGCCACGACGATCAGCATGACCAGCAGGCTCGCCGAGAGCAGGCCGCTCTCCAGGATCTTCAGGATGCGGGCGATGAAGTCGGAGTTGTCGTAGGTGAAGGCGACCTTCACCGTCGGCGGCCAGCGCTTGGATTCCGCCGCCACCACCTGGCGCACCGTCTGCACGGTCTGCAGGATGTTGGCGCCCGGGCGCTTGGAGACGTCCAGCGCCACCGCCGGCTCGCCGTTGAACCGGGTGATGAAGTCCGGCTCCTTGAAGGTGCGGTGCACCTCGCCGATGTCGCCGACGGTGATCACGCGGTCGCCGCTCTTCTTGACCGGCAGGGCGAGGATGTCGGCGGGGTTCTGCACCACGCCGGGCACCTTGACGGCGAAGCTCCCCGCGCCGTGCCGAAGGCTGCCGGCCGGCACCAGCTGGTTGTTGCGCCCGATCACGTTGGCGAGGTCGCTGGCGGTGATGTTGTAGGCTTCCATCCGCACCGGATCGATGGTCACCTCCATGAACTCCTCGCGCACCCCGCTGTAGTCGGCCTCCTGGATGCCGGGCGAGCTTTCCAGCCGCTCCTTGAGGTCGCGGGCGATGCGGGTGAGCTCGCGCTCCGGCGCCGAGCCCGACAGCACGATGCCGATCACCGGCTGGTCGGCGAAGTCCTCGTCCTCGACGATCGGCTGCTCGGCGTCCGGCGGGAAGCGGCTGCGGGCGATGTCCACCTTCGCGCGGACGTCGGCCAGCGCCTTGTCGATGGGGATGGAGGGGTCGAACTCCAGGGTGACGATGGCGATGTTCTGGCGCGCCACGCCGTTCATGTGCACCACGCCCTTGATGGTCTGCAGCTGCACCTCCAGCGGCTTGACCAGCAGGCGCTCGGCGTCTTCCGGGCTGACGCCGGGGAACGGCACCTCGATGAAGATGTAGGGCAGGGTGATGTCGGGCTGCGCCTCGCGCGGCATGGTGAGGTAGGCGAGGATGCCGAACAGCACGGCGATCACGGTCACGCCGAGCACGACCTTCCGCCGCTTGATGGCCCCGTCGATGATCGGACCGATCAGCATCCGCCTGTCCCGGGCCCCGCCGGCGCTAGCGCGCCTGCGCGACCTGCACCTTCTGACCCTCGGCCACGTACGACTGGCCGACGGTGATGACCCGCACGGGGCCAGAGAGGCCGCTCACCCAGACGCCGTGCGGCGTCTCCTCCATCACGCTCACCGGGGCGAAGGCCACCCGATTGTCGTCGGTCACATAGCGCACGCCCTGCCGTCCGGCGGCGTCGAGCACCAAGGCGGAGACCGGGATCAGGTGCGCCGGGCCGGCGCCCACGCTGATGCTCACCTGCGCCGACAGGCCCGAGCGGACCGCCAGCCCCGGATTGGGCGCGATCACTTCCAGATGGTAGGTGCGGGTCTGCGGATCGGCGTCATGGGCCACATAGCGGATCCGGCCGGTGAGCGTCTGGCCCTCGACGAGCTTGGCCGTGCCCGCCGCGCCGAGGTGCAGCTTGGCGGCGTCCATCTCCGGCACGTCGCCGACCACCAGCAGCGGGTCGAGCTCGATCATCGTCCCGCAGGGCTGGCCGGCCGAAAGATAGGTCCCGACCTCGGCGTCGCGGTGGTCGAAGACGCCCCGGAACGGCGCGCGGATGTTCACCTGCGCCAGCAGGATCTGCGCCTGGCGCAGCGCCGCCTGGGCGGAATCCATCTGCGCCTGCGCCTCCAGGAGCTGGGTGGGCGAACGATAACCCTTGCGGGCCAGCTCCGCCGCCGCCTTCTCCTGCAGCTGGGCGGACTTCAGGTTGGCCTGCGCCTGGTCGACGGCCGCCTGACGCGCATCGACCGCGAGCCGGCAGAGCACCGTGCCCTTTTCCACCACCGTGCCCTGCAGCACCGGCGTTTCGGCCACGACGCCGGCGGTCTCCGACTTCACGACGACGGTCCGGGTCGCCTGGGTGCGCCCGCGCAGCGCGACCTGCCGCTCGCGCACCGCCTCGGGGATCAGCATCACCTGCACGCTGGGGGTTACGCTGGCCGGCGCGGCGGCGGCGGGCTTGGCCTGCGCCCGCGGGGCATGGCCGCCGTCCAGCAGCGTCCGCGCGCCGAAGTACAGCAGCAGGGCGCCTGCCACCACGGCGACGAAAACATACTGAGGCTTCCAACGCATTGCCGCCCGAACCCCCCGGCGTGTGAGCCTGCGCTCAGCCGAATCAACCCTGAGCTTCTGATGTCACCGTTACGCGAGTGCAAATGAAATCGCAGACACAATCGTCGCAACCGAAGCCTGCTCAGGTCGCCCTTCGAATCGCGGGCGGTTGAACTATCGCACGGCGGGGTTAGGGAGTTATGGACGCCCGCTGCGGAAGGAGCCGACGGTGAAATATCTCCACACCATGGTCCGGGTGAAGGATCTCGAGGCTTCGCTCGACTTCTATTGCAACAAGCTGGGCCTGGTGGAGGTGAGCCGCTCGGAGAACCCCGGCGGCCGCTTCACCCTGGTGTTCCTCTGCGCGCCGGACGACGTCGAGGAGGCCAAGGCCAGGCGCGCGCCGATGGTCGAGCTCACCTACAACTGGGACGCCGAGGACTATGGCGGAGCCCGCAACTTCGGCCACCTGGCCTACGCGGTGGACGACATCTACGCGGTCTGCCAGCGGCTGAAGGAGGGGGGAGTGACCATCAACCGCCCGCCGCGCGACGGCCGCATGGCCTTCGTGCGCTCGCCCGACCAGATCTCCATCGAGCTCCTGCAGAAGGGCAAGGCGCTGGCCCCGGCCGAGCCCTGGACGTCCATGCCCAACGTCGGCGCCTGGTAGCCGAGCGAGGCCCCTCGCGAGATCAGCCGGACCGCTTGAGTTTGCGTGATATCTGCAACCCCTGGCTCCCCGGGCAGGACTCGAACCTGCGACCCGCCGGTTAACAGCCGGCTGCTCTACCAACTGAGCTACCGAGGATCAGGGCCAGTCGAGGGCCGGGCATATACGCGCGCCCGGATGCCCGCGCAAGCGCCCCAGCGCCGCACGCCGGAGCCGTCGCAGAGGCCTGAAAAAAAGAGCCCGGCGCGAACGCCGGGCTAATCAAAGTCGGTGATGGTGGGGTGTCTTCAAGGAAGACCAGGAGAGGGTGGACTCCCGTGGTTAAGACAGGGTTAACGGACCTAAGGCCTTCGAATGACTCATTAATCGCGTTTCGGCCGCCGAGCGCGCCGCGAATCGCGGCGGCCCGGGGCGCGGACCCATTGTCGCTCCCGATTGGAGGGGCGCCTCCGATCGGCTAGTCACGTCGCCTGATCGCCAGCTCGGGGAGTCGCTGCAAGTCCATGCGCATCCACTTCACCGGCATCGCCGGCGCCGGCATGAGCGCCGCCGCCCTGATGCTGCGCGACGCCGGCCATGAGGTCTCGGGCTCCGACGCCGAGGCCTTCCCGCCGCTCTCCACCTATGTCGAGGGCCTGGGCTTCCCCTTCCACCGGAGCTTCGCGGCGGAGAACCTGCCCGAGCGCCTCGACGTCCTGGTTCTGGGCGCCTCGGCCAAGCTCGGCGGCGCCGACAATCCCGAGGTCGCCGAGGCCCGCCGGCGGGGCGTCAGGATCGCCAGCTTCCCCGAGCTGGTCGGGGAGGCGACGCAGGGCCGCCGCAACACCGTCGTCGTGGGCTCGTTCGGCAAGTCCACCTGCACGGCGCTGATCGCCCACGTGCTACGCGGGGCGGGCTGTGACGCGGGCTGGATGATCGGCGCCATCTCGCCCTCGCTGCCCGCCACCGGGCACTGGGGGACCGCCCCGGAGGTGATCCTCGAGGGCGACGAGTACATCGTGGGTCCCGCCGACCGCCGCTCGAAGTTCGCGCTCTACCATCCGCGCGACGTGCTGCTCACCTCGCTGGTGCACGACCACGTCAACGTCTTCCCGACGTTTGCGGAGTACGAGGCCCCGTTCCGCGAACTGCTGCGCGGGCTGCCCGCCGACGGCCTGCTCGTCGCCCGCGAGCATCCCGCGGTCCGCGCCGTCGCCGGCGAGGCCGCCTGCCGCATCGCCTGGTACGACTCAGCGCCGGGCCCGCACTGGCACGCCGAGGCCGTCGGGTTCGGCGAGACCACTCGCTTCACCCTGGTCTCCCCGGCGGGCCGGCGCCTCGCGCTCGCCACCACCCTCCTGGGCGAGCACAACATCGAGAACATCGTGGGCGTCGGCGCCTACCTTCTCGATCGCGGACTGGTCTCGGATGAGGCGCTGGCCCGCGCCGTCGCGAGCTTCGCGGGCATCCGCCGGCGGCTCGACCGGCTCACCGCCCGCTCGCGTGTGCCCGTCATCGAGGGCTTCGGCTCGTCCTACGAGAAGGCCCGCTCGGCGATCGAGGCCATGCTGCTGCACTATCCGGGGCGGCCGCTCGTCGTGGTCTTCGAGCCGCACACCTTCTCCTGGCGCAGCCGCGATGCGCTCGCCTGGTACGACACGGTGTTCGCCGGCGCCGCCCGCGTGCTGATGGCCCCGCCGCCGACCCACGGCGCCGAGACGCACCACCAGTCGAGCCACGGCGAGATCCTCGCCCGCACCGCCGCCGCCGGCGTGGCCGTCGAGGGCGTGACCAGCGCCGACGATGCGATCCAGGCGCTGAGCGGCCTGACCGGGGACGAGGTCGTGCTGCTGCTCTCCTCCGGCCCCCTGCTCGGCCTCCCCGACGCCCTGCCGCCGGTGTTCGACCAGCTCTACGCCGAAGCCGCCGCGGCCTGATCAACCACGCCGTCCCCGCGCTTGTCCCCGGGACCCATGATCGCCGCCGCTAGAGAGCTTGGCGGCGGCTTCGCTGACATTCCGGCGATGTCGGCGACCACGGTGGCCGGGGCAAGCCCGGCCATGACGATTAGGGCCTGGCCGGGGTCGGCTGGACGTAGTCGTCCTCGATCCCGGTCTTCTCCCGCTTCGTCGCCTTCTCGGTCGCCGCCCGTTCGCCCTCGGTCGGCCGGTCGCTCTGGCGGTAGTCCACGTCATCCCAGGTCACCGCCGACATCGCCTTCCGCTTCGGCCCGAGATAGCCGAACAGGTAGGCCGCCACCTTGCGCATCTGGATCTCCTCCGAGCCCTCGGTGATCCGGTAGCGGCGGTGGTGGCGGTAGATGTGCTCGAAAGGCTTGTGCCGCGAATAGCCGATGCCGCCGTGCACCTGCATGGCCCGGTCGGCGGCCTCGCAGACCAGGCGGTTCCCCCAGTAGTTGCACATCGAGACCTTGTCCGAGATCGTCCGCTCGATCTCCTTGTGGTCCATGCGGTCCATCTGCCAGGCGGTCTTGCGGATCAGCAGGCGCAGCGCCTCGGCCTGGGTGGCGAGCTCGACCAGCGGCCACTGGATCGCCTGGTTCTCGGCCAGCGCCTTGCCGAAGGGCTTGCGCGCCCGGGCGTACTTCACGCTCTCCTCGATGCAGTAGACGGCCGCGCCCAGCGAAGAGGCCGCCTGGCGGATGCGGTTCTGGTGGACGAAGCTCTGGCCGAGCGCCAGGCCGCCGCCGATCTGCCCCCAGTAGCTGTCCTCCGGGATCCAGACGTCCGTCAGGCTCACCCGCGGGTGGTCGGTCGGCATG
This sequence comes from Phenylobacterium sp., assembly GCF_025934275.1. Taxonomy (GTDB): domain Bacteria; phylum Pseudomonadota; class Alphaproteobacteria; order Caulobacterales; family Caulobacteraceae; genus Phenylobacterium. The sequence goes on from NZ_JAICYI010000056.1 coordinate 9,586, forward strand.
TTGAAGGTCCACAGGTACTCCTCGACCTTCACACCCGGCGCGTCGGACGGCACGATGAAGCAGGTGATGCCATGGGCGTCGCCGTCCTCCCCCGAGGTGCGCGCGTAGACCATGATGTAGTTCGCCACGTGCATGCCCGTGGTCCACATCTTCTCGCCGCGGATCAGCCATCCCGGCTGGCCGTCCTTCTGGTGCGGAACCGCGCGGGTCTCCATGAAGGTGGCGTCGGAGCCGTGGAGCGGCTCGGTCAGCCCGAAGCCGGTGCGCATCTGGCCCGACAGCAGCTTGTCGGCGTCGCGCTCGTACTGGGAGTTGGTCGCGAACTCCTTGAACATCAGGATGAACGGGTTGTTGCCGACGATCGAGTGCTCGGTCTGGAGGTCGTTGTGCAGGCCCAGGCCCTTGGCGGCCAGGTGTTCGCGGATGACGGCGAGCCAGAGCTGGCTGCCCCCCTTGCCGCCCAACTCCTTGGGCCAGCCGAACCGCAGATGCCCGGCCGCGTCGGCGCGCCGCCTGGCCTCGGCGAGCAGCTGCTCCCATTCCTTCTTCGGCAGGCCGCCCTTCTCCCAGTCCGTCCGCTCGTACTCGCGGCGGTGGTCGAAGTACTTGATGTTGTCGTTCTCCTGCTCGAGCGGCTTGATTTCGCGCTCGATGAAGGCGTCCAGCTCGTCCAGATAGTCGGAGAGTTCCTGCGGCAGCTCGAAATCCATGGGTCGCGTCCTCGTGGGCGGTCTCGGGCCGCCTTACCTTGGGTGATCGGTTTACAAGCGGGGCCGGGACCCGCCAGATCGCCACTCTAGACCAGGAAAGGGCTTCCGTGGGGTCATGCCTGTAGACGGCCGAGTCGACGTCCGTGAGGCGCTGGGGAAGCTCGCCGTCAGGCTGGCCGGCGAGGGCGCGCGCGTCAGCGAGGCCCAGCGGCTGACCGGCGGGGCGAGCGCCGAGACCTGGGCCTTCACCGTCGAGGCGCCCTCCGGCCGTCAGGAGTTGATCCTGCGCCGCCGCACCGCGCCCACCGATCCGGAGACCTCGCGCTCCACCAGCCTGGCGGCCGAAGCCGCCTTGATCCGGGCGGTCGCCGCCCGCGGCGCGCCGGCTCCGCCGTTCGTCCATCTGTGCGATGAGCGGGATGGGCTGGGCGAGGCGCACGTCACCCGCCGCGTCGCCGGCGAGACGCTCGGACGGCGGATCAACACCGATCCGAAGTTCGACGCGGTGCGGCCGCTGCTCGCGCGCCAGTGCGGCGAGGTGCTCGCCCAGATCCACGCCACGCCGCCGCCGGCGGCGGCCAACCTCAAATTCGCCGACGCCGCGATCGAGCTCGACCGCTACGAGGAGGTCTATCGTGCTTCCGGCGCCGAACGGCCGGTGCTCGAGCTCGCCTTCCGCCATTTGCGCGCGCATTTGCCCGAGCCGCGCGCGCCGGTGATGCTGCACGGTGATTTCCGGAACGGCAACCTGATGATCAGCCCCGAGACCGGCCTCGCGGCCGTGCTCGACTGGGAGCTCTCCCACATCGGCGATCCGGCCGAGGACATGGGTTGGCTCTGCACCAATTCCTGGCGGTTTTCCCGCCCCGACCGGCCGGTCGGCGGCTTCGGCGAGTACGCCGACCTGCTGGCGGGCTACGAGGCCGCCGGCGGCGAGCCGGTCCCGCTCGAGCGGGTCCGCTTCTGGCAGACGCTCGGCAGCCTCAAGTGGGGCGTCATGTGCCTGACCATGTACATGAGCTGGGCGACCGGCGGCTCGGCCTCGGTGGAGCGGCCGATGATCGGCCGCCGCGTCTCCGAGACCGAGATCGACCTGATCAACATCCTGGAGGCGGGGCTGTGATCACCCATCCGAAGCCGGAGGAGCTGACCGAGGCCGTCGGCCGCTGGATCGAGGAGATCCGCCCCGCGCTCGACCCGCGCAACCAGTTTCTCGCCCGGGTCGCGGCCAATGCGCTGGCCGCGGTGACCCGCGAGCTGAAGCTGGGCGAGGAGGCCAAGGCGGCGGCCGTCCAGCGCCTCGAGCCGATCCTGGGCCACGGCGGCAGCTATGAGGGCCTCACCTGGGAGCTCTGCGAGAAGCTCCGCGCGGGCGAGCTCGGCGTCGAGACCCCCGGCCTGCTGGCCGCCCTGCGCGCCAACGCCCTCGACCAGCTCGCCATCGACCAGCCCAACTACAAGCACGAGGCGTCCTAGGCTCGAGACGGCTCCGAATTCGTCGTCGACGATTGTGACTCAATTTTAAGTTTCACCGCTCGCCGGACCGTGAGAGGTCGGTCCCCAGTGTCCACAGCGGGGGATCGCGCATGCGCGGATGGGGTTTCTGCGCGGTGGCCGGAGCGCTTCTGGTCGCGACTTCGGCGATGGCCGCGCCGCCGCCGCTCGCCGCTCGCGCGGGCCCGGTCGAGGTCATGGTGGTCGGCGTGTTCCACATGTCGAATCCGGGGCATGATCTCTTCAACACCCACGTCGACGACGTGCTTGCGCCGAAGCGCCAGGCCGAGATCGCCGAGGTCGTCGATCACCTCGCCGGATTCCGTCCGACCAAGGTCGCCGTCGAATGGGACGCCGACAAGATCGGCGAACCCTACCGAAAATATCTCGCGGGCACGCTCGCTCCGTCGCGCAATGAAGTGGTCCAGCTGGGCTTCCGGCTGGCCAAGGCGGCGTCCGCCCCGGTCTACGGCATTGACGCCGACGGCGACCTGCCGTTCCCGCAGCTCTGGGACTTCGCCAAGGCCCACGGCCAGTGGAGCGTCATCGAACGATCGAACGCCGCGATACAGGCCCACGTGGCCGAGGCGCAGAAGCGGATCGACCGAGGCAGCATCGGCTCGGCTCTTCGCTTCCTGAACTCGCCGGACGAGATCTGGGCCAACAACGCCAGCTATCGCGAGATGCTGCGCGTCGGCTCGGGCGCCGACCAGCCGGGGGCCGACCTCGAAGCGGCCTGGTACAGGCGCAACTTCCTGATCTGCGCCCACCTGCTGCAGCTTGCCCGGCCCGGAGATCGCCTCGTCGTGTTCTTCGGCTCGGGGCACGCCTACCAGCTGCGCCAATGCGTGACCGAGACGCCCGGCATGAAGCTCGTGGACGCCCTGGGCTACCTGCCCAGATGAAGCGGTCGGCGGGCTGGGCTCTGGGTCCGCTGCTGGGCGCGATGCTGGCCGCGCTCGCGTGGCCCGCAGCCGCCCGGTCGAGCGCCGAGGTCGATGCGGCGCTGCGACGCGCGGAGGCCGCGCACTCGGAAATCCTGCCGTCCGCACATGTCCTCGCCGATCTTTATGGGCCCCGCCTGACGGGCTCCCGAAATACCCGCGCGGCGGCCAGGTGGGTCGAGCGGACCCTCGCCGCCTGGGGCCTCCGGGACGTGCATCTCGAAGCGTGGGATTTTGGCCATCCGGGCTGGACCAATGCGCGCGCCGACGCCGAGATCACCACTCCCGTCCGCGCGCGTCTCCTCGCCGTGCCGACGGCGTGGACGGCGGGAACCCGCGTCGCGGGGAAGCCTGTGGTCATCGATCCGCCGCGCCGGACCACGCGCAAGGCGCTGGCCGCCTACCTCGCCTCGGTCCGCCCGCGACTGCGGGGGCGGATCGTCATGGTCGGAAAAGGCGAGCCGACCGGCGTGGACGCCGATCCTGTCCCTTATCGTCTCGACGACAAGTTCCTCGCCCAGGTGTACGACCCCGCGCGCGCCTCGGCGGCCGGCCAGCCGTCGGACTCGAAGGTCCTCACCCGCTCGCAGTGGAACCGCCAGCTCGACGCCTTCCTCGTCGCGGCAGGCGCCCGCCTGCGCGTCGACGACGCGCACCTCCCTCAGGGGCTGATCGCCGCGCGCTACAACGACACCTTCGAGATTCGTCGCGCGCCGCCCGGCGTGACGCTTCGCAACGAGGACTACGGCCGGATTGTGCGGCTGCTCGCGGACGGGCGATCGGTCAGCGTCGCCTTCGACATCCGCAACCGCCTCGATCCGCGGGGGCGGACCGCCTACGACGTCGTGGCCGAGATTCCGGGTGGGGACAGGGCCGACGAAGTCGTCATGGTTGGCGCGCATCTGGACTCCTGGCACCTCGCGACCGGTGCGACTGACGACGGTGCGGGCTGCGCTATCGTCATGGAGGCTGTGCGACTTCTGACGGAACTCGGCATTCGGCCCCGGCGCACGATCCGTTTGGCGCTCTGGACGGGCGAAGAGCAGGGCCTCTTCGGGTCCCAGGCCTATGTCGCGCGGCATTTCGGGGACGCGGAGCACCCGGGCGCTGAATTCGGCAAGCTCGATGCGTACGTCAATCTGGACGGGGGCGCGGGGCGCATCCGCGGCGGCAATGTGTTCGGTCCGCCGGCCGACGGCGAGGTCCTCCACGAGGCGCTGCAGCCGTTCTCTGATCTCGGCGTGGTTGGCGCCGTCGCCCACGGCATGCGGCGGCTCGGCTCGACCGACGCGACAACCTTCTCCCGCGCCGGACTGCCGGGCATCGGCCTGCTTCAGGACCCGCTGGAAAATGGCGTGGCCGAGCATACCCAGCTCGACACCTACGAGCGCATCTACGAGCCGGACGCCCGTCAGGCCGCGGTGGTGGTGGCGGGGTTGATCTACGATCTCGCCATGCGTGACGCGCCGCTCGGCCGCTTTCCGCCCGAGGCCATGCCCGCGCCGCTTGGGCCGCCGCCCTCCCGCCATCCCGCGCGCGACCGCGGGCCCGGCGGGTAGTCACCGGGCCGCGGATGTCGAAGGCGCCGCGGCGCTTTGCGCGCTCTATCGAGCCCTCGAACTCGCCCGGCCGGACGCTGATCGTCACGGGTGGCTCCTGTCGCCGTCGCCGCAGAGCCTGGCAGCGCGGGGCTGCGCTGTGAAGCGGCCCTTAAGCCGCCTCCAGCACGCGGATGATCTCGTCCTCGCGCGCGTTCCAGAGGATCGAGACGTTGGCCGCCCGCTCGGTGAGCTCGCCCAGCGCAGCGCGGATGTCGGCGTGGCGCAGGCGCTTCTGCGACAGCCTGAGCAGCGTGCGGCCGCCGCCCTGGTCCTGCGCTTCGTCATGGAACCGCAGCACCGCGTCGACCACGGCCGCCGGCAGGGGCGCAGGGCGCTCGAACGCCGGCGCGATGCGGCGGGCCGGGCGCAGGTAGGCGGGACGGAAGGGGCGGTAGGATGCCATCGGTCGAACTCCGTTGCGGGATCGCTTGGGTTCGGTTCTGATGAGCCGCTGCGACAGAAACGGACGTACGATTCATGAGGCACGAAAAGGCCGGCCGGCTGCTCGAGCTCGCGAGGCTGTTGGCCAGCACCGCCGAGGGCCTGACCCTCGACGAGATCGCCGAGCGGCTGGGGGTCGGGCGGCGCACCGCCGAGCGCATGCGCGACGCCGTCCGCGAGGTGTTCCCGCAGCTGGAGGAGGTGGAGGATCCGCCCACCCGCCGGTTCCGCATCCCGGCGGGGCTCGACGGCCTCTTCCAGGCCCCGACCGCCGAGGAGCTGGCCGCGCTCGCCATCGCCGCCGAGAGCTTCGCGGGGCAGGGCGCCACCGCCCGGGCCGCGGCCCTGCGCTCGTTGGAGCAGAAGGTGCTCTCCGCCACCCGCGCCGCGGCCCGCCGCCGGCTCGCGCCGGACCTCGAGGCGCTGCTGCAGGCCGAGACCATCGCCGTCCAGGCCGGGCCGCGGCCGTTCGAGGACGAGACGGTGCTCGCCGCCGTCCGCGAGGCGCTGAAGGCCGCCTCGACGCTCGCCTTCCGCTATGACGGCGGTTCGCAGCCGGGCCGCGTGCGCGAGGTCGCGCCCTACGGCATCCTGTTCGGGCGGGCGAACTACCTGGTGGCCGCGGAAGGCGCGGGGCGGCCCCGCAACTGGCGGCTCGACCGCATTCGCGATGTCGCGGCGACCGGCCGCCCCGCCCGGCGGGATCCCGCCTTCTCGCTGCAGGACTACGCCGACGAGAGCTTCGGCATCTATCAGGACGACACCCACGACGTGGTCCTGCGGATCAAGCCGGCCTCGGCCGAGGGCGCGCTCCGCTGGCGCTTCCATTCGGATCAGACGCTCGATCGGCAAGCTGACGGCTCGGTGATCGTGCGTTTCCGCGCCAGCGGCATGCGCGAGCTCGCCTGGCACCTGTTCACCTGGGGCGACCAGGTCGAGGTGCTCGCGCCCGCGGTCCTGAAGCAGACCCTGATCGAGCAGATCGAGCTCGCCCGCCGGGCCCATGCGACCGCTTCTGGCGCACCCGCCGCCTAGCGCTTCTCCCGTCAGCAACGGGAGAGCCTCATGAGCATCGTCAGCGACTACGCCAACATCTTCGAGCTGGAGTTTCGCCTGCGCCGCCGCGGCCGCCGGGCCGTCGCCCTCATGGTCTGGGCCGGTCTCTTCCTGGTCCGCCCCAACCTCGCCCTCGACATCTGGCGCGAGCGCCGGGGATGAGCTCTGCCGGGATGACGCAGGTTTAATATCGCCGGCCTTGCCGTTCCGCTTGCATCCGGTTCTATCGGGCCATGAGGCGAGTTCTGGCCCTCATCGCGGCGGGAGGACTTCTGATGGCGGCGGCCCCGGCCCCGAAACCCGATCCTTACGCCTACATGGAGCGGATCGATGGAGCCAAGGCGCTGGCCTTCGCCAAGGCGGAGACCGCCCGTTCGCTGCCGCAGCTGCAGAGCGACCCGCGCTATGCCGGCCTCCACGCCGAGGCGCTGAAGATCGTCACCGCCAAGGACCGCATTCCCGCCGTGGCCATCGCCGGCGACGGTTCGCTGCGCAACTTCTGGCAGGACGCCGAGCACGTGCAGGGGATCTGGCGCGCGACCAGCCTCGAGAGCTACCGCACGGACGATCCGCAGTGGCGAACGCTGCTCGACGTCGACGCCCTCTCCAAGGCCGAGGGCGTCACCTGGGTGTTCGGCGGCGCGAGCTGCCTCAAGCCCGACGACCGGCTGTGCCTGGTGCGCCTCTCCAACGGCGGCAAGGACGCCTCCGTCGTCCGCGAGTTCGACGCCCAGTCGGGCAAGTTCGTCGATGGCGGCTTTTCCCTGCCCGAGGCCAAGTCCAACTACGCCTGGGTCGACCGCGACACCCTCGCCGTCGCCACCGAGTGGGCGAAGGGCGAGGTGACCCAGTCCGGCTATCCCTACATCGTCAAGCTCTGGAAGCGCGGCGAGCCGTTGTCGGCGGCCAGGGAGGTGTTCCGCGGTACGGCCAGGGACGTCGCGGTCTCGCCCCTGGTGCTGCGCGATCCGGCGGGCCGCGCTCAGGCGGTGCTGCTCGAACGTGCGCTGGACTTCTTCAACACCGAGCACGTCCTGCTCACCGACAAGGGCGTGGTGAAGCTCGCCTTGCCGACCCGCTCGACGATCCAGGGCTATGTGGCCGACCAGGTTGCGCTCACCCTCGAGCAGGACTGGCCCGCCGCCGGCTTCAAGGAAGGCGACCTGATCGCGATCGACCTCGCCGAGCTCAAGGCCGACCCGGCCCATCCGAAGCCGCAGCTGGTGCTCAGGCCCACGCAGAGCCAGGCGATCGAAGAGGTGGCCACCACGCGCGACCGGCTGGTCGTGGCCCTCTACGACAACGTCAAGGCCCAGGTCCTCTCCTTCGCCCGCAGCGGGACGGGCTGGAGCGCGACGAAGCTCGATCTGCCGAAGGACTCCTCGATCGACATCGGCTCGGCTTCCGATCGCGACGACCGGCTGATCCTGGGCGTCACCAGCTTCCTCACCCCCGACACCCAGTGGCTGGCCGATGCGGCCGCGGGACATCCGGAGAAGCTGAAGAGCCTGCCCGCCCGCTTCGACGCCTCGAAGGACGTCGTCGAGCAGTACTGGGCGACCTCGAAGGACGGGACCAAGGCGCCCTACTTCGTCGTCCGGCCGAAGGACATGAAGCTGGACGGGACCAATCCCACGCTGCTCTACGCCTATGGCGGTTTCCAGGTCTCGCAGACGCCGGCCTACGCCGCCACCGTCGGCAAGCTCTGGCTGGAGAAGGGCGGCGTCTATGTCGTCGCCAACATCCGCGGCGGCGGCGAGTTCGGCCCGCGCTGGCACAACGCCGGCCTCAAGCTCAACCGCATGCGGGTCTATGACGACTTCTTCGCGGTGAGCGAGGACCTGATCAGGCGCAGGATCACCTCGCCCCGCCGGCTCGGGATCATGGGCGGCTCCAACGGCGGCCTGCTGATGGGCGTGGCGCTCACCAAGCATCCGGAACTCTACCGGGCCATCGTCATCCAGGTGCCGCTGTTCGACATGATCGGCTACACCCACATCGGCGCGGGCGCCTCCTGGGTCGGCGAGTACGGCGATCCCGCCAATCCGGCCGAGCGCAAGGTCCTGCTCAGCTACTCGCCGTACCAGAACCTGAGAGCCGGACAGCCCTATCCCAAGGTGTTCCTGGAGACCTCGACGAAGGACGATCGCGTCCACCCGGCCCATGCCCGCAAGGCGGCGGCGAAGCTCAAGGCGCTGGGCTACGACTTCCTCTACTACGAGAACATGGAGGGCGGGCACGCCGCGGCCGCCAACCTGAACGAGCGGGCGATGCGGGTGGCGCTGGAATACACCTACCTGATGCAGCGCCTGATGGACTGAAGCCTATTGTCCCGGCGCGTGTCGCTCAGGGGTCCCGCGCCGCTGCACGCTCTCGACCGCCTCCTTGGTTTCCTGCTCCCGCTCGGCCGCCTGCGCGGCGGTCAGGCAGACGCGCTGGCTCATGTGGCTGCCCGGGCGGGTCTCCAGGTGGCAGACCGGCTTCGGGCGATCGGCGGCCTTCTGGACCTTGGCGGGCGGACTGGGCGCGGTGGCGGCCGAAGCATCGGCCAGCAGGACGGTCCCGACGGCGAGAATCGATATCAGCATCCGACTTTCCCCAGCGACATCGGGGCACTAGAGCCCAGCGCCTGCCGAGCGGCAAGTCACCGCTGCGCCGCCGTCGGTCGCAGGGCCACCGGTCCCATGCGCCCGGAATGCTCGGCCGCGCGTCCCGGCGCAGGCCGGCGCTTAGCGAAACCGCGTGATGATCCAGGCGATCACGGCGGTCAGCACCACGCCCATGAGGAAGCCTCGGAAGAAGGCGCCATTTCGCTCCCACCAGAGTCGCTGCGCCCGCATCCGCTGGGCCCGGTCCATGCGGCGCGGCATGGGCATCGGTCAGGCCGACATCATGGCGGGGTGGCGACGGACGATCTCGTCATGCAGTCGGTAGAGATGCGGCCGGGCGTTGCGCTTGGCGTGGGCGATCTGCGCGCGAACGTGACGCACCGCGCCGGTGGGCCCCAGCCGCGCCTCCAGGTCGTCGGCTTCCGCGGCGAGGGCCGCAACCCCGAGCTTCAGGCGGAAAGGCTTCAAGATCATGGCGGCCGACCCCCGCGACCTGCCCGGAACCATCATCACAACGCGGTTAACGGGAGGTGACCGGCCGCGCTTCGGGCGCCCCCAGCCTTCGGCGGCCGCAGGTCCGGTCGAGCGTGGGAGCGGACCTCGATCAGCCGCTCGGCCTGCGGATCGAATCGCTGGCCGGCGGCGACGCGCGGCCCGGCTTGGCTCCCTCGCCAACGATTTGCGTGCGCGCCTCCCTCCGAAGCGCTAGCTTCCACACGCCGGGCTCTCGCGGGTCGCCCGGACACAGACGGCTCGCCGTCCAAGAACCCGCTCTTGGGCCGTGCTTCATCGCGCGGGCCTTGGAGCGCGCGTTTGGACAAGGCGACCTCATCCTGTCATTCGCTCAACCAAGGTCGGCATGATCCCGCCGCCCGCCGCCCGCTGTCTGTCGCCGGCCCTGCCGCCGGCCGACAGGGATTTCGAAAGGGAGAGAACCTGATGCGTGTTCGGACTTTGATGATCGCCCTGGCCGCGGCGGCCTCGCTCGGCCTGCCGGCCCATGCGGCCACGGACTGGGCGGCGGTCGGCAAGGCGCTCGGCAAGACCGGCTCGGTTCAGCCGGGCGGCGTCTATCGGGTGGGCCTGCCGCGATCCGACCTGAAGGTCACGCTGGACGGCGTGGCGATCAAGCCCGCCCTGGCGCTGGGCTCATGGGTGGCGTTCCGCGACATGGGCGGTGCGAGCGAGGTGATGGGCGACCTCGTGCTCACGCAATCCGAAGTGAACCCTGTGATGACGGTCCTGGAGCAGAACGGCATCCAGATCACCGCCCTGCACAATCACCTGCTGCGCGCCACGCCGGCCACCATGTACATGCACATCGACGGCCGCGGCGACGCGGTGAAGCTCGCCGCCGCGATCCATGCGGCGCTGGCGAGGAGCAGGACCCCGTTCGGCGCAAGCCCGCCCGCGCCTGCCGCCGCGCCGCTCGCCCTCGACACGGCGATGCTCGACAAGACACTGGGCGCGAAAGGGACGGCGAACGGCGGGGTCTATCAGTTCAGCATCCCCCGCGCGCAGGCGCCGACGGCCGGCGGCATGGCGATTCCGCCGCCGATGGGCTCGGCCATCGGGATCAATTTCCAGCCGACGGGCGCGGGCAGGGCCGCCATCACCGGCGACTTCGTGCTCACGGCCGACGAGGTGAACCCGGTGATCAAGGCGTTGCGGGCGAGCGGGATCGAAGTGACCGCGATCCACAACCACATGCTCGATGACGAGCCGCGCCTGTTCTTCATGCATTTCTGGGCCCATGACGACGCGGCGAAGCTGGCGCGGGGGCTCAGGGCGGCGCTGGACCGCGTGAAGGTGGCGCGCCCCTGATCGAGCGGAGGAGGCGAGCTTGCGAGCGGTGACGTTCACGCCCGGCGCGCTGCTGGCCCTGGCCTCGGCCGCGCTCTTCGGGGCCAGCACGCCGCTCGCCAAGCTCCTCTTGGGAGACGGCGTCGATCCCTGGCTGCTGGCGGGCCTTCTGTATCTTGGCTCGGGCCTGGGGCTGAGCCTGGCGCGGCTCGGCCGCCGGCTGCGAGCGCCCGCCGAAGCCGAAGCCGAAGCGCCGCTCCGGCGAACCGACATTCCCTGGCTGGTCCTGGTGGTCGCCTCCGGCGGCGTCGCGGGGCCGTTGCTGCTCATGCTCGGCCTCGCCCGGACCCCCGCCTCGTCAGCCGCCCTGCTGCTCAACGTGGAAGGCCTCGCGACGATGGCGATCGCCTGGGTGGCGTTCAAGGAGAACGTGGACCGGCGGCTGCTCGCAGGCGCGTTCGCGATCCTGGCGGCCGCGGTGCTTCTGTCCTGGCAGGGCGGGCCCACCGGCGTCGGGCTCGGCGCGCTCGCGATCGTCGGCGCATGCGTCGCCTGGGGTCTCGACAACAACCTGACCCGCAAGCTCTCGGGCGCGGACCCGGTGCAGATCGCCGCGATCAAGGGCGTCGTCGCCGGCGCGGTCAACCTCACCCTGGCGCTCGCGCACGGCGCGCGCCTGCCGGGCCCGTCGGGGATCGCGGCCGCCGGCGTCGTCGGCTTCTTCGGCTACGGCGTCAGCCTCGTGCTGTTCGTCCTGGCGCTTCGCGATCTGGGGACGGCGCGGACCGGCGCCTACTTCTCCACCGCCCCCTTCATCGGCGCGGCGCTGTCGCTGTTCCTGTTCCGCGAACCGCTCACCATCCCGCTGGCCGCCGCCGCGGTCCTGATGGCGGGCGGGGTCTATCTGCACCTCTCGGAGCGGCACGAGCACGAGCATCTCCATGAGGCGATGGACCACGAACACCGGCACGTTCACGACGATCACCACCGGCACACGCACGGGCCCGGCGACCCGCCGGGCGAGCCGCACAGCCATCGGCACCGTCACCCGCCGTTGCGGCACAAGCATCCGCACTACCCGGACCTGCACCATCGCCACGGCCATTAGCGGACGTTCGTCGCCTTGCGCTAGGCTTATGGCGCGTGCTTCAGGCTGTCCCAATAAGCGCGCCGCTTGGCCGCCGAAGCCGCGCCGGGGTGGCTGGCCAGATAGCCATTCCAGAGCGCGTCGGGGGTCATCCCGGTGGCGGCGGTGAGCGCGGCGTCGCCCGCCTCGCCCCGGCGCATCGCGGCGTTGACCTTCGTCACCACGTCCGGCTGCTTCGCCTGCGCCCAGGCCAGCAGGCCCGCGGCCGGCGAATACCCCTCGCTCCAGTTTTCCCGGCTCGGGTCGAATGCTCGCCCGGCGTCGCTGGGAAACAGCACGTAATAACGGACGTAGTCGGCGATGCCCTCGGTCAGCCAGGCGGGTCCGGTCCCCTTCGGATAGCCCTGCGCCACGTGGACGAGCTCGTGGGCGATCATCCGCAGCATGTCGGAATTGTCGCGGTTGGCCAGAACGTAAGGGGCGTTGATCAGCACGCTGTCGCCACGGGCCGCCGCCGCGATCCCCGCCGGCTTGATCGCGTAGAATTCGAGCCGGAGGGTCTTGTCGGCGTTGCAGGACGTTGCGCCCAGCGCCTGGTTGATGGTCCGCCACCAGCCGGTCAGCTTCGGCTTCAGCTCTTCGGTCCAGCCGTCGAGGCCCGCCCAGCCGTGGTAGTCGACCGCGATGTCGACGCGGCAGGTCTGCGCCCACGCCTGGCCGCGGCCCGCGAGCAGCAGGGCGAACCCGGCCGCGAAGACGCTTCGCCGATCCATTCCCTGCCAATTAGTCGAAGCGTGTTGCAGCTTCATTGCCTGGTTGCCACCGAGGCCGCCGATGCCGTTGCGGCGAGTGGCGCCGACCTGGAGGCCTGAGCCGGAATCGAACCGGCGTGCACGGATTTGCAGTCCGCTGCGTAACCACTCCGCCATCAGGCCGTCCAGGAGCGGGCGGGATCGCTAACAGAAGCCCTGCGGCTCGGCAACGTGTCTTGCGCCCTGCGGCGGCTCGTTCGATTGCCTTGCGCGGCCGGGCCGCCCTATAAGCCGCGGCGCGTCGCTTCGCCGCCTGACATGGGGAGCCTCATGGCCGATCTCGCCGCCGCCCGGGAGAACATGGTGGAGAGCCAGGTTCGCACCCAGGACGTCACCGACGTGCGGATCCAGGACGCCATGCGGGCGCTGCCGCGTGAGCGGTTCGTGCCGCCGGGCAGGGCCTACCTCGCCTACGCCGACATCGAAGTGGAGTACGCGCCCGGCCGCTGGATCTTGAAGCCGCGCGATCTCGGCAAGCTCGTGCAGGCGCTGCGCCCGATGCCGGGCGAGCGGGCGCTGGCTGTCGCTGCGCCCTATGCCGCAGCCCTCCTGGAGCTGCTCGGCCTTGACGTCGTCCGGATGGAGGACCCCCATCAGGCGCCGGGCGGGCCGTTCGACGTCGTCGTCTGCGAAGGCGCCGTCGGGCGGGCGCCGCAGGCCTGGCTGGAGGCGCTCGCCCCGTCCGGCGGGCGGCTCGGCGTCGTCGAGCGCGACGGGCCGGTCGGCAAGGCCTGCCTCTATGTGAGGGCGCAGGACGGCGTCGGCCGGCGCGAGTTGTTCGATTCCACACCGCCGGTCCTGGCCGGCATGGAGGCGCAACATGGCTTCGCTTTCTGATTTGCGCCGCAACAACGAAGTCCAAGCGTGAACAAAGCTTAAGACAAAGCCCACTGGTCCGGCGCGCCCGCCGCGGCCTATACGCCTAAAGCCTCTCATCTTCTCTCGCTCTATCGGGGGTCACGAATGTCGAAGACGCTTCGCGGACGCCTTCTGGCCGCGGCCTTCACCACCGCGATCACGGCCGCCGCCGCCGCGCCCGCCGCCGGCGAGACGCTCTCCGACGCCGTCGCCCTGGCCTACGAGACCAACCCGACCCTGCAGGCGCAGCGCGCCACTCAGCGCTCCATCGACGAGGAGTACGTCCAGGCGCGCACCGGCTGGCGCCCGACCCTGCAGCTGCAGGCCGTCGCCACCTACGACAAACTCTCCATTCCGCGCGCGGCGCGGAATTTCCTCACCCAGAGCGCCGAGACCAACGCCGGCAGCCTGGCGCTCACCTTCACCCAGCCGATCTGGACCGGCGGGCGCACCGCCGCCAACGTCTCCGCCGCCCAGGCCGACATCCTGCAGGGCCGCGAGAACCTGCGCCGGGTCGAGTCCCAGGTGCTGATCTCGGTGATCCAGGCCTACATGGACGTGCTGCGCGACCAGGAGGGCCTGAAGATCCGCCAGGAGGACCTCGTCGTTCTCCAGAAGCAGCTCGACGAATCCCGCGCCCGCTTCGACGTCGGCGAGATCACCCGCACCGACGTCGCCCAGTCGGAGGCCCGCCTCGCCGCCGCCCAGGCGCTGCTGCAGACCGCCCAGGCCCAGCTCGCCATCAGCCGCGCCAACTACGCCGCCGCCGTCGGCCAGAACCCGGGCGAGCTCGTGCCCGAGCCGTCGCTCGCCTACCTGCTGCCGGCCAATCCCGACGACGCCTTCACGATCGCCGAGCAATACAGCCCGCAGCTGCGCGCCCAGGAGTTCGCCGAGGAGGGCAGCCGCGCCCGGGTCGCCGCGGCGCGCGCCAACCGGCTGCCGAACCTGTCGCTGCAAGGCACGCTGCGGTTCTCCAACGCCCCGCTCGATCCGTTCACCCAGAGCCTCTACCAGCGCGACAAGCAGGTGAACGCCGTGCTCACCGTGCCGCTGTTCACCGGCGGCCTCACGTCCTCCCAGATCCGCCAGGCGATCGAGCGCAACAACTCCGACCGGATCTCCATCGAGACCCAGCGGCGAGGCGTGCTGCAGACCGTCTCCCAGACCTGGAACCAGCTGATCGCCGCGCGCGCCAACATCACCTCCGACACCGAGCAGGTGCGCGCCGCCGAGATCGCCGCCGAAGGCACCCGCGAGGAGCTCTCCGTCGGCCTGCGCACCACCATCGACGTGCTGAACGCCGACGTGGAGCTCAGGAACGCCCAGCTGAGCCTGGTCGCCGCGCGCCACGACGAATACCTCGCCGCCGCCACCTTGCTGGCGGTCATGGGCCGGCTCGAGGCCAAGGACCTGATCCCCACCGTCCCGCACTACGATCCGCGCTCCAACTTCCGGCGCCTCAGGATCACCTGGGGCTGGGTGCCGTGGGAGGAGCCGATCGGCATCGTCGACCGCTACGCCGCCTTCCCGCCGATCCCGCAGGCCAAGGCCCTGCCGCAGGAGAAGCCCATCCCGCCGGGGCTGCAGCCGCCGCCCGCGCCGGCGACGGTCCCGCCGCCGAAGAGGTAGGACTTCGCCTGGCGCGCGAATTCGCCGGCCGAGACTTCGCCGCCGGAAATTGCAGGATCGCGGTGCAGCGCCTAGGCTAGGCCTCGACGGATTCTTCCCTCTTCTGGCTCGGCGCAGGCAAATGGCGGAACAGACCTCCCAAGAACCGACCATGGAAGAGATCCTGGCGTCCATTCGCCGGATCATCTCCGAAGACGAGGCGCCGGAGGGCGAAGCCTCGGCGGCGCCGCCGCAGGGCGACGAGCCGCCGCCGCCTGAGCCGGCCGCGGCCGCGCCGGAGCCGGCGCCCGCCCCGGAGCCCGCGCCCGCCCCGGAGCCC
>NZ_JAICYI010000107.1 GCF_025934275.1 Phenylobacterium sp.
GGAGAACCGCAACCCGGAGATCGGCGAGACCTCGGTGCTGGCGCTGATGGATGCGGTCGACGCCTACATCCCGCAGCCGGAGCGTCCGAAGGACCTGCCGTTCCTGATGCCGGTGGAGGACGTGTTCTCGATCTCGGGCCGCGGCACGGTGGTGACGGGGCGCATCGAGCGCGGGATCGTCAAGGTCGGCGACGAAGTGGAGATCGTCGGCATCCGCGACGTGCAGAAGACGATCTGCACGGGTGTGGAGATGTTCCGCAAGCTGCTGGACCAGGGCGAGGCGGGCGACAACGTGGGCGTGCTGCTGCGCGGCACCAAGCGCGAGGACGTGGAGCGGGGCCAGGTGCTGTGCAAGCCGGGCTCGATCACCCCGCACACCAAGTTCGTGGCCGAGGCCTACATCCTGACCAAGGAGGAGGGCGGGCGCCACACGCCGTTCTTCACCAACTACCGGCCGCAGTTCTACTTCCGCACCACCGACGTGACCGGGGTCATCAGCCTGAAGGAAGGCGTGGAGATGATCATGCCGGGCGACAACGCCGAGCTGAACGTGGAGCTGATCACCCCGATCGCCATGGACCAGGGGCTGCGCTTCGCCATCCGCGAAGGCGGCCGCACCGTGGGCTCCGGCGTCGTGGCCAAGATCATCGAGTAGCGGCTTTCCCTCCCCAGGACGGGGAGGGGAAACAGCCCAGAAGAGGGCCGCCGGGAAGCCGGCGGCCTTTTTGCTGTGCGCATGAAATCCAGGTCATGAAGCCGAATTAAGCTGCCTTCCCAAGGGGGCGGGACTAGCTTCCGCGTCGGGGCAAGAATTTGATGGGATTGGGCTGATGCGTGCTTTCATCGCTTTGCTGGCGTCGGCCGGCGCGCTGACTGTGGCCGGCGCGGCGAACGCGGCCTCTGTTGAGATCCGCGACGCGGTTGCGCGGGTGACGGTGGTTCCGGAAGACCGCGCCGACGTGAAGGTGGAGTTCCTCACCGCCAACCCGAAGCTGCCGCTGCAGGTGCGCACCGAGGATGGCCGCACGGTCGTGGACGGTGGTCTGTGGCGCCGGATCCGCAACTGCAACAACCACACCGACGCCCCGAGCGCCGAAGTGCGCGGCATCGGCCGGGTGGACGCGCAGGCCATGCCTCAGGTGGTGATCCACACGCCGCGGGCCGTCTCGGTGTCTTCGAACGGGGCGGTGTTCGGCGCGATCGGCCGCGCGGCAAGCCTCGAGCTCCACGATTCCGGCTGCAGCAACTGGACAGTGGCCGACGTGGCCGGCGACACCAGGGTCCAGGAATCCGGCGCCGGCAGCCTTCGCCTGGGCTCGACGGGCCGGCTCGACCTGCACCTCTCGGGCGCCGCGAGCCTGCACGTGGTCAAGGTGCGCCAGGGCATGGACGCCGAGCTCTCCGGCGCCGGCGGCGTGCGCGTGGAGGATTTCGCGGGCGACCTGGACGCCAATGTCTCCGGCGTGGGCCGGGTGAGGGTAGACGGCGGCCGCGCCGGCGCGGTCAGGGCTTCGGTCTCGGGCGTCGGCGGTGTCGATTTCGGCGGCGCCGCCCAGAGCCTGGATGCGTCGATCTCCGGCTTCGGCTCCATCCGGGTGAAACAGGTGAACGGGCCGGTGACCAAGTCGATCTCCGGCGCGGGCCACGTGACGGTCGGCTGAGCCGCAGCAGACGGACAAGGAGCTTCCAAGAATGCGTCTTCCCCTCATCCTCCTCGCCGCTGGCGGGATCTGCGCCGCGGCCGGCGCGGCGAACGCCGCCTCGGTGGAGGTCAAGGACGCCGTGGCCCGCGTCACCGTGATCCCCGAGAACAGGCCCGACGTGAAGGTCGAGTTCCTAACCAGCAATCCGAGCCTGCCGCTCGAGGTGCGCAGCTTCGCCGGCAAGACCATCGTCGATGGCGGTCTCGGCCGTCGCATCCGCAATTGCCACGGGCGGCGCGATGACATCATGGTCGAGGTGCGCGGCGTCGGCGAGATCGGCTACCGCGACATGCCCCAGGTGGTGATCCACACCCCGCGCGACGTGAAGGTGGAGACCGGCGGCGCCGTCTTCGGCTCCGTGGGGCGCTCGGCCAGCCTCGACCTCGCCAACGGCGGCTGCGGCGACTGGACGGTCGCCAACGTCGAAGGTCACATGCGGATCAGCCAGGCGGGCTCAGGGGACACCCACACCGGCAGCGCGGGCGATGCGAAGATCCGCACCGCCGGCTCCGGCGACGTGGCCACCGCAGACATCCACGGGTCGCTGGACGTCGACATCGCAGGCTCGGGCGACGTGACCGTGGCTTCCGTCGGCGGCCCGGTGGGCGTCCACGTGGCCGGCGCCGGCGACGTCAAGATCGGCAATGGGCATGCGAGCACCCTCGACGTGGCCATCGCCGGCTCGGGCGATGTGGATTTCGGCGGCGTGGCCGATGCGCTGAAGGTGCGGATCATGGGCTCCGGCGACGTCCGGGCGCGCCAGGTCAGGGGTCCGATCTCCAAGATGGTGATGGGTTCGGGCTCGGTGACCACCGGCGGCTGAGCCTGCCGGTCCCATGCGATGGCTGCGATAAGCGGCCGCCCGCCCTTGACGCGATGGGGGCAGATCGGTATCTACGCGCCTCCTGTTGGACCGGCTGTGCGCTTTCGGGCGCAGACGCGGTTCGCGGAAACGGCTCGAGACTGTACCCAGTAGCGTTTCGGGATGAGGCCCTCGCGGCTATCGCGCGGGCCTAAGTCGTTTGTGCGGACTATCGCGTACGGGCCCTGAAAAGGGTTCGGGCTGGTCTTTGAAATGGTCGAGATCACGCGGGCGGGCCGCCGTCTGTAGGGAAACGAAAAGAGCGATATGGATCGTCAGAACATCCGCATCCGGCTCA
>NZ_JAICYI010000098.1 GCF_025934275.1 Phenylobacterium sp.
AGGCGCCGGGCCGCGAGACCGCCGGCCGGGTCACCCGCACCCAGCTGCGCGAGATCGCCGAGAAGAAGATGAAGGACCTCAACGCCAACGACGTCGAGTCCGCCGCCCGGATCATCGAGGGCTCCGCCCGCTCGATGGGCCTCGAGATCGTGGAGCGCTGAGCATGGCCAAGCAACCCAAGCGCAAGCAGAAGTGGGAAGGCGACACGAGCGTCGCTCACGCGCTTCCCGAGGCCGTCAAGCTGGTCAAGGCCAACGCCAACGCCAAGTTCGACGAGACCGTCGAGATGGCGGTGAACCTCGGCGTCGATCCGCGCCACGCCGACCAGCAGGTCCGCGGCGTTGTCTCGCTGCCCTCCGGCACCGGCCGTGACGTCCGTGTCGCCGTCATCGCCAAGGACGCCAAGGCCCAGGAGGCCACCGCCGCCGGCGCCGACATCGTGGGCGCCGAAGACCTGGTGGAGCGCATCCAGGGCGGCTTCATGGAGTTCGACCGGGTGATCGCCACCCCCGACATGATGGCCCTCGTCGGCCGGCTCGGTAAGGTGCTCGGCCCGCGCGGCCTGATGCCGAACCCGCGCGTCGGAACCGTGACGCCCAATGTCGGCCAGGCGGTCAAGGACGCCAAGGGCGGCGCCATCGAGTTCCGCGTCGAGAAGGCGGGCATCGTCCACGCCGGCGTCGGCAAGGCTTCCTTCACCGAGGAGCAGCTCACGGCCAACGTCCGTGCGCTGATCGAGGCGCTGAACCGCGCCAAGCCGTCCGGCGCCAAGGGGACCTACATCAAGAAGATCAGCCTCTCCTCGACCATGGGACCGGGCATCAAGGTGGACGCCGGCTCCTTCGGCGCCTGAGAGTTGGCCGCGATCGGGCCTATCAAGGAGCGGCGGCGACGCCGCTCCTTTTGCATTTGGGAGACCCTCATGCAGGTGAGCCTGGAATCCGCGGCCGACAAACGCGCTGTCGTCGAGAACCTGTTCCAGTTCTACGTGCACGATTTCGCGGACTTCTGGGAGGCGCGGCGGACGGACTTCGGCGAAGACGGCCGCTTCGGGAGCTATCCGCCGCTCGCCGCCTATTGGACGGAGCCTGGCGCGCAACCCTACCTGATCCGCGCCGACGGCAGGATCGCCGGCTTCGCGCTGATCGACCGGCATGCTCACTCCGGTCTTCCCACCGATTTCAACATGGGCGAGTTCTTCGTCGCCCGGCACTACCGCCGCGAGGGCGTCGGCCGGGCCGCCGCGCTGGCCGCCATCTGTCCGCGGCGCGGCCTGTGGGAGCTTGCCGTGGCGCGCAGGAACACCGGCGCGCTCGCCTTCTGGCGCGGCGTCGCGGCGCAGATCGCGACCGGCGCCGTGGACGAGCGCGATCAGGATGACGACCGCTGGAATGGAGCGATCCTCAGGTTCGTTGTGCGTTGACAGAATGGCTGCGGGGCGACCAAGCTACCTCCCGCGCTGTAGGGCGCACCGGCGAAAGCCGACGGGGCCATGCCCGCCTACGATTCGTATCCCGTAGCGCGCCATGTCCAGTGTCGAGAACCTCCGCAAGCAGGCCAAGCTCTATGTCCGCTGGCACCGTGAGCGCCGGCATACCGTCGCGGCGATCATCTGGGATGTGCTGCCAGGCTTCGCCAACCTGACCGACGGCGAGGTCCTCGATCACCCGTTCCGGCTCGCCGACGCCCAGGCGCTTGTGGCCCGCCGCGCTGGATACGAGAGCTGGCGGGCGCTGAAGCAAGGACAACCCCGCATGACGGACGAATCCCGCGCCGACTATCCTTCTCAGCCGATCCTCCTGAACATCGAACCGACCGTGTTCGTCACCGACTTCCAGCGCAGCCTCGCCTTCTATGTCGACCAGCTCGGCTTCAAGATCGGCTTCACCTACGGCGAGCCGCCCTTCTATGGCCAGGTGGTGCGGGACGCTGCGCTGCTCGACCTCCGCCTCGTGCATCAGCCGGTGGTCGATCGCTCGCGGGACCCCGACCTGCTATCGGCCTCCATTTGGGTGAGCCACGCCAAGCAGCTGTTTGTCGAGCTACAGGCGCGCGGCGCGTCGTTCCACCAGGCCCTGCGGCGCGAGCCGTGGCACGGGCAGGGCCAGGGCGGCTTCATCGTGCGCGATCCCGACGGCAACCTGATCAGCTTCGGCGGGCGCACCGATTAATCCCGGTTTGATTTTGCGCGTCGGCTCCTGTATGTGGCCGCCCTTCTAGAGTTTCGCCCTGCCGCAAGACGGGGCGGGCAGGGGAGTTCGCTCCCTTGCTCCTGTCCGAGAACTGCGGGGATCCAGGGGCCGCCTGGAGCCGTAACGCGGGGGAGAGCCCTTCCCCGGCCGCCGGGAGACGGGAAGATGACGCTTCCGCATCGCCGCGCGTGCGCGGCCGGGCGCGGGGCTGCGGCTTCTCAAGGACAGGTTCGACCGGCGGAGCCCCAGACGATCGGGGCGCGCCGAACCATGCGGCGTGCGGGCTGTTCCGGGCGTCGAACCGACCTCAAAGGAGCCGCAATGGACCGCGCTCAAAAGCAGGAGAACGTCGAGGCGCTGAAGGGCGTCTTCACCTCCGCCGGCGCCGTGGTCGTGACCCACTACCTGGGTCTGACCGTTGCGGAAATGACCGATCTCAGGGGCCGCCTCCGCCACGAAGGCGCGCAGCTCAAGGTGGTGAAAAACACCCTGGCCCGGAAGGCGCTGGACGGTTCGCTCGGCGAAGCGGGCGAGGCCCTCTTCAAGGGCCCCGTCGCCATCGCCTTCGCGCCGGATCCGGTCTCGGCCGCCAAGGTCGCCACGCAGTACGCCAAGGACCACGAGAAGTTCTCGGTGATCGGCGCGCTGATGGGCGAGCAGGTGCTGGACAAGGCGGCGGTCACGTCGCTCGCCAGCCTGCCATCGCTCGACCAGCTGCGCGGCAAGATCATCGGCCTTCTCCAGGCCCCGGCCACCAAGGTCGCGGGCGTGTTGCAGGCCCCCGCCGGCCAGCTGGCGCGGGTGCTCAACGCCTTCGCTACCAAGGACGCCGCCTAACGCGTCATCTTCCCGCCAACCCTATCGTTCAAGGACCGAAACCATGGCCAATCTGCAAGAGCTGGTGGACAACCTGTCCGCCCTGACCGTCCTGGAAGCCGCCGAGCTTTCCAAGATGCTGGAAGACAAGTGGGGCGTCTCGGCCGCCGCGCCGGTGGCGGTCGCCGCCGCTCCGGGGGCGGGCGGCGCGGGCGCAGCCCCGGCCGAAGCCGCCGAAGAGCAGACCGAGTTCACCGTCGTGCTGACCGCGGGCGGCGACAAGAAGATCAACGTGATCAAGGAAGTCCGCTCGGTGCGTCCCGACCTCGGCCTGAAGGAAGCCAAGGACCTCGTCGAAGGCGCCCCCCAGAACGTCAAGGAGAACGTCTCCAAGCAGGAGGCCGAGGAGGTCAAGAAGAAGCTCGAGGAGGCCGGCGCCTCCGTCCAGATCAAATGAGCGCGGCGCCGGCAGGCGCCCGGTTCATGCGGGCGAACGCCGGGATTCAGACCATCGGCGGGGCCGGGGCGCGATCCCGGCCTTGTTTTTTCTCCTGACAGGGGAAGTGCTGGCCGTGCCGGCGCGTCTCCGCCTCTCGGTTTCGCCTGGGCGGAGAAGGCGGACGCCTCCCTGTCACAAACATGAACGGCGGCTGAACGGGTTGGAACTTCCGGCCGCCTTCGTGGTTTCGAGTGTGCGCGACCAGCGTAGACTATCGGAAGCTAGCACACTCGGGACACGCCCGAGAAAAAGAGGCGACGTGAGGTACTCCACCCCGCGTCGCCTCACTTTTTTGTTCGGAAATGCCGGCCGGGGGCTTCCCTCCGGGGCGGAAAGCGCCTATTTCGGCTCCCTTCGCGAAATCATTCGATTCCCGCACCGCTTTCGCGCGTGTTGCTCCGAGGCATGGTCCGCCGCCCTCCGACCATGCGAAGGAGCGCTCCCGACGTCACCAGGGAGCCAATCCGGCGTCCGCTCCGCCAACCGGCGGAGAGCCGAGGGTGGACGCAGGAAACCAGACCAGACGCCGGGACTCCGTCCCGCTCGCGTCCCAAGGGAACAACATGGCGCAAACCTTCACCGGCAAGAAGCGGATCCGGAAGTCGTTCGGCCGCATCCCCGAAGCCGTGCAGATGCCGAACCTCATCGAGGTTCAGCGGTCTTCCTACGAGCAGTTCCTGCAGCGCGAGGTCCGCTCCGCCGACCGCGGCGACGAGGGCCTGGAGGCGGTTTTCAAGTCGGTCTTCCCGATCAAGGACTTCAACGAGCGCGCGGTGCTCGAGTACGTCTCCTACGAGTTCGAGGAGCCGAAGTACGACGTCGAGGAATGCGTGCAGCGCGACATGACCTACGCCGCGCCGCTCAAGGTCAAGCTCCGCCTGATCGTCTTCGAGACCGACGAGGAGACCGGCGCCCGCTCCGTGAAGGACATCAAGGAGCAGGATGTCTACATGGGCGACATCCCGCTGATGACCGAGAAGGGCACCTTCATCGTCAACGGCACGCAGCGGGTGATCGTCTCCCAGATGCACCGTTCGCCGGGCGTCTTCTTCGACCACGACAAGGGCAAGACGCACGCCTCGGGCAAGCTGTTGTTCGCCGCGCGAGTGATCCCCTACCGCGGCTCCTGGCTCGACTTCGAGTTCGACGCCAAGGACATCGTCTACGTCCGTATCGACCGGCGGCGGAAGCTGCCGGCCACGACGTTCCTGATGGCGCTGGGCATGGACGGGGAGGAGATCCTCTCCACCTTCTACGACACGATCTCCTACGAGAAGCGGCCGGAGAAGAAGGGCAAGGCGGGCGGCTGGACCACCGCCTACAAGCCCGATCGCTGGCGCGGCGTGAAGCCGGACTTCGCCCTGGTCGACGCCGACACCGGTGAGGAGATCGCGCCCGCCGGCCAGAAGATCTCGGCGCGCAACGCCAAGCGCTTCGCCGACAGCGGCCTGAAGACATTGCTGCTGCCGCCCGAGGCGCTCACCGGCAAGTACCTGGCCGCCGACCTGGTCAACCCGGAGACCGGCGAAATCTACGCCGAGGCCGGCGACGAACTGGACCCGGCGCTGCTCGCCGCGCTGGAGGAGCAGGGCTTCACGACGATCAACGTCCTTGACGTCGACGAGCTCACCCTCGGCGCCTACATGCGCAACACTCTGCGGGTCGACAAGAACGCCGCCCGCGACGATGCCCTGTTCGACATCTACCGCGTCATGCGCCCCGGCGAGCCGCCGACGGTGGAAGCCGCCGAGGCGATGTTCAAGTCGCTGTTCTTCGATTCCGAGCGTTACGACCTGTCCTCGGTCGGCCGCGTGAAGATGAACATGCGGCTCGAGCTGGACTGCCCGGACGACATCCGCGTGGTCCGCAAGGACGATGTGATCGCGGTCCTGAAGACCCTCGTCGGCCTGCGCGACGGGCGCGGCGAGATCGACGACATCGACAACCTCGGCAACCGCCGGGTCCGCTCGGTGGGCGAGCTCCTGGAGAACCAGTACCGCGTCGGACTGCTGCGAATGGAGCGGGCGATCAAGGAGCGGATGAGCTCTGTCGACATCGACACGGTCATGCCGCACGACCTGATCAACGCCAAGCCGGCGGCGGCCGCAGTGCGGGAGTTCTTCGGTTCCTCGCAGCTTTCGCAGTTTATGGACCAGACGAACCCGCTCTCTGAAATCACGCACAAACGCCGCCTTTCGGCGCTTGGCCCGGGCGGTCTGAC
>NZ_JAICYI010000029.1 GCF_025934275.1 Phenylobacterium sp.
CCAGTGGCAGGGCGAGCGCGGCGGCCCCGCGCCGCAGTGGCGCGGCCGCCCTCCGGGGGGGCAGGCGCAGGTGGTTCGGCCGCAAGACGACCGCTGGCGCGGGGGCAGGCCCGGCGCCCAGGTGATCCCGAACCGGCCGCAGGGCGAGCGCTTCCGCGACGCGCGCCCGGGCCAGCGTTTCGACCAGCGCTCCGGCGCCGGCGACCGGCAGCGCTTCGTGCAGGAGCACGACCGCACCGGCTGGGACCACAACCGCCCCCACTGGAGCCAGAACCGCTATCCGCACGTGTTCCAGAGCCATCACCGGTTCCACCGGGGCCGGTTCTTCTGGCCGCGCGGCTTCGGGTTCAGGGCGTTCGCCTTCGGCGAGATCCTGCCGCCGATCTTCTGGACCAGCCCCGACTACCTGATCGAGGACTGGTGGGACTACGACCTGCCCTATCCGCCGCCCGGGTACGAATGGGTGCGCGCCGGCGACGACGCGCTGCTGGTCGACGAATACGACGGCCGCATCGTCCAGGTGATCCGCGAGATCTTCTGGTGAGCCGGGGTCAGTCGAGATAGCCCTTCGCCCGCAGCGCCGCGATGGAGCTGCGGGCGTCGGTGTGGTGGATGAAGACGCCGCCTTCCGCCTCCCAGAGGTGGCGGTAGCGGTCGCGGTCGTCGACCAGCACGTCGCCGGGATGGCGGTGCTCGTGCTTCACCGCCGCCATGGTGGTGATCACCGGCACGCCGGGGAAGTGGCGCTCCGCCCAGCGCCGCTTCTGCGGCTCGGCCCAGGTCCCGCGCGGCATGCCGGTCAGGATGATCGGGTTCTTGTGCTTGACCGCCTCGTAGAGCTCGTAGGCGTCGGGCATCGGCGCGAGGGTCTCGAAGAACCCCTCCGCCTGCGCCAGCTTGCGCCAGAACGCCCGCGCCCCGTGCGCCGCCTCGAAGGCCTGCGGCGGCATGCCCAGGATGGCCTTGGCGCCGGCGTCGAAGTCCGCCAGGACGCCGTCGCAATCGAGGAAGATCTGCCGGCGCATGGGATGCGCGAACGCGCCGCCGCCGCGGGGTTGGAGGCTCAATCGCGGCAGGCCGCGCACAGGCCGCGGGCTTCCAGCGTGATGCTGCGGACCGCGTAGCCGGCCGCCGCGGCCGCCGTGAGCTCGGCGCTGAACTCCGGCTCGAACTCCGCCGCCGCCCCGCAGCAGTCGCAGATCAGGAAGGCCGCGCGATGGTCCAGCCCGTCCAGCCGGCAGGGGACGTAGGCGTTCAGGCTCTCGATCCGGTGGGTGAAGCCGAGCCGCTCGAGGAAGTCCAGGGCGCGATAGACGGTGGGCGGCTTGGCCGGCTCGCCGGCCGCGCCGTACGCGGCGATCAGGTCATAGGCCTTCATCGGCTGGTCGGCCTCGAGCAGGAGCTCGAGCACGCGGCGGCGCGGCGCGGTGAGCCGCTCTTGGGTGTGCGCGCAGCGCGCCTCGGCTGCGCTCAGGGCCCGACGAAGCGCGGCGCCCTTCAGCCCGGGATGCTCCTGGTCGGCGTGACGACAGTCGGACACGATCTCACTCCGCGGCGAGCTAACCGCGAACGTAGTGTGGCGGCAACCGCCGGCCGCGCGGCTCAGGCCTCTTCCGCCTCGTTGGAGGCGCGGCCGCCGGGCTCGCCCTCGAAGTTGCGCGGCGCCCTGCGGCGGCGCGGGCGGCGGGCCGGGCCGCCGTCCTCATCGCCGTCGCGGCGGACGGGCGATTGCAGGAAGGCCGGCGCGTGGCTCTCGCCGCCTTCGGCGTCGCGCAGCACCGGCGAGCCGCGCTCCTCAGCCCCGCCGAGCGGAGCGGCCGCCTGGGGCTCGACCACCGCCAGCGGATCGCGCGCCTCGCCGCGCTCGCCGTCGCGACGCTCGTAGCGGTCGCGCCGCTCGTCGCGCGGGCGGTCATCCCGCGGCCGTTCATCCCGCGGCCGGTCGTCGCGAGGCCGCTCGTCGCGGGGGCGCTCGTCCCTGGGCCGATCGTCCCGCTCGCGGCGGTCGTCGCGCCAGCGGTCCCGGCGATCCCGGTCGCGGCCCCGATCGTCGCGCGGCCGCTCGTCCCTGGGCCGCTCGTCCCTGGGCCGCTCGTCGCGCGGCCGCTCGTCCCGCCAGCGTTCGCCGCGGGCTTCGGCGGCTTCCGCCTCGCCCTCGGCCGCCTCGTCGGCCGCCTCGGCCAGCGCCTGGGCGCCTTCGTCCTCGAAGTCGATGTCGTAGCCGGAGGCGAACTGGTCGCGGCCGAGGATCTCGGCGGCCGGGCGCTGGGGCTGAAGGGCGCGCAGCAGGCGGAAATAGTGCTCGGCGTGCTGCAGGTAGTTCTCGGCCAGCACCCGGTCGCCGGAGGCGTTCGCATCGCGCGCCAGCTGCTGGTACTTCTCGAATACGTGCTGGGCGTTGCCGCGGACCTTGATGCCCTCCGGCCC
Organism: Phenylobacterium sp.; assembly: GCF_025934275.1. Lineage (GTDB taxonomy): Bacteria > Pseudomonadota > Alphaproteobacteria > Caulobacterales > Caulobacteraceae > Phenylobacterium. The sequence goes on from NZ_JAICYI010000029.1 coordinate 2,428, forward strand.
GTTGGAATCGAAGGCCCGATTGGCGTTCTGCTGCTGCGGCTTGCCGCCTCCACCACCGCGGTTACGTCCGCGCTGACGCTTCATACCCTTGAAATCTCTCATTATTCTGTAACCGTTTGGTTGGCTGCTCCCCAGGCGGCCTCGCGAGAGGTCGGCTGGCCTTCAGCGGGATCGGGCGGCGGCCCTGTCAATGGTGAAGACGCTAGTGTTCCCCGTCTTCCGCCCGGAAGCTCTTCAGCGAGAGGCTTTGTTAGAAGCGTCGCGCCTGCCGGGCGGTTCGCGTCCGACGGACGCTCGGGCCGCAAGCCGGCTTTGGGTGGAGACGCCCCTTAAGTAGCGAGTCAGGCTTGCCTTTCCAAGGGGTTTTTGGCGCCTGTGACGACGCGGTCGCGGTCGCCGAGGTCGCGAAGGGTGGTCAACGCCGCGGCCCCGGCCGCCCGGAACAGCGCCTCGACCGCCGTCTTCTGGTCGTAGCCGATCTCCACGGCGAAGCGGCCGCCGGGCTTCAGCACCCGCAGGATTTCAGGCGCGAGGATACGGTAGGCGGCGAGCCCGTCGGGGCCGCCGTCCAGCGCCAGCCGCGGCTCGTAGCGGCTGACCTCCGGCTCCAGGGTCGCGATGACATCCGAGGCGATGTAGGGCGGGTTGGCGACCACCAGGTCGAAGCTGTCGTCGGCAAGGCCCACCGCCCAGTCGCCGCGCATCAGGGCCAGCCGCCCCGCAAGCCCGAGGGCTGCGGCGTTGTCGCGGGCGACCGCCAGGGCCTCCTCGGAGACGTCCACGCCCAGGCCCTTGGCCGCCGGGCGCTCGGCGAGGATGGCCAGCAGGATCGCGCCGGACCCGACGCCCAGGTCCAGCACGTTCCACGCCGCATGCTCGGGGAAGCCCTTCAGCGCCGCATCGACGACGGTCTCGGTGTCGGGTCTCGGCGTCAGCACGTCGCCGTTCACCTGCAGCATGATCTTCCAGAAGCCCTTGCGGCCGAGGATGTGGCTGACCGGCTCGCGATGCTCGCGGCGCCCCAGATACTCGGCGAGTCGGCGCTCCTGCTCGGGGCTCAGCTCGCGGTGGGGATCGGTGACGATGTCGGCGCGGGTCGCCTCGCAGGCGGCCTCGACCAACAAGCGGGCGTCGATCACCGGCCCGGCCAGCCCGGCCCGCTCCAACCTCTGCTTGGCGCTCCGCCAGGCGGTGAGCAGGGTCAGGCTCATCCCGCGGCGACGGCCTCGTCCTGCGGCGCGGTGCAGGCGTCGCCCAGGCCCAGGCGGCCGGGCTTCGTCACCTGCACGTAGACGCCGCAGTGCATGTCCCCGAAGGCGTCGAACAGCGCCTTGGTGATCTCGACGTCCCGCTGCGCGGTGGCGGGGTTCACGTCGGGCGCGGCGCAGCGGACGATCGGCTTGAACACCTCGGCTTCGGCCCAGCCCAGCATCAGCTTGCGGCCGGTCCAGCCGTGCTCGGCCCAGGCGGGCCAGCCGTCCACGTAGAGGTTCGCCCGGAACCGCAGCGGATCGAGCTCCACGCCCATCCGCCGCGAGAGGTCGGCGACGCTCGCCAGGCTGACCACCGAGACCTGGCCCAGGGGATGGTCGGTGAACCGCCAGGTCTGCGGCGCGGCGAGCACGCTCAGCGGCCCTGGCGCATCCTCCCCCAGCACGCCGCTCAGCCAGGCGGCGAACGCGGCGCGCCCGGTCTCCTCCGCCAGCCGGCCGAAGAACGGCGCGGCGCCCGGCTCGGCCGCCTCCAGGTCGCCGGTCGCCTCGTGGTAGCGGGTGCGCACCGCGGCGACCCGCGGCAGCGAGGCGAGCACGGTGAACTTCTGCTTGGGGACGAACGCCGGCTGCGCCGCATCGAAGCCGCAGGGGCCGTTCTCCACCGCGTAGATGCGGTCGAACGGGAAGCCCCGGCCGGGCGCCAGATCGACGCTCTGCAGCGGCTCGGGCGTGAAGCCCTTCACGGGATGGCGGAAGATGCCCGCAAGGAGACCGGTCATGGGCGTCCCTAGCGCCTTGCCCTCCGGCGGCGCAAGCGCGGGCTCAGTCGAACACCTTGCGGAACGAGAGGCGCACGATGCGCCCGGCCGGATCGAGGATGTCCGGCTGGAAGGCCAGCGGCGTCGCTCCGCTCGCATCGCGCACCCGCTGGCGCGCACCGAACAGGTTGGCGACCGACAGCGTCAGGCGCGCGCCGTGCAGGATCGGATATTTCGCCACCAGCTCGCGCTCCTGGCCGAGGTCGGCGAACAGCCGCAGGTTCACCTTCGCCACGTCGGAGAAGGCGAGGTCGCCCACCGCCGAGCCGGCCTCGCCGCGGACGAAGGTGGAGCTCTTCCAGTCGGCGTTGAGCCGCACGCCCAGGCCCTTCCAGTAGACGCCGCCCTGCGCCTCTATCTCGTGGCGCGGTTGGGCGCCTGGCGAGCCGTGCAGCAGGTCGAAGATCGGGCCGCCCGGGCGCACCACCGTGCGATCCTCGAAGATCACCGTGTGATAGAGGCTGAACGTCACCCGTCCCGGCGGCGCGCGGCCGCCGAACGGACCTCCGAAACCGCCGCCGCGCCCGCCGCCGCGCCCGCCGACGCGTCCTCCGCCTGGCGCTCCGCCGAACGCGCGGGCGCCGTCGCCGCCCGCGCGGCGCGCGAAGTTGCGCGGCGGCGGCTGCGGCCCGATGGGGCGCGAGTAGTTGATCCCCCAGCGCAGGTCCGACTTGGTGAGCGAGGAGAAATTCACCGGCCGCTCGTCGACCTGCACGAGCGCGCCCGTCGCGTCGCGGACGAAGCGTCCCGGAAACGCCGCCTCGATCTCGGCGGTCACCGCCGGGAAGGTGGAGATCGCATTGTCCGTCCGGCTGATGACGTAGTTGGCCGAAAGCGTCAGGTCCTGGTCGAAGGCCGGCTTCCAGTTGAGACCGAGCTTGGTGACCTCGCGGTGGTCGCTGGAGAGCAGCGGATTGCCGCCGGTGACGCTGCGCACCAGGGCGGTCGTCCCGGTGACGAAGTCGAACATGCGCACGCCCGGAGTGACCAGCGTCGGCGCGCCGAGTTGCTGGAAGCTGGGCGCGGCCTCTTCCCGGGTGTGGGAGGCGATCACCGCCAGGCCGTCGAGCGGGCGCCAGTTGAGGCCGTAGCCGAGCGTGGTCACGCTGCCGAAGTCGGACAGCTGGTCGAGCGCGGCGTTGGCGTTGAGGTGCGCCTCGCCGAGCCAGGCCAGGACGCCGTTGCGGCGGCTGGCGATCGGCACATCGACACTGCCTTGGACGCTGAGGTCGTTGCGCGAGAAGGAGACGCTCTGCTGCAGGCCGGCGCGCAGGGCGTCGGAGGCGAACCAGCTCGCCGCATCGCCGACCTTGAGGCTGGTGAACACCGCGCCGGCGGGAAGCGAGACGCCGCTTCCGGCCACCAGGAAGTGCACGTTGAAGCCGTCGGAGAGGGAACGCGCCTCGTTGCGGGTCCGGTCGCCGACGCCCAGCGTCAGCACGCCCGGGTCGTCCGCGACCCCCACCGGCCCGAGCCCCACGGCGGCCGCGCCCACCTCGCTGTGGGTCAGGTTGTCGGAGTGGTCGTAGCCGCCGGTCAGCGACAGCCGCCACTTGCGGAGCTGGCCGTTCAGCGTGCCGCCCAGGTGCGCGGTCCAGGAGTCGGAGGTCTGCCGCAGGGGGTCGCCCTGCGCCTCGCCGCGCGGCAGGCCCTGCAGGGAGTCCGAGTGGGTGGCCCCAAGGGTCGCGTTGAAGCTCGCGCTGATCGGGCCGTAGACGCGCGCAAAGACGGCGTTGGCGTCCAACTGCCGGGTGGAGGGCGACAGCGTGCGGAAGCGGCCGTCCTCGCCCGCGGTCAGCGGAACGACATCGCGCTCGGCCTCGGTCAGCGCCGTCTGGACCTGCGCCTTCAGGTCCAGGTTCAGCCGATTGTCGCCGCGGATGCGCGCCTGGTCGAGCTCGCCCTGGCCGAGCGCCTGGCCGCCCTCGGTCGGCGCGCCCGCCTGCCCCTCGGCCGTCCAGGCGCGGAAGACGGGCCGCAGCACGATGTTCACGACCCGCTGGTTCGCGGCGTAGCCGTACTTCAGCGCCGCCTCCTCGGGCAGGATGTCGACCCGCAGGATGGCTTCGGCGGGGATGTTGCGGATCTCTCCGAAGCCGGAGATGCGGCGGCCGTTCAGCAGCACCACCGGGGCTTCGCCTCCGCGCCCGCGGTCGCTGCGGATCTGCGGCGCGAGCTCGTCGAGCAGCTCGGTCACGCTGCTCACGCCGTAGGACTGGATCTCCTCCGGGCTGATCTGCAGCTCGGGCTTGATGTCGCCCATCACCGCCCCAGGCTGCGTCGGCTCACCGCCGGTGATCACCAGCTCCGAGACCGTATTCCTTTTCGGCGGCGGATCCGCCCTCGCCGCATGCGCCGGGCTGGCGGGTGCGGTCTGGGCGTGCAAGCCGAGAGGCCCGCAGGCCACGAGCAGCCCGAGCGCGCAGGTCGCCGCGCGCCGCTCCACCCGGCGTCTGCTGATCCTCGCTGCCATCGCCCGATTCTGGCCCGCGTCCCCCAGGAGCACATGGCCGAGCTTCGCGCCGAAAGATGGGCGGAGTTTTGCGCGTCCGTCACGCGGCCGAGATGCGCCCGGCCGCGAGCCGTTACGCCAGCTCCTCCTCCAGGGCGGCGAGCCGGGCCGCCTGGTCCTCGGCGATCAGCGGATCGATCACGTCGTCGAGCGCCTCGCCCTCCAGCACCTTGGGCAGGTTGTAGAGCGTCAGGTTGATCCGGTGGTCGGTCACCCGCCCTTGCGGGAAGTTGTAGGTGCGGATGCGCTCCGAGCGGTCTCCGGAGCCCACCTGGGCCTTGCGGTTCTCGGCGCGGGCCGAGTCCGCCGCCGCGCGCTGCTGCTCGTAGAGCCTGGCCTGCAGCACCTTCATGGCGCGCGCCCGGTTCTGGTGCTGCGACTTCTCCGACGAGGTCACCACGATGCCGCTGGGCAGGTGGGTGATGCGCACGGCGGAATCGGTCTTGTTGACGTGCTGCCCGCCCGCGCCGGATGAGCGATAGGTGTCGATCCGCAGGTCCTGGTCGCGGATCTCGATGTCCACGTCCTCCGGCTCCGGCAGCACCGCCACCGTGGCGGCGGAGGTGTGGATGCGCCCCTGCGCCTCCGTCTCCGGCACCCGCTGGACGCGGTGCACGCCGCTCTCGAACTTCAGCCGGCCGAACACGCCGTCGCCGGTGATCGAGGCGATGATCTCCTTGTAGCCGCCCATTTCGCCCTCGGAGGCGCTCTCGACCTCCACCCGCCAGCCTCGGGATTGGGCGTAGCGCTGGTACATGCGGAACAGGTCGCCTGCGAACAGCGCCGCCTCGTCGCCGCCGGTGCCGGCGCGCACCTCCAGGATCGCCGAGGCGTTCTCGTCGCGGTCCTTGGGCGCGAGCAGCAGCGCCACCTGATGCTCGAGCTCCGGCAGCTTGTCCCTGAGCTGGATCAGCTCGCCGCCGGCCAGCTCGGCCATGTCCGCGTCCCCCGAGGCGGCCATCTCCTCGAGTTCCGGCAGTTCAGCGCGGGCGCGCTCCAGGTTCTGCACCGCCTCGGCGACCGGCCGCAGCTCCGCGTGCTCCTTGGAAAGCCGGACGATCTCGTTTCCGTCGGTGGCCGCGGCCATCCGCGCCTCCACCTCGCGGAAGCGGTCGAGCACCTGGTCGAGCCGGGCCTGGGGAAGTCGCAAGGTCGATCACGTCCGGTTGGAAGGATCGCTTCTCTAGCCTCAGCCGCGGGCGGCGCCAAACGCGCCTTTCCGCGCGGGCCGGAAGGTGCTGCGCTTGCCTTCGCACAGGGCCAGGAGGCGGCGCATGTACCACGAGGGCAATCGGCGGCTTCAGGACGCCTTCGGCAGCCGCGCGCTCGCCGACCGCCTCGAAGAGAAGCTGCGCCGCGACCGGTTCAACGCGGACGACGCCGCGTTCGTCGCCGGCCTCGGCTTCTTCTTCCTGGCCACGGCCGATGCGCATGGCCGGCCCGACTGCTCCTTCAAGGGCGGCCCGCCCGGGTTCGTCCGCATCGCCCGCCCGGACCTCATCGTTTTCCCCGATTACGACGGCAACGGCATGTTCAAGAGTCTCGGCAACATCGCCGTCAACCCGCACGTCGGCCTGCTGTTCATCGCCATGGGCGAGGCGCCGAAGCGGCTGCGCGTGAACGGCCGGGCCGAGGTGGTGCGCGACGACCCGCTGATCGCGCAGATCCCGGGCGCCCAGCTCCTGGTCAAGGTGACGCCTTTCGACATCTTCCCGAACTGCCCGCGCTACGTTCCGAACCTCAAGCTCGAGGCGGCCTCGCCCTATCTGCCGGAGGCGGGAATCCCGCCGCTCGAGCCCAAATGGAAGAGCTACGAGATGTTCGCCGACGTGGTCCCGCCGCGGCGGCGGTGAAGCGCCGCCGTCGGAACGCGGCCTCCGCTCCGGGTGTTACGGCGCAGGTGACACCCAAGGAGATTCACAAATGGCGACTGAACGAGTGACGGAGCACCCGGACGGCTCGACCGATCGGGTGGTCGAGCGGGACAGCGGCACGACCGTCGTCGAGCGCGGAGGCTCTGGCGTCGGCGGCGTGATCATCGGCATCGCGGTGCTGGCCCTGGTGGCGATCGTGGCCTTCTTCCTGCTGTCGGCGAACCGCAACGACAGCCTGCGCACGAGCGCGGTGACCGGCGCGGCGCACAGCGTCTCGGGGGCGGCCGACAGCGTCGGCCATGCCGCCGACAGCGCGGCCGGCAGCGTCAATCCGAACAAGTGACCGCGGCGCGGTCATCGCGGCCCTGAGCCGGGATGCAGCTCACGGAAAAGGCCCGCTCCGTCGCCGGGGCGGGCCTTTCACCGTTCCGGACGGCTTGACGCCTAGACGCGCTCGCCGGTGAGCGGGGCGTTGCCGAACATGCCGAGCTTGACGTTGCCGTTCATCTTGTCGCCGTCGACGGTGGCGGTGAACTCGAGCGTCATCGGCATCGGCTGGGTGATGTTGGCGCTCCAGGTGAGGGTGTTGCCGTCCACCTTCCCGCTGACTTCCTGCTTGCCCATCTGGCCCTCGGTGGTGCCGGTGAAGGTGTCGCCGCTGGTCTTGATGTTGGCGTTCACCGTCTGCGCCCCCATCGGCGTGTTGATGGTGATCTTCCAGTTGCCGTCCGCAGACATGGGCATCTCCCGTTGTGGCGAGCGTCACCTAACCGCGGTTGCCGGGCCGGCGCAAGAGTGACGGCGGCGTCATCTTCCATCGCTCTCTTTTCGAGTCAGCGTCGCCGACCGCTGGGGTCTCTCTCCCCCGCCTGGCGCCGCCATGGCGGCGAAATCGAGAACGAAGGCCCGCACGGCGTCGTAGTCGGTGAGGTCGTAGTCGCGCGAAGTCTCCGTCTCTCGGCCGCGCCGGGCGGCGATGTGCTTGATGGCCAGCCGCTTGAAGAAATCGTACTGGGAATAGCGGATCGCGCCGGCTGCCTGCAGGACCCGGCGGGGCGTCCACCCTGTCTCGTGCTCGAAGCGGGCCAGAGACTGCTCCAGGCCCTCCCAATCGTCGGGGTTCTCGCCCGCCGCAGAGAGCGACACCGAGATGAAGGCGTTGGGCTTGTCGTCAAGCTCGGCGGCATGGGCCTGGGCGAAGCGCGTCAAGGTGGGTTGATACCGCGCGACGTGCAGCGAGCCAGCCAGCACGAGTCCGTCGTAGGCGCTGAGGCGCATGTCCGATCCGTCAGTGCTGACCTCCTCGACGGTCGCGGTGTGGCCCGCCTCGCGAAGCGCGCGGGCGGCGAACTGGCAGATTTCGCGGGTGTGCCCTTCGGTCGTGCCGAAGACGATCAGGATCCGCATCGGAAATTCCTTCCGTCGGAAAACTGACGAGAGGCGCACTAAGGTGCACAGCCCGGGCCTGCGCTGGGTCGCGGCCCTTAGGAAGGCAGGCTACTCCGCCGCGAGGGCCGCCGGCTTCGCCGCCTCGATCTCGCGGGCCTTGGCTTCCACCAGCTCGACGATGTGGTCGACCATCCGGTCGTTGTCCATCTTGTGGTCGGGCTTGCCGGCCAGGTAGACCATGCCGGCGCCCTTGCCGCCGCCGGTGAAGCCCACGTCGGTCATCAGCGCCTCGCCCGGGCCGTTCACCACGCAACCGATGATCGAGAGGCTCATCGGCGTTGAGATGTGCGCCAGCCGCGCCTCCAGCGTGGCCACCGTCTCGATCACGTTGAACCCCTGCCGGGCGCAGGACGGGCAGGCGATGATGTTCACGCCGCGGTGCCTGAGGCCGAGCGCCTTCAGCATGTCGAAGCCGACCTTGATCTCCTCGACCGGGTCGGCCGCCAGCGAGACGCGGATGGTGTCGCCGATGCCGGCCCACAGCAGCGAGCCCATGCCGATCGATGACTTCACGGTTCCGACGCGGGTTCCGCCCGCCTCGGTGACGCCCAGGTGCAGCGGGCAGTCGATGGCCTCGGCGAGCAGCTGGTAGGCCGCCACGGTCATGAACACGTCGGAGGCCTTCACGCTGATCTTGAACTCGTGGAAGTCGTGGTCCTGCAGGATGCGGGCGTGCGACAGCGCGCTCTCCACCATCGCCTCGGGACAGGGCTCGCCGTAGCGCTCCAGGAGATCGCGCTCGAGCGAGCCGGCGTTGACGCCGATCCGCATCGAGCAGCCGTGGTCGCGAGCGGCCTGGATCACCTCGCGCACCCGCTGGGACGAGCCGATGTTGCCGGGATTGATCCGCAGGCACGCGGCGCCCGCCTCGGCCGCCTCGATGGCGCGCCGGTAGTGGAAGTGGATGTCGGCCACCAGCGGGACCTTGGCGGCCTTGGCGATGGCCTTGAAGGCGGCGGTGGAGTCCTCGTCGGGGCAGGACACGCGGACGATGTCGGCGCCCGCCGCCTCGAGCCGGCGGATCTGATCGATGGTCGCGCCCGCATCGGCGGTCAGCGTGTTGGTCATCGACTGCACGGTGATCGGAGCGTCGCCCCCCACCTCGACGTTCCCGACCCGGATCTTGCGCGACGGCCGCCGCTGGATGGCGCGCCATGGGCGGTGGTGGGCGGGATCGGCAGTGCGGACGGGGGCGGTCATGGCGGCGCGAAAATAGGCGCTTTTCCGGCCGACCCCAAGCGTGGCGCTAGGTCGGCGGCAGCTCGGAGTCGGCGGGCGGCCGCACTTTCGCGGGGCCGGCCGGCTTGGCCGCGGCCGGTTTCGCCGCGCTGGCCGGCTTCGCGGCCCTGTGCGCGCCGGAGGCGACCGCCTTCGCGGCGGCGTCGGCCCTGAGCGCCGGCGGCCTGGGGGCAAGGGCGGCGGCCTGGGCGGTCTTGGCCGGCGCGGGCGCCACGCCCAGCAGCTTGGCGACCGGCGTCAGCGGCGCCGGCAGCACGCCCTTCGACTGCCCGCCGACGAAGGCCTGGAAGGCCTCGGGCTCGGAGACGTCGACGGTCAGGCCGCCCAGCTGCGGGATGCGATAGGCCTCGCCGGGCGCCAGCTGGCGGGCGAAATAGACCGAGCCGTCGGCGCCGTGGATCACCAGCAGCGCCGGCTTCAGGGCCTGCAGGACCACGGTCGCCGGCTGCCCCTTGGGCGCGCCGTAGATCGCGCCTTGCGGCGTGAAGGTCGCCGGCAGGGTCAGGTCCACGGCGGCGTTCGATGGGGCGGCGGCGGCGGCGGCCGCCGCGGCGGGATCGAGCAGGGTGCCGTCCTGCTTCCTCGCCTTCTCGATGCCGGGCGTCACGTAGGGCGGCGGCGTGGTGGATTCGACCGGGGCCGGCAGCGGCGCGCCGAGCATCACGGGACCGGATTTGACCTGCGCCAGCGCCTTTTCGGCGACCGTCTCCGAGGCGGTCGGCGGCGGCGGCGCGGTCTCGGTCATGATCCGCTGGACGACGTTCCAGGCGACGATGGCGGCCACGATCACGCAGGCCGCCGCGATGAACAGGCCCACCCGAGGATCGCGCTCTTCGCTGACGCCGATCGGCGCGGCGAGCGGCTCGTCCAGCACCGGCTCCTCGGCCTTGAACCGCTCGGCGGCGACGTCGGGATCGAGGTCGAGCGCCTGGGCGTAGGCGCGGATGTAGCCGATCACGAACGGCCGCGAGGGCAGGGCCTCCAGGCGCATCTGCTCCAGCGCCGCCAGGAAGCTCGCCCGCACGCGCGTGTGTTCCGCCAGGTCCTCGAGCGTCAGCCCGCGATGCTCGCGGACCCGCCGCAGCGCCTCGCCGATGTCGGCGCCGGAGTGCAGGTCGGGGGCGGGGGCCGGCGGCGAGCCGGCCGGGGCCGGGTCGTGCGCGTGCAGCGGAAGATCGGAGAGGCCGCCGGTGTCGAGCGCCATGGCTGTCAACACTCCGATGCGGCCGTCGCGCCGACAGGAGCGCGGCGGACCAATGCCCCGAGACTCGCGCGAGTTCTTGGATTGGTCCCCGCGTACCACGCGCCCCGGTGGCGCTCAATGCGGTCTTCGGTCACGTGATTCGTCCAAGCCTCAGATCGCCAAGTAGATTTTGCGCGCCAGCGTTTCGATTTCGTTGCGCACCGAGCCAGCGCTGCTTTTGAGCAACGCGGAGACCCCGCGGCGGGCTGCTTCGCGGTCGCAGGAGAGCACCATCTGCTTCACCGGCCCGACCCCGGCGGGGGGCATCGAGAGCGCCTCGAAGCCCAGCGAGACGAGGACGAAGGCCTCCAGCGGCCGGCCCGCCATCTCGCCGCAGACGCTGACCGGCGTGCCGGTCTCGGCGCAGGCCCGCTGGATCTGCTCGAGCGCGCGCAGCGCCGGCGGCGATAAGGGGTCGTAGCGCTCGGAGACCCGCGGGTTGCCGCGGTCGGCGGCGAACAGGTACTGCATCAGGTCATTGGTCCCGACCGAGACGAAGTCGGTCATCGGCAGCAGCGCGTCGAGGTGCCAGATCAGCGAGGGCGCCTCGATCATCGCGCCCACGTCGAGGCGCGACGGCGGCAGGCGGCCGCGGCGCTGCGCCCAGGCGACCTCGGTGTCGACCAGCGCCCGGGCGGCGCGGAATTCGTCGACGCTGGCGACCAGCGGGAACATCACCCGAAGCGGCCGGCCGCGGGCGGCGGTGATCAGCGCGCGCAGCTGCAGCCTGAGCAGCGCCGGCCGGTCGAGCCCCATGCGGATCGCCCGCCAGCCGAGCGCAGGATTGTCCTCCCGCTCGGCTTCCAGGTAGGGCAGCACCTTGTCGCCGCCGAGGTCGAGGGTGCGGAAGGTGACCGGCAGGTCGCCGGCCGCGTCCATCACCCGGCCGTAGAGCTGGGCCTGCGCCTCCAGCCGCGGCATCTCCTCGGCGACCATGAACTGGAACTCGGTGCGGAACAGGCCGATGCCCTCCGCGCCGGTCTCGCCCAGGATGTCGAGGTCGACCTCGAGGCCGGCGTTCATCAGGATGGTGATCTTGCCGCCGTCGCGGGTGAAGGCCGGGGTCTCGCGCAGCTTGGCGAACTCGGCGCGGCGCTGCGCGCGCACGTCGATGCGGGCATGGATCGCCTTCACCACGTCCGCCCGGGGCCGCAGGTAGGCCTCGCCGGTCTCGGCGTCGACGATCACCGGGTCGCCTTCGGAGACCCGGTCGCGCAGGCCGGCCAGCCGCCCGACGCACGGGATGTCCAGCGCGCGGGCGACGATCGTGGCGTGGCTCGCCGCCGAGCCCTCCTCGAGCAGCAGGCCGCGCAGCTTGGTGCGGTCGTATTCCAGGAGGTCGGCCGGTCCCAGGTTGCGGGCGATCAGGACCGCATTGTCCGGCAGCTCGCGCGCCATGTGGCCGTCGCCGGAAAGGTGCCGCAGCAGCCGGTCGTTGAGGTCCTCCAGGTCGTGCAGCCGCTCGCGCAGGTACGGGTCGCGGGCCTGCCCGAGCCGCGCCCGGTGCTCGGAGCGGACCCGCTCGACGGCCGCCTCGGCGGTCAGCCCGTTGCGGACCGCATCCTCCAGGCTGCGGTTCCAGCCGCGGTCGTGGGCGAACATGCGATAGGTCTCGAGCACCTCGAAAGGCGCCTCGACGAGGCCCGCCTGGCCCTCCAGCATCTGGTCGATCTGCGCCTGCAGCGCCGCGACGCCGGTCTTCAGCCGCGCTTCCTCCGCGACCACGTCGTCGGCCAGGAGCTGCGAGGGGGCGACCGGCGGCTCGTGCAGCACCGCCACGCCGTAGGCGAGCCCCTCCGAGAATCGCAGGCCCTTCACCCGCTCCGGCCGGTGCGGCGCGATCTCGACGCCCTTGAGCTCGTCCTGGCTGATCAGCTCGCCCGAGGCGACCATCTCGGCCAGCACCATGGCGACGATCTGCAGGTCCTCGACCTCGTCGTCGGTATAGACGCGCTCGGTCCGGTTCTGGACCACCAGCACGCCGATCGCCCGGCCGCCGCGCAGCAGCGGCACGCCCATGAACGCGTGGTAGGGATCCTCGCCGGTCTCCGGACGGTAGGAGAAGGCCGGGTGCTCGGGAGCGTCGGCCAGGTTGAGCGGCCGGCCCGCGCGCATGATCTCGCCCACCAGGCCCTCGCCGGGCTTCATGCGGGTGACGTGCACCGCCTTCGGTTCCAGGCCTTCCGAGGCGAACAGCTCCATCTCGCCGCCGGCGCGGCGCATGTAGAGCGAGCAGACCTCGGCCACCATCGAGCGGGCGATGATGCGCACCACCGCGTTGAGCCGCGCCTGGGCCGGCCCGCCCGAGGCGAGCGCCTCGCGGATCTGCTTGAGCAGGCTCCGCTGGCCGCGGATCGCAACGCCCGGAACCGCCATCTGCCCTAGGCCCTCGAGCCTCCCTCTCAACCTCGGCGCGCTCCTAGCAGCATTACGTGTCGCCACGGAGACGGAAAGACTTTGCTTGCGGCGATTGGCGCATCTGCCCGCCGATCAGGCGCCCGACGCTTAGGTAGGCGCTCCCGCGCCCGGCAAAAGGCGCAGCTTGGGCTTTTCTGCGGCGCTAGTTGGGCTGGGAAGCGTCGGTGAAAGGAACCGCGGAAAACGCGGACGACACGGAAGGGGTGAGCGCGAAGCGCTCGATTTCGACGCGGGGACTTGCGCCGAAGTTCACGAGCAACCCCACTTCCAGTCCGGTCGCACGCAAATAGTTGACCACCTGCGCCCGGTGCTCGGGCGAGATGGCGCGCTGCGCCTTCAACGTTCTTCCGCGCCTTTCCGCGTTTTCCGCGGTTCTCTTCCGACGCGGGAGTCGCGCCCTGGGCTCAGGACGGAGCGTGGGCGCGTTCGTCGGAGAGGGTTTGCGCGAGCGCTTCGTCCGGCGGCGTGATCTCGGCGTAGTCCAGCTCAGCGCGGATGCGGCTTGTGTCGATCACCAGCGGGTAGCTGAGGTCCAGGCCGTCCAGCGCGCCGCGGAGCGGTGGCGGGACGTCCTCGCGCGCGGCGTGCCGCAGCTTGCCCCGCCAGCCGATCGCCCCTGCAAAGCGCTCGGCCCAGGCGGCGTGGTCCGGCGTCTCGGCCGGGCCGGCGTTGTAGGTCCGTCCCGTCGCGCCCGGATGCACCGCCGCCAGCGCCAGGGCGTGCGCCACGTCGCCCACATATCCATAGGTCGACCGCCAGCCAGCCCACTTGGCGTCCACCTCGATCGCAGGCTTGCCGGCCAGCATCGGCCCGATCGCCCAGCCGAAGCGCCGGCGCGGGAGAGTAGGATCAGTCCCAAGCTTGAGCGCAAGCCGGTTCCGGCCCATCGTGCGCCTCGGGGCAACATCGGGGGACCGGCCATGCGCAGGTGGGGCTTCTTCGCGCTCGGACTCGTGCTGATCGTCGCGGGCAGCCTGCTCGCCCACGCGGTCCAGACCTCGGGCGGGGTCAGGGTCGAGGACGTCCGCTTCCCGGGCGCGACGGGGATCACCCAGAGCGCGCTGCTCTACGTGCCGCCCTCGGCCACGCCGCAGCATCCGGCGCCGGCGGTGCTGCTGAGCCACGGCTACATCAACACCCGCGAGATGCAGTCGCCGTTCGCCATCGAGCTGTCGCGGCGCGGCTTCGTCGTGCTCTCGATGGACATGACCGGCCACGGCTATTCCGAGGGCGCGGTCTTCCTGCCGCGCGACCTGGGCGGCCCGGCGGCGCTGGCCTACCTGCGCAGCCTGCCGTTCGTCGACAAGGCCAACATCGGCCTGGAGGGCCACTCCATGGGCGGCGTGCCGATCAGCACCGCGGCCGCCGCCATGCCCGACGGCTACAAGGCGATTGTCTTCGAGGGCTCGACCCCGGCCTTCCTGGGCGCGGCCGCGCCGCCTGCCTTCCACGACCTCGAGGTCGTGGAAGGCCAGTTCGACGAGTTCGCCCAGCTGATGTGGGGCGTCCCGAAAGGCTCGCTGGTGCCCGCCGCGCCCAAGACGGCCAAGGTCTTCGGCGTGACCGGCCCGGTGGTCGTGGGCCGCACCTACGGCTCGCTGGCCGACGGCTCGGCCCGGCGGCTGCTCAACCCCCCCGTCACCCATCCCTGGGAGCACTTCTCGCGCGCCGGTGTGGGCGGCGCCGTCGACTGGTTCCAGATGACGCTCGCAGGCGCAGCCCATCCGCTCCCGCCGAACGACCAGATCTGGCTCTGGAAGGAGATCGGCACGGCCGCGGGCTTCGTGGGGCTCATCGTGCTCCTGATCGGGACCTTCGAGGTGCTGATCGCGCTGCCGGCCTTCGCGGGCCTCGCCCAGCCGATGACGCCGGCGGCCGAGCGGCGCGGCTGGAAGTGGTGGCTGGCCTTTGTCCTCACCGCCGCCATTCCGGCGCTCACCTATTATCCGTTCATGAAGTGGGGCCAGCTGTTCATCCCCATGCGGCTGTTCCCGCAGTACATCCAGAACCAGCTCATCGTCTGGGCGGTGCTCAACGCCCTGGTCACCCTGGTCCTCAGCTTGCTGATTCGCGGCGGCCGGCCGTCCTTCACCCACCGCTGGGCGGCCGCGGTCGCCATCTCGGCGATCACCGTGGCGGTGGGCTACGCCTCGCTGGCGATCGTCGATGCGCTTTGGCACGTGGACTACCGCTTCTGGGTGCTCGGCCTGAAGCCGCTCGATCCGCGCCACGCGCTGATGGCCATCCCCTACTTCGTGCTCTGGGCGATTGCGTTGCTGATCTCGCTCCGGGCGCTGGCGGCAAACCTGGCGGTCAGGGGCGAGGGCTTCCTCTTCCAGACGGGCGCCTGGAAGCTCGCCATGTGCCTGGGGTTCGTGGCGCTGCTGATCTACGAGTACGCGACGCTGTTCTCGACTGGGCTCTTGGCGACGCCGAGCGAGCCGCTCAACACCATCGTGGCCATCCAGTTCGTGCCGCTGCTGGCCTGCATCGGGGCGATCGCGGCGGTCACCTACCGGCGGACCAACTCCTACGTCCCCGGCGCTATGATCTGCGCGGCCCTGCTCGCCTGGTATGTGACCGCGGGCACGGCGACGCACTGGGCGCCGGGGTTCAAGTCGCCGCTCGCCGCAGCCGCGCGCCGCTAGAAGCCGCGCTTGCCGGCGCCTATCTGAGGGGCCTTCCATCAGGAGCGAGGACGGCGCGTGGCGGTCGAGCTTGCCCAAGACGGTCCGCGCACCTGGGGCGACCTCCTGGCCGGGGGTCGCCTGCCGCGGTTCGCCCTGATCTGCCTGGGCGTGTGGCTGAATGCGGCCGACAGCCTCGTCACCTCGACCATCATGCCGAGCGTCGGGCGCGAGCTCGGCGGGCTCTCCTATTTCAGCTGGGCGACGGCCGGCTATCTGGTGGGCGCCATCCTCGCCGGGGCCAGCGCCGGCCGGCTTTCGGAGATCTTCGGCCTGCGCCGGGCCACCACGCTGGCGGGCCTCGTCATGGTGGCCGGCTGCCTGATGAGCGCGGCCGCGCCGGACGTGGGCGTGTTCCTCGCCGGGCGGCTGATCCAGGGCCTCGGCTCCGGCTGGATCTCGGGCTTCGCCATGGTGGCGATCGCGCTGCTCTTTCCCGAGCGGCACCTGGCGCGGGTGTTCGCCTCGGTCTCCGGCGTCTGGGGGATCGCCACCCTGATCGGTCCCCTGATCGGCGGCGTCTTCGCCATCGGCGGCCACTGGCGCGAGGTCTTCTGGTTCTTCGCCATCCAATCGCTGGCCTTCAGCGCCGCCGCTCCGGTCCTGCTGCGCGGCGCCGCGCGCGCCGTGGGCGGTCCGGGCATCCCCTGGCGGCAGCTCGGCGCGTTGGGCTTGGGCGTGGGCGCCGTCGCCCTGGCCGACCTCATGCGCAGCCCGGCGCTGGCGGCGGGCTTCATCGTCCTGGGCGTCGCCCTGCTGGGGCTCCTCCTGTGGATCGACGCCAGGGCGGGGGTCCGGCTCCTGCCGCATCGCGCGGGCGACCTCTCCACCGTCTGCGGCTCCGGCTATGCGGCGATGTTCCTGCTCACCGCCGCCTCCATGGGGTTCGCCATCTACATTCCGCCGATCATGCAGACGCTGGCCGGCATGAGCCCGCTCTGGGCCGGCTATCTGATCGGCGCCGAGTCGCTCGCCTGGACGCTGGCCGCCTTCCAGGTGGCGAATGCGGCCGGGGCCTGGGACGCCCGCTGGGTGCGGATCGGCGCGCTCAGCGTGCCCGCGAGCCTCATCCTGCTCAGCTGGGCGACGCCGGCGGTCTCGATCCTGTGGATCGCGCTCGGCGGCGCGCTGCTGGGGGCGGCCTTCGGCTGGTCGTGGAGTCTGATGAGCCGTCGCCTGCTCGCCGCGCTTGCGGACGAGGACCGGGCGATCGGCTCCTCGGCGATCACCGCCGTCCGCCAGACCGGCGCCGCCGTCGGCGCGGCGATCTCAGGCGCGGCGGCCAACCTCGCCGGATTCTCGAACGGGCTGACGCAGGCCAGCGCAAGGGGCTCCGCCCTGTGGGTCTTCGCGTCGGTGATCCCCCTGGGCCTGGCCGGGGTTTGGGCCGCCTTCAGGCTGACCGGACGGGCGGAGCGGGCGTGATGGAGCACGACATCCGCATTCTCGCCCCCGGGCGACTCCCGTGGACGTCGAGGCGCCCTTTCGCCGCCGCGGGACGACGCGGGCTTGCGAGGTCGGCACGACTGAACTAAGTCTAACGGACTAAACTAAGGAAGATCGATGGCGCCCCGCACCGTCAACATTCATGAAGCCAAGACGCACCTGTCACGGCTGGTCGATCGTGCGGCCGGCGGTGAGCCGTTCATCATCGCCAAGGCCGGCAAGCCCCTGGTCAAGGTTGTTCCAGTGGACGCCCCCGCTGCGCCGGTCCGCAAACGCATGGGCTTCCTGGCCGGGCAGATCAGCGTGCCCGATGATTTCGACACGATGGGCGCGGCAGAGATTGATCGCCTGTTCAACAACCGATGAAGCTCCTGCTCGATACGCACCTGCTCCTCTGGGCCGCCGCCGCAACCACTCAGCGGATGTCGCGGGAAGCCGTTTCCCTGATTTCCGATGAGGGGAACGAATTGCTCTTCAGCGCCGCGAGCATCTGGGAAGTGGCGATCAAATCGGGTCTGGGCCGTCCGGATTTCAGGTCAGACCCGCATGTGCTCCGGCGGGCCCTGCTGGACAACGGGTATGGCGAAGTCGGGATCACCGGCGCCCACGCCGCTGCGGTTTCTCGACTACCGCCGATCCATCGCGATCCATTCGATCGGATGCTCGTGGCGCAAGCGATTAGCGAAGGTTACATCCTGCTCACCAGCGACCGCACGGTCGCGGACTACGGCCCGCCGGCGCAGTCAGTCTGAGACACGATCCACCTCGCGACGCCGGCGCTGCAGCTACAGCTTGTCCAGGCCGTAGGCCGCGTGCAGCGCCCGCACCGCGAGCTCGGTGTAGGCCGCATCGATCAGGACGCTGATCTTGATCTCCGAGGTGGAGATCACCTGGATGTTGACGCCCTTCTCGGCAAGCGCGCCGAACATGGTCTTGGCGACGCCCGCGTGGCTGCGCATGCCGACCCCGATCACCGAGACCTTGGCGACGTCTTCGTCGACGGTCGCGCCCTGGAAACCGATCTTCTGCTGGACCTGGCGGACGATCTCCATCGCGCGCGCGGCGTCGCGCTTGCCGACCGTGAACTCCATGTTGGCGGTGTCGGCCCGCCGCGAATGGCTCTGGACGATCATGTCGACGTTGACGTTGGCGTCGGCGAGCGCGCCGAAGATCTCGGAGGAGACCCCCGGATGGTCGGGAAGGCCGAAGAGGCTGATCTTCGCCTCGTCGCGGCTGTAGGCGACGCCGCTCACGATCCGCTTTTCCACGATCTCCTCCTCGTCGCAGACGATGGTCCCCGCGCTCTCTCCGCCGTCGGCCGCGGCCTTGCCGGGCTCGACGAAGCTGGACAGCACCCGGACCGGCACATGGTAGGCCATGGCGAGCTCGACCGAGCGGGTCTGCAGCACCTTGGCGCCCAGCGAGGCCATCTCCAGCATCTCCTCGTAGGAGACCTTGGCGAGCTTCTTCGCCTTCGCCTCGATCCGCGGATCGGTGGTGTAGACGCCGTCCACGTCGGTGTAGATGTCGCAGCGCTCGGCGTTCAGCGCCGCGGCCACCGCCACCGCCGAGGTGTCGGAGCCGCCGCGGCCCAGCGTCGCCAGGCGGCCGTCGCGGGTCACGCCCTGGAAGCCGGCCACCACCGCCACCTCGCCGCTGTCGATGGCGCCGCCCAGCTTCTCCGGCGGGATGTCCTCTATGCGCGAGCGGCCGTGGGCGTCGTCGGCGATGATCGGGATCTGCCAGCCCAGCCAGGACCGGGCGCGCACCCCCATGTTGCGCAGCGTCATCGCCAGCAATCCGGCCGTCACTTGCTCGCCGGAGGCCACCACCACGTCGTACTCGTCGTCGGAGGTTGGGAGCCCCTGTCCCGCCGCCCCCGCGCCGTCGGTCCAGGCCACCAGCTCGTTGGTCTTGCCGGCCATGGCCGAGACCACCACCGCCACCTGGTGGCCGGCCTCCACCTCGCGGCCCACCAGGCGCGCGACGCGGCGGATGCGCTCCAGGTCCGCGACCGACGTCCCGCCGAATTTCATCACCAGCCGGGACACCCGCGCCGAACCCCCTCGCCATAACGGAAAGCGCGCCGTTCTAACGGCCAGCGTGCTGCGCTGCAACGCGCCATCGGCTATGGAGAAACCATGACCTACGCCACCTCCTCCGTCGATCCGGCCGAAGTCGAGCGGTTCTCGCGCATCGCCGCGGAGTGGTGGGACCCGAACGGCCGGTTCGCGCCGCTGCACCGGTTCAACCCCGTGCGGCTCGGCTTCATCCGCGATCAGGCGCTCGATTGTTTCGCCCGCGATCCGGCGGCGCGGCGGCCGTTCACGGGGCTGCGGCTGCTGGACATCGGCTGCGGCGGCGGCCTGCTCGCCGAGCCCATGACGCGGCTGGGATTCCAGGTCAGCGGCGTCGACGCCTCGGAACGCAACATCGGCACGGCCGCCGCGCACGCCGCCGAGCAGGGGCTCGCGATCGACTACCGCGTCTCCACGGCCGAAGCGCTGCTCGCCGCCGGCGAGCCGCCGTTCGACGTGATCCTCAACATGGAGGTGGTCGAGCACGTCGCCGATCCCGGCGCCTACCTCAGGACCTGCGCCAGGCTGCTGAAGCCCGGCGGGCTGATGATCGTGGCCACCCTCAACCGGACATTGAAGGCCTTCGCCCTGGCCAAGGTCGGGGCCGAGTACGTGCTGCGCTGGCTTCCGGCCGGCACGCACCGCTGGTCGAAGTTCCTGAAGCCCGAAGAGATCCGCGGCTTCCTCGAGGGCGAACCGGTGGTCGTCGAGGGCCCCTTCGGCGTCGTCTTCGACCCGCTCTCCGGCCGCTGGAAACAGAGCCTCGACGCGGACGTGAACTACATGATGACCATCGTCCGCGACGCGCCGAAACCGCGCTCGTCCCGGCCCAGGCGGGCGCCCAGGTCCAAGGCCGATGATTGATAGGCTTTGCGCGCCGCCCTACGCTTGCTGAACGATGATAAGGAGGCGCCCCCCATGCAGGGCCTGATGATGGACTGGCCGCTGACGCTGCCGTCGATCCTGGAGCATGCGGCGCTCTACCACCCCGAGCGCGAGGTGGTGGCGCGCACCGTCGAGGGCCCGATCCACCGCTACGGCTACGCCGAGGCGCTGGCGCGCACCAAACGGCTCGCCAACGCCCTGCTGGCGTTGGGCGTCAAGCCCGGCGATCGGGTGGCGACGCTTGCCTGGTCGACCCACCGCCACTTCGAGCTCTACTTCGCCGCCACCGGCATCGGGGCGGTGCTGCACACGATCAACCCGCGCCTGCATCCGGACCAGGTGGCCTGGGTCGCCAACCACGCGGAGGACACCGTCCTCCTGTTCGACATCACCTTCGCGGGCCTGGCGGCCGAGACGGCCCCGAAGATGCAGACCGTGAAGACCCTGGTGGCGCTCACCGAGCGCGCGCACCTGCCGGCGGACGCGCCGGCCGGAACCCTGGTCTACGAGGAGCTGCTCGCCAAGGCTTCGCCGGACCTCGCGTGGCCGAGCCTCGACGAGAACGCCGCCTGCGGCCTCTGCTACACCTCCGGCACCACGGGCAATCCGAAGGGCGTGCTCTATTCGCACCGCTCGACTGTGCTGCACGCGCTGGCCTGCGGCCTGCCCGACAACTTCGACTTCTCGGCGGCGGACGTGATCATGCCCTGCGCCCAGATGTACCACGCCAACGCCTGGGGCACGCCTTACGCCGCCCCCCTGGTGGGCGCGAAGCTGGTGCTGCCGGGCCGCGCGCTGGACGGCCGGTCGGTGGCCGAGCTGATCGAGACGGAGGCCGTCACCTTCGTGCTCGGGGTGCCGACCATCTGGGTGGGCGTGGCCGAGCACCTGGAGCAGGCCGGCAAGACGCTGAACTCCGTCAAGACCATCGCCATCGGCGGCTCGGCGCCCACCGCCGCCCTGATCGAGCGCATCGAGGGCCGGCTGGGCGGCAAGGTGCAGCAGATCTGGGGCATGACCGAGACCAGTCCGCTGGGCGTCATCAACAAGCCGCTGCCGCAGCATGCGGGCGAGGACGCGGCCGCCTCGCTCCAGCGCAAGCTGAAGCAGGGACGGGGCCTCTGGGGCGTCGAGCTGCGCGTCGTCGACGAGGCGGGCGAGCTCCTGCCGCGCGACGGCAAGAGCGCCGGCCGGCTGCAGGTCAAGGGGCCCTGGGTGGCCTCGGCCTACTTCAAGCACGACGGGGCCGCCTCGTTCACCGACGACGGCTGGTTCGACACCGGCGACATCGCCACCATCGATCCTGAGGGCTACCTGCGCCTCACGGATCGCGCGAAGGACGTGATCAAGTCGGGCGGCGA
The DNA here is from genome assembly GCF_025934275.1 of Phenylobacterium sp. GTDB lineage: Bacteria > Pseudomonadota > Alphaproteobacteria > Caulobacterales > Caulobacteraceae > Phenylobacterium. The sequence goes on from NZ_JAICYI010000029.1 coordinate 23,652, forward strand.
GTGGATATCCACCCTCGATCTGGAGGACGCGGTCTGCTCGCATCCCGCCGTCGCCATGGCCGCCGCGGTCGGCATGCCGCATCCGAAGTGGGACGAGCGGCCGCTCCTGCTGGTGACGCTCCGGGCCGGCCAGAGCGCCGATCCCGAGGCGCTGAAACGCCATGTCGCCGAGCGGGTCGCCAAGTGGTGGGTCCCCGACGAGGTCCGCATCGTCGAAGAGCTGCCGATCGGGCCGACCGGCAAGGTGCTGAAGCGCGAGCTGCGTGACCGGCTGGCCACAGCCCGGCCGGTTCCGGCCGAGTGAGAACAAGCTGAGCCGAACCGCCCTTCCAATCGTGCGTTTGCGCCACCAGGTGACAGTGTAAGCCTGAGGAGATTGCGAACGTGCCGCGGAAACGGCCGAAGGGTGTTCTCGCCATGGGGTGGGCCTGCATCGAAGCGGCGGCCACCGGGCGGACCGAGCACAAGCCGTTGGCCGAGGACTATCCGGAGCACGTCGTGCGCCGCACCAGCTTCACGGCCGGCGGCGGCCATGGCTGGACGATCTCGGCGCTGCACACCCCGCGTGAGACCCCGCCCGCCTGGAAGATCGTGGTGATCACCGGCGCGCCGTCCTGGGCCGAGTACTGGGCCGAGACCCTGGCCGAGCTGCCGCCGGATCGCGAGATGATCGTCGTCGACCGGCCGGGCTACGGCGCCTCCGAGCCGCTGCATCCGGTCACCGACATCGCCGTCCAGGCCGAGGCGCTGGCCCCGGTGCTTGCGGCGCCGCAGGGCCAGCAGGTGCTGCTGGTCGGCCAGTCCTACGGCGCGGCGATCGCGGCGCTGATGGCCGCGGCCAATCCCGGCAAGGTGGCTGGCCTCGTGCTGCTCTCCGGCTTCTTCGGCGAGCCGGGGCCCACCGCCCGCTGGCTGCTCGACGTGGGCTCCAGGGCCCTGAAGGTGATCCCCCGCGACCTGCGCCACGCGGTGATCGAGGCGAGCGGTCAGAAGGCGCAGCTGGCGCGCGCCGAGCGCGCGCTCGGCCGCCTTTCGATCCCGATCCACATGATCCACGGCGACAAGGACGATTTCGCCCCGATCGAGATCGCCGAGCGCATGGCCCGCGAGACGGTGACCCGCCGGCCGATCCGCTTCGTGCGCGCCGACGGGGCCAACCACTTCCTGAACGACGGGCCGCCGGAGCAGCTGATCGCCGCGCTCGAGGCCTGCATCCCGGCCCGCAAGGCGTGGACCTTCCGCTGGCCGCAGATGCCGAAGTTCGCGATGCCCGCGTTCCGCCTGCCGCAGCCGCAGCCCACGACGCAGACCGCGCGGGCGTCCTAGACCACCGCCTGCGACCAGAGCCCGGTTGTCACCGCAAAGCCGATCACCACCAGCCAGGGCGGCAGTCTCGCGATCGCCAGGAACACCCAGGCGGCGGCGACCAGCGCCCAGTCGCTGGGCCGCTGGACGGTCGAGGTGAGCACCGGATTCCACAGCGCCGCGGCGAGCAGGCCCACCACGACGGCGTTCAGGCCGGCGAGCGCGCCGCGGGCCGCGGGCAGAGCCTTCAGCCGGTCCCAGAACGGCAGCACGCCCACGATCAGCAGCAGGCTCGGCAGGAAGATCGCCGTGACGCAGACGAGGCCCGTGCGCCAGCCCGCGGCGGCGTAGGTCTGGGCGGCGCCCACGAAGCCCGCAAACGAGAACAGCGGGCCCGGCAGCGCCTGCACCGCGCCGTAGCCCGCCAGGAAGGTGTCACGGTCGAGCCAGCCGCGGCCGACGATGTCGCGGTCGAGCAGCGGCAGCACGACGTGGCCGCCGCCGAACACCAGCGAACCGGTGCGGTAGAACACGCTGGCCAGCCCCAGCAGGGGGCTCTGCAGCTTGCCCGCGGCGAACGGCAGCACCACCAGGAGCAGGGCGAACGTCGTCAGGGCCGCGCCCGAGACCGCCGGGGGCACCTGGTGGGTGGCCGCATCGTCCGGGACGTCCGGGGCCGGCTCGCGCAGCCAGGCCAGGCCGAACAGCCCGCCGGCGATCAGCGCGAAGATCTGCGGCGCGGAGCCCGCGCCGTGCGAGATCAGCACGCCCGCGCCCGCGCCCAGCGCCATGCCGGCCCGGATCGGGCCTACCGCCAGCCGCCGCGCCATCGCGATCAGCGCCTGCAGCACCACCGCCGCGGCGGCGATCTTCAGGCCGTGCAGCCAGCCGCCGCCCCATTTGTCGGTGAGCTCTGGGGCAAGGTAGGCGAGTACGATCATCGCCGTGGCCGCCGGCAGGGTGAAGCCCGCCCAGGCCGCGACGAGGCCGAGGTAGCCCGCGCGCCGGAGCCCGATGGCCATGCCGAGCTGGCTGGAGGCCGGGCCGGGCAGGAACTGGGCCAGCGCCAGCAGGTCGGCGAACGCCGCCTCCGACAGCCAGCCCCGCCGCTCGACGAACTCGCGGCGGAAGTAGCCCAGGTGCGCCACCGGCCCGCCGAACGCGGTCAGCCCCTGCTTCAGGAAGGCGAGGAACACCTCGCCCGGCCCGCCGCGCTTTGCGGCGGGCGTCTGCGCGATGGTGGGCTCGGCCTCGGCCATGGCTTCCCTCTAGAGGCGATGGCGCCCGCCCTGTCGACTTGATTTTGCGCAAGCTTCCCTCGGGAAACCCCTTGGCCCGGCGATCTGAACGGCGATAAGGCTTCTTGCGACGAACGCCCGAAGGGCGGATCCAAGTTGGGAGGGAAAGCCATGAAGGCCGCAGTCCTGCGCGAAGTCAGAACGCCGCTGCAGATCGAGGACGTGCAGATCAACAAGCCCGGCCCGCACGAGGTGCTGATCCGCACCGCCGCCGCCGGCGTCTGCCACTCCGACCTGCACTTCATCGAGGGCTCCTATCCGCATCCGCTGCCGGCCGTGCTCGGCCACGAGAGCGCCGGCGTCGTCGAGGCGGTGGGGTCCGAGGTGCGTACGGTGAAGCCGGGCGATCACGTGATCACCTGCCTCTCGGCTTTCTGCGGCCACTGCGAGTTCTGCCTGACCGGCCACATGAGCCTGTGCGTGTCGCCGGAGACCAAGCGCGCGCCCGACGAGGAGCCGCGCCTGAAGTCGGACAAGGGTCCGATGGTCCAGTACCTGAACCTCTCCTCGTTCGCCGAGCAGATGCTGATCCACGAGCACGCCTGCGTGGCCATCCGGCCCGACATGCCGCTCGACCGCGCCGCCCTGATCGGCTGCGGGGTGATGACCGGCGTGGGCGCGGCGATGCATACGTCGAACGTCCGGCCCGGCGACACGGTGGCGGTGATCGGCCTGGGCGGCGTGGGCCTCGCGGCCGTCAACGGCGCGGCGATCGCCGGCGCCAGCCGGATCATCGGCATCGACATGGCGCCCGGCAAGGAGAACATGGCCAAGGCGTTCGGCGCGACCGACTTCATCTGCGCCAAGGACACCGACCCGGTGAAGGAGGTCATCGAGATGACCAAGGGCGGCGTCCAGCACTCGTTCGAGGCGATCGGCCTGGCCAAGACCGCCGAGCAGGCGTTCAACATGCTGCGCCGCGGCGGCACCGCCAACGTGATCGGCATGATCCCGGTCGGCCAGACCATCAGCCTGATGGGCGCGGCCTTCCTGGGCGAGAAGCGCATCCAGGGCTCGCTGATGGGCTCCAACCGCTTCCCGGTCGACATGCCGCGGCTGGTCGACTTCTACCTGGCCGGCAAGCTGAAGCTCGACGACATGATCTCGCGGCGGCTGAAGCTCGAGCAGGTCAACGAAGCCTTCGAGGAGATGAAGACCGGCGCCGTCGCCCGCTCCGTGATCGTCTTCGACGCGTAGGCAGGAACCACGGAATCCACGGAAGGGGCGCTCTTCGGGCCGCCCTTGCGTGTTGGCCACGGATGCGCACGGGATGCGCTTGCGCGCGCCGGCGCGCGTTGCGGCGCGAAGGTGCTAGGCCGTCAGCCTGGCCTTCCGCATCCGCAAGGTCGCGACGAGGCCGCTTTCCTGCCAGTCGTAAGACAGCGCGCCGTCCAGATCGCGCGTGATGCTGCGCGCGATCAGCTGGCTCCCGAACCCATGCATGTCCGGGGCGCCTGAAATCGCCGGACCGCCGGTTTCGGCCCAGACGACGAGCAGGTCGTCGTCATCCGTGGTGCTGGAGATGTCGAGGATCCCGCTTTCGGCCGACAGGGCGCCGTGCTTCACCGAATTCGTCGCCATCTCGTGGATGACCAGCGCCAGGGTGGTGGCGGTCCGCTCTCCGACCCCCATCCTCGGCACCGCGACCCGGATGCGGCGGGCGAAGGCGCCGGGATCGTCATAGGGAGCGAGCAGAACCGAGAACAGGTCGCCCAGCAGCGCCGCCTTGCCCTCCTGGCCCGGCAAGGGACGAACCAGGTCGTGGGCCCGGCCCAGGGCCCTCAGGCGTTCGGTCAGGACTTGCGCCATGTCGGCCGCCGATGTCGTCGACCGCGAGGTGATGTGCGCCAGACCCGTGGCGATCGCCAGCAGGTTCTTGACCCGATGGCTCATCTCGCCGGCGAGCAGCTCGTGACCTTCCTCGGCCTGCTTGCGTCCGGTCACGTCCAGGAAGATGCCGAACATCACCCGATCGACGATGCCTTCATCGGCCCCTTGGCCGCGGGCCGAGATCCAGCGCACCTCGCGGCCCAACATGATGCGAAAATCGATTTCGTAAGGTCCGGCGACCGAGCGGGTCGCCGTAAAGGCCGCGCGCACTCGATCGCGGTCGGCCGGGTGGATATGGGCGGACAACTCCTCGAAGGCGACCTCCTCCGAGCAGGGCAAGCCCCACAGGCCGAAGGCGCGCTCGTCCATGGTGAAGCGGTCCGTGTCGACCTGCCACGACCATAGCGCGACGTTGGCGGCGTCGATCGCCAGGCGCAAATGCTCCGGTCGCCAGACCCGGGAGGCTGCTTCCTGTACAGACAAGCTATTGAACTCCCGGAAAAACCTCGCTGCCGGGACCGACGGCTGCGGGCACCCTAGTCACATCCGCGCCCTCTGGGCTATCGACACCTGTCGGCGCGTGCCGTCGGCTTTCGAGGCGTGCGCCCCGCGTAGGCCATTGCCGCGGTGACGCCGCCCGGCCCCGTCACCGAACAGATCCGGCTCAGCCGTGCAGCACCTTGCGGATCTCGGACAGCGGATCGCGCTCCACCCGGCTCTCCAGGTCGAAGATCTTCGTCGCCCGGCCGCGCGCGTCATAGGCCGGCCACCCCGGATCGCCGGTGCGGGCGAAGGCCAGCCACGCCGAGCTCATCTGGTCGGCGAGCCTCTGCGGCTCGTCGCCGCGGCCCACGAAGTTGCGCGCCTTCTCGACGTTGTCGAACACCAGCGGGATCTCGATCGCATGGGGCGAGCGCAGCCGCCCCTTCGCGACCGGCGTCTCCCAGGTGAGCAGGTACATGAAGACCGGCGCGGCGCCTTGCGCGGCCTTGCGCTCGGCGAGCTTCACGGAGTTGCCCCACATGCCGCTGACCGTGCCGATCGCCGAATAGATGTGGGTCTCGCTGTAGTCGGGATAGGCGCGCCGGAGCGCCGCCACCAGCTCGTCGGCCCGCTCGCCCGCCACGCCCTTCGCCTGCTTGGCGATGTCATCCTCGGTGAAGGCGCCGAACCGCGGATGGCTGAACAGGAACAGGGTGTTCTCGTCCTTGTTGGTGCCGATCAGCAGCGGCACGTCGGCGTTCAGCGGGCTGGCGTCCGGCTCGAAGGGATCGCGCGGGATCACCTCGCCGTCGCGCACCGGGGTGTAGAGGCGCATGGCCTCGCCCGGGAGCTTCACCGAGGCGTGCGAGATGGTCTCGGTGGACAGCGCCGCCAGCGCCTCGGGCGTCGAGACCCCGAGCTCGGCCAGCAGCTGCCGGGCGACCTCGGCGGCGTCCGCCTTGGGCTTGGCGGTCAGGCCTGGCCCGGACTGGATGATGGCCTTGTGGAACAGGCCGCGGGCCGAGGGCATGGCCAGGAGCAGCGACACCTTCCAGCCGCCGCCGCTCTCGCCGAAAATGGTCACGTCGCCCGGATCGCCGCCGAACGCCTCGATGTTGTCGCGCACCCATTCCAGCGCCTGGACGATGTCGATCATGCCGGCGACGCCGGATTTCGCGTACTCGGGCCCGAACGCCTCGCCCAGGTGCAGGTAGCCGAACACGTTCAGGCGGTGGTTGACGGTGACCGTCACCACGTCGCCTTTGCGGGCCAGCGCGCCGCCGTCGTACATCGCAGCGCCGCCTGACCCGTTGGCGAAACCGCCGCCGTGCAGCCACACCATCACCGGCCGGCGCGCGCGGTCGAGGCCGGGCGTCCAGACGTTCAGGAACAGGCAGTCCTCCGACGAGGCCGGCTCGTCGGGCGCCGGCGGGTCGCCCGGCGAGGTGCGCCGCTCGCCGGGCGCGAGGCCCGACTGGATGGCCGGCGCGCCGTACTGCGTGGTCTCCAGCGGCTCGCTCCAGGGCGCCGGCCGCGCGGGCGGCTTGAAGCGGGCGAGCCCGGTCGGCGGCGCGCCGTAGCGGACGCCCTTGAACACCGAGAGCCCGTCCTCGCGATAGCCGCGCACCGGCCCGTTCGAGGTTCCGACCGCATCGGTGAGCGCGCGCGGCGCCAGCGCCAGATCGTCCGCCATGTCCATCTCCCGACAATGGGCGCGTCATCGTCGCGCGCCCTTGCCAGGCATTCTGGCGCCGATCCCGAGCTAGCGTCCAGCGAGGCTGCCGAGCGAGGTGTCTTGGTGGGTCTGGATCGACTTCAGATAGGCGATGATCGAACGCACATCCTTGGGGGAAAAGCGGAACTCGGGCATGGCGGGGTGACCCGTCAGCAGCCCCTCCGCGAGCGCCTCGGCGAGGTCGTCGATCTGATAGCGGGTATGCAGATTGCGGAACGGCGGCGCCGCCTTGTCGGGACTGACTCCGACGGCTCCGATGGCGTGGCACCCGGCGCAGTGGCGCCGGACCAGCATTTCCCCGCGGGCGAGCTCGGCGGGCTGGGCGGCCGCCGATCCGCCGACGGCGAGCAGGGCGAGGAGGACCAGGGCGCCGCGCATGGCCCACCCGAACACCGTGCGGCGCGACGAGCCTTGATCCGGATCAAGCCGCCGTCTTCGGCCGCGCTCCATTTCGAGTCTTCGGGATGAACCGGCCGGCGGCCGACGTTGGACCCCTGTCGCAAGAATCAGGAGCTCCGAAGGGATGGCACGTTACTCGGTGCGCCGCGCCTCATGGCTGCTCTGGCGCTGGCAGGTGGAGCTCGACGGCCGCATGCCGGCGGGCGGCTTGAGCCTGAGCCGGCGCGGCGCGCGATGGGCGGCGCGCACCTATATCCGCAAGACGCGCGAACAGCGCCTCACCGCGCCCGAGCGCCCGCAACCCGCCGAGGCGCGCCGCGCGCCCTAGCCGCGTCGCGGCCGCCACGTGATCCGGACCTTCTTCACCCCGCGCGTTTCGGCCGCATGACCAGCCACGGCGTCGGCTGGGCGCGCCATTCCCAGACCGCCAGCAGCTGGTCCAGGTGCGGCAGGGGCTTCAGCCAGGGCGGCAGCTCGAAGGTCTTCGGCTGCTGGTCGACGCGCAGGATCTCGTGGGTGGGCGAGAACCGCGCGACCATGGTCGCAATGGCGCCCGGCCGGTAGAGGTCGTGCGTCTCGACGATGATGCTCATGCCGGCCAGCGCCGGGCTGAGCCCCGGCTGCAGCACGTCGACCTCTGCGCCCTCGGCGTCCAGCATCACCAGCGCCCGCTTGCCCTTGAACGCCTCGAACCCGTCCGGCTTGAACTCGCCGCCGATGATCACCCGCTCGGCGACGCCGTTCTTGGCCGCGAGCTCGGCGCAGGCTTTGCGCGCCCTTTCGTCGATGTCGTAGGCATGGACGGTGACCGCGGGCATCAGCCGCGCCAGGCCCACCGCGTAGTAGCCCTCCGCGCAGCCCACATCGATCACGCAGTCCAGCCCCTCGGCCGCGAACGCCGCCAGGTGCGGGTGCAGCTCGGATTCGTAGGTGCCGAGCAGCCGCGGGACCAGGGCGCCCTCGGTCGCCGCGCCGACGTACTCCATGCCCTTGAACGGCCCGCCCCAGATCGTCGTGCCCTGGTGGCGCATGAAGGTGTTGGCCAGCATCTGCGAGCGCCAGCGGCCAAGCAGACGAAGCAGCTGGTAGACCAGGTCGGCTGGCGGCTCGGCGGGCCAGCCCTGCACCATGGCGCGGGTCAGGTTGGCCACGTGGGTCGTGAGGCTCATGGCCGCGGGCTTAAGCGCCGCGCCCGGGCCGGGCAAGCTTCGGGTCTCGCGACGGATCGCCTGGCCGAGCGCCTCAGATCAGGCCCAGCACCTTCTCCTTGGGCCGGCAGAGCGCCGCGCCCTTGGCGGTCACCACGATCGGGCGTTCAACCAGGATCGGGTTCTCGGTCATCGCCTTGACGATCGCCTCGTCGCTGACCCCAGGGTCGGTGAGGCCGCGCGCCTCGGCGTCGGTGCCGCGCACCCTGAGCGCCTCGCGCGGCGAGACGCCCATCTGCTTGAACAGGTCCTTGAGCTGCGGCTCGGTCCAGCCCGCCTTCAGGTATTCGATCACCTTCGGCTTCAGCCCCTTCTCCCGCAGCAGCTCCAGCGTGCCGCGCGAAGTCCCGCAGTTCGGATTGTGGAAGATGGTGATGTCGCTCATGGGCTCACCGCTTAGCCAAAACCGTTCCGATCACCAAGCAAACCGCGCCGACTTCAGCACCAGGGTGGTGTCGGAGACGTCGAACGGCATCAGGTTCGCGGGCCGCGGCGGCAGCGGCGTCGCGCCGGCCGGCCAGCTCTTCACGTCGACCGCGGTCTGCACCTGCAGCCGCCCGGGGCTGATCGGCCGCAGCACCAGGTCGAGGCCGTTCGGGGCGACGTTCCAGACCACCCGCTCGGCGGCGCCCGGCGCAAGCGTCACGTCCTGGGGCGCGCCCTGCGCCTCGCGGAGCGCCAACGGGGTGTTCGGCGTCAGGTTCAGGACCAGCGTCCGCGCCCCGGCCGGTGGCGTCACGTGCAGCCGCAGGTCGCCGTCGGCGGCCCGTGAGAAGGCGATCGTCGCGGCCGGCGCGGGGAGGTAGCGCGCCGGCGCCGCCTCGGCCCCGCGCAGGGGCCAGGTGTTCGAGACGGTGATCCGCCCGCCGTCGCTCTTCAGCACCGCGTCGGACCACGGCGAGCCGGAGCCGCGCGGCCGGTAGCGCCAGGCGTGGCCGCTGTCCTGGTCGATCAGGTACTCGACATAGGCCAGCTGCGGATAGCGCGGCGAATAGGGGTCGGCGAACCGCACGACCGCGGTCAGCGCCAGGCCGAGGATCAAGAGCGCCGGGCCGAGCAGCCGCTCGGGCGGCGCGCCTTCCGCCGGCTGGGCGAGCGGCCAGACGATCAGGGCGGCCAAGAGCACCGGAAGCGCGAGCAGCTCGACCAGATCGAGGCTGGTGTAGGCGCCGTGCGTCAGGCCGCCCAGCCAGCCGAGCACCGCCGCGGCCAGCGCCGCGAGCACCGCCAGCGCGACCGGACCCCTGCGCGCGCCTGCGTCGGTGGCGACCGCAGCCAGCGCCGCCAGCGCCAGCGGCCAGGCGATCACGAAGGCGGCGAGCGGGGCGGCGATCTGCGCGGCGATCCCCAGGACCAGGCCGAAGATCAGCACGCCGGACCAGGCGCCGGGGCGGCTCACCGGCCGGCCATAGGCTGCGACGCCGATCACGGCGGCGGCGACGCCCAGCCCCAGGCCGAACGGATCGAACCCGCCGAACAGCGAGCTGGCCAGGCCTGCGGCCAGCGGCAGGAAGGCGATCTGCCGGCGGCCGCGCGCGAGCTCGGCCGCCGCGGTCAGCAGGAAGCCCAGGCCGATCAGCACCAGGGCGATCTCCCAGCGGGTGACCTGGGCCAGCAGGAAGCGCTGCGGGATATAGCCGAACCCGGCGCCGGTCGCCCGGCGCGCGAAGTGCAGGATCGCCGCCGCGCCGAGCACCGCGAACAGGCAGGCGCCCAGGCCCCGCAGGAGGTCCGTCCAGGGCCACGGCTCGGCCCGACGCGCGCGGACGATGGCGATCGCGATCAGCACGGCCGAGACGGCCAGGATCAGCCATCCGATCAGCGGCGCATAGGCGAGGACCAGGTTCCCGAACAGCTGGCTGTAGACCACGTCCGGCGTGCGGGCGGGCAGGGCGGGGGCGAAGGCCGCGGCCTGCGCCACCCCCAGCACCTGCTGGCCCATGTCCTGCAGCGAGCCCTGGTCGAGCGTCGCCGGGATCGAGGTCGGCGAATGGTAGTCGAACTGGCGTCCGGTGAAGGCGTAGTTCAGCCCCGCGATCCCCGCCTTGCGCGAGATGGTGAAGTCGGTGTCGTTGGGCATGTGCTGGTAGATGAAGACGGTCAGCGAGGACGACGACGGCCGGGGCGCGGCCTTGCGCATCAGCGCGATCGCGCCGCCGTTGCCGGCGCCGGTCTGGAACATCTGCACGCGGCCGGCGTCGCCGCGCGCCTCCATGTTGATCAGGAAGCCGACATGCCGGGCCGCCGGGTCGCGGTTGAAGAAGGCGTCGGCGCCCAGGAGCCCGGCCTCCTCGCCGTCGGTGAACAGCACCATCACGTCGCGGGCGGGCGCGCCCTTGGTCTTCAGCGCCCGGATGACTTCCAGCGCCGAGACCACGCCCGCGCCGTCGTCGGCCGCGCCGGAGGAGGCCGGCACGCTGTCGTAGTGGGCCATCAGCGCCACGGCGGGCTGGCTGCGGTCGCGCCCCGGCAGGACGCCCAGGATGTTCTCCACCTCGCCGCCCAGGAAGACGCCCTTCGCCCGGGGGCTGGCGTAAGCGGCGACGCCGCGGCGGACCTGCGGGGAGAGCCCGAGCTGCGTCATCCGCTGCAGCAGGTAGTCGCGGACCTTGTGGTTGGCCTCCGAGCCGATCGGGTGCGCGACCGGCGCGATCGCCCGGTCGTCGACCATCGCCCGCTCGGCGGAGAAGGCGCCCGGCGGCGCGCTGGCCGGCGCCGGGGGCGGCGGCCGCAGGGAGGCCCAGGCCAACGCGCTTCCCACGATGAGCGCCAGGACCAGCGCGACCAGACGTTGCATGAGCGCCCTCCCCGAGCGGTTGCCCGGGGCCGAACCTAGCCTTGCCGTGGCGAAAAGAAAAACGCCCGCTGGTCAGGGCGGGCGTCGCACTCTCCTCGAACGAACGCAGGCGTCAGGCGGCGATCGCGCCTTCCTGGGGATCGCGAAGCACGTAGCCCCGGCCCCAGACCGTCTCGATGTGATGCTTGCCGTTGGCGGACGCGGCCAGCTTCTTGCGCAGCTTGCAGATGAACACGTCGATGATCTTCAGCTCGGGCTCGTCCATGCCGCCGTAGAGGTGGTTGAGGAACATCTCCTTGGTCAGCGTCGTGCCCTTGCGCAGCGAGAGCAGCTCCAGCATCTGGTATTCCTTGCCGGTCAGGTGCACGCGCAGGCCGTTCACCTCGACCGTCTTGGCGTCCAGGTTGACCACGATGTCGCCGGTCTTGATCACCGACTGGGCGTGGCCCTTGGAGCGGCGGACCACGGCGTGGATGCGGGCGACCAGCTCGTCCTTGTGGAACGGCTTGGTCATGTAGTCGTCGGCGCCGCCGGAGAAGGTCTTCACCTTGGTCTCGATCTCGGCCGTGCCGGAGAGGATCATGATCGGGGTGTTGATCTTGCCGACCCGAAGCGTGCGCAGCACGTCCATGCCGCTCATGTCCGGCAGGTTGAGGTCGAGCAGGATCAGGTCGTAGTCATAGATCTTGCCCAGGTCGACGCCTTCCTCCCCGAGGTCGGTGGTATAGACGTTGAACCCTTCGGACTTCAGCATCAGCTCGATGCTTTGGGCCGTCGCGCTGTCGTCCTCGATCAACAGTACGCGCATAGATCTCTCCTACCCTTGACCCTGACCGCCCCGCGAATTCTGTGAATCCGCCCCGATGCTCGCCGTTAACTTGCCAGCGAGTTAATTTAAGACTGGTTAATGAGTGATGTCCCCGCGAGCCGAATCGTTAATCTGATTTGAGATTCGGCTTCAAGCGGCTCCGCGCCGCCCGCGACTCCGCCGGCCGTTGAATCTTTTGTGATTGGACGCCGGCCCCGAAGCAGCCTTGCCCGGTCAGGCGGCGCGGGAGGCCCCGGCGGCTTCCGGGGCGGCGAGCCAGGCGGTCCAGCGCCGCAGCTGCGCCTCGGCGGAGGCCGGCGGCGCGCCCTCGGCCGGCTCCCCGCCGGCGATCAGCCGGGCGATCCGCCAGATCGCGAGCGCCGTCTCGAAGGAGTAGAGTCTGGCCAGGCTGACGGCCCCCCGGCGCGCGGGCGTCGCCTCGCCCGGGTCTGTCACCAGCCCCTCTTGCGGGGCCCCGAAGCGGCGGCAGACGCGCGCGTTGGAGGCGCCGAACGCCGCCCGCAGCCGCGCCTCGACCCAGGGCGGATTGTCGACCGCGTCGACGTGGGCGGCCATGGCGGCGACCGCGGCCTGCTCCGGCCCGGAGAGCTCGCGCTGCATGCGGTTGCGGTAGAAGCGGCCGAGGTTGAGGCGCGGCGGGTCGCGCTCGTTGGCCCGGGCCCGCAGGTGCTCGGCGGGGATCACGTCCGGCGGCGCGCCGATCGCGGCCAGGAAGTCGCTGACCGTCGAGCCGCCCGCCAGGGCGTGGTAGTTGCGCGCCACCACCTTCGCGCCGTCCAGGCCCGCCGGCCCCTCCAGCGCGCGGGCGAAGTCGAACTGGAAGCGCCATTCCTTGCGCCGCACCGCGCCGTGCTCGACGGCCTCCTCGACGAACGCGGCGTACTCCTCGCCGAAGCCCTCCTTCAGGCACTGCCGATAGAGCGAGGCGAGATAGCTCGCCTGGCTGCGCAGATAGACGACGAAGGTCACGCCGTGCCCGGTCTCGCGCGCCAGCGCCGCCAGCGGCGCCAGCGCCTGCGCGTTCGCCAGCAGGCCCTCGAAGTCCTCGCTCGAGATGATCACGTCGCCGGCGAAGCCCTGGATCTCCGGGCGCAGCGCCTCCAGCCCGCCGACCAGCGGATTGAACCGCCGGTCGCGGCTCAGCTGCCAGGCGATGTTGTGGTGCCCGATCACCTCTCCGCGGCCGCTCCGCGGCGCCAGGAACCCGGCCGCCTTCAGCCGCTCGGCGTGTGTGCCCAGCACCCACTGCAGCGAGCTGGTGCCGGTCTTGTGCAGGCCGCAGTGGACGAAAAGCATCGGCGCGCGATCCAGGGGAGGGTCCGGCTGCACATAGGGGTTCCCGGCCAGGCGGTGAAGCGGGAATCCCACACCCAGCGCGGGTATCCACAGGCAAATGGCCGCTGGCCCGCCGCGCCGGCCGCGGCCGCGATCTTCACCACCCCTTAACGACGAACGCCGAATTCTGAGACCCGAGTCTCCGAGGGGCGTTCGTGCAGAGTCTGGTGGCCGCCGTCGAGCGGCTGGATCCGTTGACGGTGTCGGGGCGGGTGGCGGCGGTTCACGGCCTGCTGATCGAAGCCCGCGGCGGCCTCTCCCGCCTGCCGGTCGGCGCCCGCGCCGAGATCGAGCGCTTCGGGGCCGGGCCGTTGCCGGCCGAGGTGGTCGGCTTCCGCGAGGCCCGCGCGCTCCTGATGCCGTTCGGCTCGATCGAAGGCGTCGCGCCCGGCGCCGGGATCCGCATCGAGCCGATGGGCTCGGCGGTGCGCCCCACCAAGGGCTGGCTCGGCCGCATCGTCGACGCCTTCGGCGCCCCGATCGACGGCAAGGGCCCGCTGCCCACGGGGAACGCGCCCTACGCCCTGCGCGCCGCCCCGCCGCCGGCCCACGCCCGCGCCCGGGTCGGCGAGCGGCTCGACCTCGGCGTGCGCGCCATGAACGTCTTCGCCACCTGCTGCCGCGGCCAGCGGCTGGGCGTGTTCGCCGGCTCCGGGGTCGGCAAGTCGGTGCTGCTCTCCATGCTGGCCAAGAACGCCGAGTGCGACGCCGTCGTCGTCGGCCTGATCGGCGAGCGGGGCCGCGAGGTCCGCGAGTTCATCGAGGAGACGCTGGGCGAGGAGGGGCTGAAGCGCGCCGTGGTGGTGGTCGCCACCTCCGACGAGCCGGCGCTCAAGCGCCGCCAGGCCGCCTACATGACCCTCGCCATCGCCGAGTTCCTGCGCGACCAGGACCTCGAGGTGCTCTGCCTGATGGATTCCGTCACCCGCTTCGCCATGGCCCAGCGGGAGATCGGGCTGGCGGCCGGCGAGCCGCCGACCACTAAGGGCTACACCCCCACCGTCTTCACCGAGCTGCCGAAGCTCCTGGAGCGCGCCGGCCCCGGCCCGGTCCGCCCGGACGGCACCCGCGCCGGCCCGATCACCGGCCTGTTCACCGTCCTCGTCGACGGCGACGACCACAACGAGCCGATCGCCGACGCCGTGCGCGGCATCCTCGACGGCCACATCGTCATGGAGCGGCCGATCGCCGAGCGCGGCCGCTTCCCGGCGATCAACGTCCTGAAGTCGATCAGCCGCACCATGCCCGGCTGCCAGCGGCCGGACGAGCGCGAGCTGGTCGCCCAGGCCCGCCAGCTGATGAGCGCCTACGCCAACATGGAGGAGCTGATCCGCATCGGCGCCTACCGGGCCGGCTCCGACGCCCAGATCGACCGCGCAATCGCCCTGCACGAGCCGCTCGAGGCCTTCCTCGCCCAGGACAAGGACGAGACCATGAGCCTCGACGTCGCCTTCGCCGGGCTCGCCGGCATCCTCGCGAGCGCAGCGGCATGAGCTGGTCGGCCTCGCTGATCAAGCTCGCCGCCTACGAGGTGGAGGTCTGCCAGGGCCGCCTCGCCGACGTCGCCGCCCGCCGTGGCGAGGCCGAGATGCGGCTCGCGGTGCTGGAGGCCGAGGGCCTGGCCGAGCTCGCCCGCGCCGAGGCCGATCCGATCTCCGGCCTCTACCAGGCGGCGTTCATGCAGGCGCTGCGCGCCCGCAAGGCCGAGGCCCGCGCCCGCATCGCCGCGCTCGCCGCCGAGGAGCAGGGCGCCCGCGACGCCCTCGCCCAGGCCTTCGAGGCGCAGAAGAAGTACGAGCACCTCGCCGAGCAGGCCCGCCTGCGCGAGCGCCAGGCCGAGGGCCGCCGCGAGACCGCCGCCCTCGACGAGCTCGCCCGCCGCCGGAAGGCCGCCGGCTAGCCGAAGCGACGCCGGCGCCCGGCGCATCGCCTACGGCTCCCCCTCGTCGGAGCGCCGCAGCTCCTCCTCGGTCACGTCGCAATAGCGCTTCAGGATCACCGTGAAGTTCCCGGGCGCCTCGGCCTCGGTCTTCAGCCGGTGCACGGTCTCGGCCAGCACCACGCGCGCATCGTACTTCCGGGGCGCCAGCCGCGCCGCCTGCCAGCGGATCGCGTCGAACCGCAGCCTATCGGCGTGCACGCTCCGCGGCGTCGCCGCCATCGCCACCTCGCGGGCCATGTCGGCCAGCGTCTCGGCCTGCCGCTGCCTGGCCCGCACATAGGCCGCCTCGAACTCCGGATAGCGCTCGATCCAGTCGTAGACCGCGCTCGCGCACGGCATCTGCGGATCGCGCGCGATCGCGACCAGGCTCTCGCCCTCCGCCAGCCGCTCGCAGATCTCGGCGGCCAGCTCGGGGGTGTAGAGGCTCCTCGCCCCGCTCCGCCTGCGCACCCGCGCCTGCGCCGCGAACCGCGCCTTCAGCGTCGCCGCCCGCGCCGCCGCCCGCGCCTGATGCCTGGCCGCCTGCAGCGCCGCCCCGAAGGCCGCATGCCGCTCGGCCCACGTCAGCACCGTCGAGGCCCACGGCATCCGCGGATCCTCGCACACGGCGTAGAGCGGCTCCCCCTCGGCCACCCGCCGCACGATCTCGCGCCCCTTGGCCTCCGTGAAGCTGCTCGCCCACTGCCCCGCAGGCGCCCGCGCGCCCGCGCCGCCGGCCCCGCCGCCGTCGTC
>NZ_JAICYI010000036.1 GCF_025934275.1 Phenylobacterium sp.
CTGGATCAGCCGATCGAGGTGCTGATCGAGCGCATCCGCCGCGAGATCGGGCTCCTCACCCAAGAGGAGGCCCAGCCGGTCATCGCCCGCTGGCGCGCCGCCCACCCCGACGCCGACACCTCCTGACCACCCGCGCTGAACTGCGGTTCCCCTGCGCAGCTTTGCCGCGCCTCTTAACGAATTGTAGAGCCGCGGCGCTCGTCTATAGTCCGGCTTGGGGCGGGGACGATCGTGGGAGCCGCCATGCGTGCGCATCGTCGTGATCTGCTGAAAGGCGCCTTGGGCCTCGCCGGCGGTCTGGCCGGCGCCGGGCTGTTCGCGCCGCCCGCCCTGGCCGCCGCGACGGCGCCGCGCAGCCTGTCGCTCTACAACCTGCACACCGGCGAATCGCTCAAGGCGACCTATTTCGAGGACGGCGTTTATCTGCCCGACGCGATCGAGGCGATGGATCACCTGCTGCGCGACTTCCGCACCGGCGAGGCCCATCCCATCGCGCCCGGCCTGCTGGATCTGGTGAGCACGTTGCGCGGCCGCCTCGAGAGCGAGCAGACGGTGCACGTGATCTCCGGCTACCGCTCGCCGAAGACCAACGCGATCCTGCGCGAACGCAGCCATGGCGTCGCGGCCCACAGCCTGCACATGGAGGGCATGGCGATGGACATCCGCGTCCCCGGCGTGGAGCTCGCCCATTTGCGCGATGCGGCCCTCGACCTGCGGCGCGGCGGGGTCGGCTACTATCCCGACTCGGATTTCGTGCACGTCGACATCGGGCGTGTCCGGCGCTGGTGAGCCGCGTTCCCGGCCGTGTCGAAGGAGGTCAGCGCGGGCGTGCTGGTCTATCGCCGCCGCGGCGGTGAGCCGGAATTCCTGTTGGCGCATCCCGGCGGCCCGTTCTGGGCGCGGCGCGACGCCGCAGCCTGGTCGATTCCCAAAGGGCTCGTCGAGGCCGGCGAGGAGACCTGGACGGCGGCCGCCCGGGAATTCCAGGAGGAGCTCGGCCAGCCGATCGCGGGCGAGCCGGAGCCCCTCAGCCCGTGCCGCACGAAGAGCGGCAAGCTGATCCACGCCTGGCTGGTGGAGGCCGATCTCGACCTCTCAGGGCTGGCGAGCAACAGCTTCGAGATGGAGTGGCCGCGCGGATCGGGCCGCACCCGGGCGTTTCCGGAAGTCGACCGCGCAGCCTACTTTCCGCCGGTCGAGGCGCTCGTGAAGATCCACCTGGGCCAGCGGCCCCTGCTCGTCGAGGCGCTGGCGCGGCTGGCGGACCGCCCCGCCTAGCCGCAGGAGTCGCACCGCCTGCAAAAGTTCCCGGACCGACGTGATGCAACGCAATGTCTTTTCCGCTAGACGTGACACAGCTAGACAACTGTCGACACAAAAGAGAGGGAAGCCGCATGGACGAAGGGCCCGACAGGCTCGATCAGGCGCTTGGACTCGCCATCCGGCTCCGGCGCCACGCGCGGGGCTTGAGCCAATCGGCTTTGGGCGAGGCCATCGGCGTCTCGTTCCAGCAGGTCCAGAAATATGAGCGCGGCTCCAATCGGGTCAGCTTCTCCACCATGGTGCGCATCTGCCAGGCGCTGGGCTGCCAGGTGTCGGACCTGGTCGGCGAGGTGCAGGAGCTGGGCGCGGCGGCGACCGCCGACGGCGCGGCCAGCGAGCCGCTCACTCAGCCTGAGGCGGGCCCGATGCTGGAGGCGCTCTCCCAGATCCGCTCGCCCGGCGTCCGCCGCGCCGTGCTCGAGCTCGCCCGCAGCCTCGCCCGCGAGCGGTGAGGCGGGCGGCGGCGCCCGCGCCAGTCGCGCCCAGTTGATTGGCTTCCCGGCCTTCGCCGAGGCAGGTTGCGCGCGGGAGGTGTCCGATGACCGATCTGGAAGTCAGGGTATCGCCCATCGAGGGCGGGTGGCGCGTGCAGTCGGCCGGCATTGCGGATCTGATGTTCCTGTCCGGCGCGCGGGCCGAGGAGAAGGCCCGCAGCCTGGCCGCGTGCCTGGCCCGCTGCGGCGCCGACGTGCTGCTGGTGATCTGCGACCGCGCGAGCCGCGTCGTCGGCACGCGTCGCTATTTCGCCATGGCGTGAGGCCGGATCGCCGCCGGCGGTCCGCCTGAGCTTGCCGCCGTCGGGCGCATGAACACCCGGGTGATGCGCGGATCGGTCTGCCTGATCCGCGCGATCAGTTCGTCCAGCGCGGCCTCGAGCTCCTGGCGGCTGAGGCTGTCCTGCAGGCGCAGGGTCAGGCCGACCAGGATCTCCTGCGGACCGAGGTGGGCGGTGAGCACCTCCGGGATCTCGGCCACGCGCGGATCGGTTTCCAGCACGTCGCGGATCCGGGCGACCACCCGCGGCGCGGCCGCCTCGGCGGTCAGGAGGCTGCGGGTCTCGTTGGCCAGGAAGGCGGCGACCAGCACGAGCAGCAGGCCGATGGCGATCGAGGCTGCGCCGTCCGCCCAGATCAGCCCCAGGAAGGCCGAGGCCGAGACGCCCGCCAGCGCCAGCACCAGGCCGACCAGCGCCGCCCCGTCCTCGACGATCACCGCGAAGATGTTCGGGTCCTTGCTGCGGCGGATCGAGGTCAGGAGCGGCGTGTCGGCGCGGATCTTGTTGAGCTCCTTGATCGCGACGGCGAACGAGGAGCCCTCGGCCGCCATGGCGAACCCGATCACCACCAGGTTGATCCAGGGCCGCTCGATGGGCGCGGGCGCCGCCAGGTTGTGCAGCCCCTGCCAAACCGAGGCCGCGCCGCCCAAGGCGAAGATCATCAGCGCCACGACGAACGACCAGAAGTAGGCCTCCATGCCGTGTCCGAACGGATGGCCGGGGTCGGGCGGGCGGCTCGCCCGGCGCATGCCGAGCAGCAGCAGCCCCTGGTCGCCGGTGTCGACCAGCGAGTGGATCGCCTCCGTCAGGATCGCGGAGCTGCCGGTGAACGCGTAGGCGGCGAGCTTCGCGGCGGCGATCGCCAGATTGCCGGCGAGGGCCGTCAGGACGACGCGGGTCGAGCTGTTCAGCGCGGCGCCTCCTCGTGGCTCGGTCCAAAGGACTCCCGCGAGGGCTCGCCTGTTCCCGTCAGGCGGCTCGGCTCAGACCTCGACCATGTCGAAGTCGCTCTTTGGCGTGCCGCACATCGGACAGGCCCAGTCATCGGCGATGTCCGCCCACCGCGTCCCCGGCGCGAGGCCCTCGTCCGGGTCGCCGGCGGCCTCGTCGTAGAGGTAGCCGCAGGTGCGGCACTGCCAGGTCCGGTAGGGCGCCTCGCTCATGGGCGCCATTTCGCAAGACCGGCCGCCGCTTGGCAATGCGCCCGGCGGCCTCGCGGCCGGAGGGCTTGAGCGCGCGCCTCAGCAGGCGCAGGGTCGCGCCGCAATCCGGTTGCTGAGGAGGATCACTCATGGCGCTGAAGGTCATCGGGGCCGGCTACGGCCGCACGGGGACGATGTCGCTGAAGCTGGCGCTCGAGCAACTGGGCTTCGGACCCTGCCATCACATGGTGGAGGTGTTCGCCCATCCGGAGCAGATTCCGCTGTGGACCGCGGCGGCCGAGGGCAGGCCGGAGTGGGACAAGCTCATGGAAGGCTATGTCTCGGCGGTCGATTGGCCGACCGCCACCTTCTACAAGGAGCTCGCCGACCACTATCCGGACGCGAAGGTGATCCTCACCGAACGCTCCCCGGAGAGCTGGTTCAAGTCCACCCAGGCGACCATCTTCGCCCAGTTCGGCGCCAACCGTCGCGGTTCGGCAGGCGGGGCCCCGGAGGCCTGGGTCGAGATGGTCATGAAGGTGGTGGGCGATCTGTTCGACCGCCGGATGGACGACCACGACAAGCTGATCTCGGTGTTCAAGGCGCACAATGCGCGGGTCCGCGAGGTCATCGCGCCCGAACGGCTGCTGGTCTACGAGGTGGCGCAGGGCTGGGAGCCGCTCTGCAGGTTCCTGGGCGCGCCCGTGCCGACGGGACCGATGCCGAAGGTGAACTCGACCGAGGAGTTCCAGGCGCGCCTCGCGCCCGAGATCGCGAGCCGCAGCCAGGCCGCCGAGGCCTGAGCCTCACGCCTCCAGCTCGATGTCCCAGTAGAGGTAGTCGAGCCAGCTTTCGTGAAGGTGGTTGGGCGGAAACTTGCGGCCGCGGTCCTGCAGCTCGAAGGCGGTCGGCCGCTTTGGCCTGTGCCGCGGATGCATGGCCGCCTCGTGCGGCGTTCGCCCGCCCTTGGAGAGATTGCAGCGCGCGCAGGCGGTGACGATGTTCTCCCAGGTGGTCCGGCCGCCGCGCGAGCGCGGGACCAGATGGTCAAAGGTGAGCTCCTCGGCCGCGCCGCAGTATTGGCAGGCGAAGGAGTCGCGCAGGAACAGGTTGAAGCGGGTGAACGCCGGCGGCCGATCCTGGGCGACGTAGTGCTTGAGCGAGACGACGCTCGGCAGCCGCATCTCGAAAGACGGCGAGTGGACCTTCTGATCGTAGGTCGAGACGACGTCGACCCGCTCCAGGAACACCGCCTTGATCACCTCCTGCCAGGGCCAGAGGGAGAGCGGGTAGTAGCTGAGCGGACGGAAGTCGGCGTTGAGCACCAGGGCGGGCCAGCCCGACGGCGGGCGACTAAGCACCTGCATCGCCGGCCTCCCCGCGGCGCGCTCTCGCGCCTATGACATGCAAAGCTGAACTGAAGACTGAGCCCTCATTGCGAATGCGCGGGCGGCGGATCGCTTCGGGCGAGCCCCGCTGCAGGGCCACTATACGAATGATTCTGAGACAACTCCATGTCGCCGACGCTGCTGGCGGCCTGCGGCCTCGCCCCGGTCTTCAGCTTGGGGGCGAGGCCTTTAGGCGGCGCATCTGGGTCCTTAGGCTCCGACGACGGCGACTGCGGCGCCGAGCGCGAGACCGAGGAACAGGACGGCGTACGAGGCGACGACGTCGAGGATGCGGTTCACGAGGATCGACATTTCGAGCTCCTTTTTCCTTGCCGGCGGCCGGGGGACTGGCCGCTGTCCGTCTGGACGCTGTTTAGATAGCACTGATCTGAACGGTGTCTAGATAGACGTTTACGTTGTATCGATATTCATTTCTGCATGGGCTATCAGCGGAGCTGACAGCGCCGGCCAAGCGCGACGAAAAGGGGCCCCGAGACGGGGCCCCTCTCCAGTTCGGCCGTCTTGGGGAGAGTCGGCTTAGGCGCCGACGACGGCGAGCGCCGCGGCCGAGGCCACGCCCAGGACCAGGAGAAGCGCCGCGCCGGCGCGGTCCAGGAGGCGTTCGTAGTGACGGACTGCGAGAGACATGACACACACCTTTGAGTTTGAACCCCGGGGGAGCAGGGGCGTTTGTTATTTGAGCAGCGCTAAGATAGGTTTAATCTGAGCGGCGTCAAGATATCTTTACGGCGTCCAGATGCCCACTTATGGTGATGGTGCGATGAGAGAATCTCAAACCGCCGAGGCGCGGCCCTACCATCACGGCGACCTGCGTCGCGCGCTCCTCGAGGCCGCCCGGCGCATCCTGGAGGCCGAGGGCCCGACCGCCCTTTCGCTCAGGGCGGTGGCCCGCGAGGCCGGCGTGAGCCCGGCGGCCCCCTACCACCACTTCAAGGACAAGGCCGAGCTGCTGGACGCGGTGGCCGAGCAAGGCTGGGAGATGCTCGACAAGCGCATGGCCGAGGCGAAGCTCGAGGCCGAGCCCCGCGACAAGCTGAACTCCCTGGGCATCGCCTACGTCTGCTTCGCCCGCGAGAACCCGGCGCTCTACCGGGTGATGTACGACGCCGCCCGCGACAACGAGGCGCTCCCCGAGGAGATGGTCGGGGACAACGAGGACTCCCCCTACTGCAAGGTGCGCGACACGATGATCGAGCTGGGAGCCGATCCCGCCGCCCGGACCGAACTCGAGCTCGCCACAACCGCGGCCTGGTGCGCCGCGCATGGCCTCGCGGAGATGGCGGGTTTCCGCCAGTTCGAGCCCCTCAAGGAAGCTCTGGGCGGCGAGCTCCCCTTCCTGCGCGCCATCTTCGCCCATATGGGCCTGTTCCCGCACGTCGGCCGGACCTAGATCAGGCGGGGTGTTCGTCACCCGCTTCGCCCCCTCGCCCACCGGCTGGCTGCACCGCGGCCACGCATTCTCGGCGCTGACGGCCGAGCGCGCCGCGCGCGAGGCGAACGGCCGCTTCCTGCTGCGCCTCGAGGACATCGATCGCAGCCGCTGCCGGCCGCAGTACGAGCAGGGCATCCATGACGACCTCGGCTGGCTCGGTCTTTCCTGGGAGATCCCGGTTCGTCGCCAGTCGGACCACATGGACGACTACGCCAGGGCGCTGCGGGAGCTCGCCGAGCGCGGCCTGGTCTACCGCTGCTTCAAGACCCGCAGGGAGGTCGCCGAGGCGATCGAGCAGGCTCCGCACGGGGCGATGGAGGCCTACCGTGGCGAGCCCCTGCCGCCGGAGGAGGAGGCGCGCCGCCTCGCGGCGGGCGAGCCCTACGCCTGGCGATTGTCGCTGATGAAGGCGCAGGCGCTCCTCGGCGGGTTCGGCGGGCTTTGGTTTGGCGAGGAAGGCGAGGGCCCCGAAGGCCAGGCCGGCGTCATCGCGGCGCGGCCCGAGCTCGGCGGCGACGTGGTGCTGGCCCGCAAGGACGTCGGCGTCGCCTATCATCTGGCCGTGGTGGTCGACGATGCGCTGCAGGGCGTCACCCACGTGATACGAGGGCAGGACCTGTTCGAGGCGGCGCACGTGCAGCGGCTGCTGCAGGCGCTCCTGGGCTTGCCGACCCCCGTCTATCGCCACCACCGGCTGCTCACGGACGCCGCCGGCCGCCGGTTCGCCAAGCGGGACAAGGCCGAGACGCTGCGCGACCTTCGCGCGCGCGGTATGACGCCGGCCGAGCTTCGCCGGGAGATGGGCATTGGCTGACGGCAGGGAGGGCGAGGCGCCGCGCTGGCAGGCCCTGGGGGTGCTGGTGTTCGGAGCCTGCGTCATCGGGCTCTCGCCGATCCTGGTGCGGCTGACGCAGACCGGTCCGGCGGCGGCCGGCTTCTGGCGCCTGGCGTTCGCCCTGCCCCTGCTCGCCGTCGTGGCCCGGCGGACGAGCGGCCCGCTCGGACGGCCGTCGCGCATCGCACTGGTCGCCGGGGTGATGTTCGCCCTCGATCTCGGCTTCTGGCACTACGGCATCAAGTACACCTCGGTCACCAACGCCACGGTGCTGTCGAACCTGACGCCGGTGGTCGTCACCCTGTTCGCCTGGATCTTCCTGAAGCAGCGGCCGCGTGGGCTGTTCCTGCTGTCGGTCGCCATCGCCGTGGCCGGCGCCTGGACGATGGCGATCGGCAAGAGCGAGGGACGCCTGCCTCTCGACCCGCCGCTCGGCGATGCGCTCTCCGCCACCACTGCGCTGTGGTACGCTCTCTACTTCCTGGCCATCGGCGAGGCGCGCAAGACCGAGGCCGCGAGCCGGCTGATGTTCTGGTCGAGCGTGGTCGGCGCGCCGCTGCTACTGGCGGCTTCGCAGCTGCTCGGCGAGGCGCCGATCCCGGCGGCCGCCGCCGGCTGGGCGGCCTGCATCGGCCTCGGCCTGATGCATGTGGCCGGGCAGGGCTCGATCGCCTGGGCGATGGGCCGGCTGCCGACCTCCACGGCATCGGTCGTCGTGCTCGTGCAGCCGGTGGTCGCCGCCTGGCTGGGATGGCTGATCTTCGCCGAAGCGATCGGTCCGCTTCAGGCGCTCGGGGCCGCCGTGGCCCTGGCCGGGGTCGTGCTCGCCCAGTGGGCGTCGCGGCCCCGGCCAGAAGCCTTGAGCGTCAATGCATGACGCCGAATAGGTAAAGCAGCAGGATCACCGGTGTCTCCTCTCCTCAGAGCCCCGCCCGCGGGTGCCGAACTTGGGTCTGCGGATCAGGTTCCGGCGAAGCTCGCCTGGGCCGGCAAGCCCCAGGCGCGGCGCGCGCGCTCGATCGCGGCGAGTTTCGCTTCGAAGGCCGACCAGTCGTCGGCCCCGGCGATGGGCGCCCACAGCGCCTCGATCTGGTCGTAGAGCAGCTCCTCCGGCTCCGGCCGCGCGAAGTATGGATCGGCGAGCCGCTCCGGACGGTCCGGGGCATATCCCGCGATCAGCTCGCGGAAGTCGGCGAAGGCCGGTTGCCGGTAGAGCTCGCCGCGCACCCCGGCCAGGGCGCGGGCCTCATCACCGCAGAACCAGTCGAAGAAGAACGGCTCCCAGCGCAGCGGCTCGGATCCGGCGGCGATGGCGCGGAAGGCGGCCTGCACGAAGCCGGCGTCGGCCTCCTCGCCGCGGGGCTTGAGCCCCAGGCGGTCGAGCATGGCGGCGATCAGCTCGCGTCGATAGGCGGCTCCGAACCCCTGCAGCTCGGCCACGATCGGCTCGGTCGCGGTCACCAGGCTGAGGCATCCCCCCAGCTGCTGCAGGTTCCAGAACACCGCCTCGGCCTGGCGGCCGAACGAATAGAGCCCCGTCTGGTCGAAGTAGGCGGCGACGAAGTTGGGATCGTTCCTGGGCAGGAAGCGGTAGGGCCCATAGTCGAAGCTCTCGCCGGTGATGCTCATGTTGTCCGTGTTGAGCACCCCGTGAACGAAGCCTGCGGCCATCCAGCGGGCCACCAGCCGGGCCGTCCGGCGGACGACCTCGCGCAACAGCGCGGCGGGCCGGTCGTTCGCCGCCTCGAGGCTCGGGTAGTAGTTGGCGATCACGTGATCGACCAACGTGGTGATCCGGTCTGCGCGCTCGAAGAAGGCGTGGCGCTGGAAGGTGCCGAAGCGGATATGGCTGTGCGACAGCCTGACCAGCACCGAGGCGCGCGTCGGACTGGGCTCATCGGTGCGCATCAGGGCTTCGCCCGTCTCGATCAGCGAGAATGAGCGGGAGGTGGGCGCCCCGAGGGCCTCCAGCATCGCGGTGGCCAGCACCTCGCGGACGCCGCCCTTCAGCGTCAGCCGGCCGTCGCCCTGCCGCGACCAGGGAGTCTGGCCCGATCCCTTTGTTCCCAGGTCGAGCAGGCGTCCCGTGCCGGCCTCGCGGAGCTGCGCGAACAGGAAGCCGCGGCCGTCGCCGAGCTCGGGGTTGTAAACCTGGAACTGATGGCCGTGGTAGCGTTGGGCGAGCGGCGGATCGATGTTGTCGGCGAGTGGCTCGAAGCGGCCGAAGTGCGCCGCCCACTCCTCGTCCGTCAGGGTCTCGAGGCCCACCGTCGCGGCCGCGCGGTCGTTGCGGAACCGAAGCAGGGTCTGCGGGAAGGCGGCGGCCTCGACTGCATCGGCGAACTCCGGCCCCAGCTCCGGGAACTTCGGGTCGGGGCGATAGGCGGGCGAAACCGGCATGGCGCGCCCACATGGCCCCTGCGCCGCCGCGAGGCAACCGCCGCTTCAGCCACCCAGCAGCCGCATCCCCAGCGCGCCGACGACAACCCCGGCCGCAAGCAGCAGCAGCCAGACCAGGCCGTCCGCCAGGCCAATAGCGGACTTGCGCCGGCGGCGGCGCCCCTTGCCCAGCGCCGCCAGGTGCCGGTCGGCGAGCGCCAGCAATCGCGCGCGGAGCTTCGGCGCCTCCTCGGTGAGCAGGGGCTTCCAGGGGTGCGGAGCCGGATCCATGGCGAGCGCCAGCTTGACGGAGGCGTCCGCCGTCTCGCCGATGCGCTGGCGGATCAGCTTCTCCCAGCTCTCGTTGGGCGAGAGCGGCCGGTTGATGGCGGCGTCATAGCTCTCCAGCGCCCCGAGGACGGCTGGCTTGAGCTC
Source organism: Phenylobacterium sp. (assembly GCF_025934275.1). Taxonomy (GTDB): domain Bacteria; phylum Pseudomonadota; class Alphaproteobacteria; order Caulobacterales; family Caulobacteraceae; genus Phenylobacterium. The sequence goes on from NZ_JAICYI010000036.1 coordinate 9,731, forward strand.
CTCCTCGATCGCCTCGGTGAGCAGGAAGGCCAGTCGCCGGGTGTCCTGCGCCTGCAGGTTTTCGGTCCGCGCCTTCTCGAGAGCCAGCCGGCTCGCCAGCCGCTGCTCGCTCTGTTGGAAAACGCCGGCGAGAGTCGCCTCGAACGCGTCTCCTGGCATGCCGCCCCACCCCTTTCGCGCCGCGAATCACCTGCACGCCGAGCGTGTGGCTAGGGCGCTTTAGCGTCAACCGAGCGTCCGCCGCGGATGTCCGCCAGCTTTCCTGAAGGAAACCACCAAGCCCTCGCGGCGGGTCGCGAAGCTCGGGCCGACGGGCGCGGCCCACCACCTGACACGCCCGCTGCTCAGTCGCCGCTAGCCGATCCGCACCCCCATCGCCCCGTCGACCGGCAGGATGGCGCCGGAGATGAACTTCGCCTCGTCCGAAGCGAGGAACAGCGCGGCGTAGGCGGTGTCCCAGGCCGTGCCCATCTTTCCGCCCAGCGGCACGCGGGCATTGCGCGCCTGGCGCACCTCGTCCTGGCTCTCGCCGCGGGCCGCAGCGATGCCGGCCACGGCCATGGGCGTGTCCATCAGGCCCGGCATGATCGCGTTGCAGCGGATCCCGTGGCGGGCGTTGGCCTGGGCGACGCTGGTGGTCAGCCGGTTCACGCCGGCCTTCGAGACCTCGTAGGCCACCTGGATGCCGCCGGCGGTGGCGGCGAGCGAGGAGATGTTGACGATCACGCCGTGCCCCTGCTCGCGCATCAGGGTCAGAGCTGCCTTGGTCATCAGCCACATGCCCTTGAGGTTGACCGCCAAGATGCGGTCGAAAGCGGCTTCCTCGACGCGATGCGCCGGCCCGTCGCCGCCGCCAATGCCGACGTTGTTGATGAGGATGTCGAGGCTGCCCCAGCGCGCCTTGGCGGCCTCTACGACGCCATGGCAGTCCGCGGCCTTGGTGACGTCGGCCTGCAGGGCGTAGGCCGTGCCGCCCTCTTTGGCGATCATCTGGGCGGTCTCCTCCGCGCGCTCGCCAAGGCGGTCGACGCAGAGCACCTCGGCGCCCTCTCGCGCGAACAGGATCGCCATCGCGCGTCCATTGCCGATGGTCTCGCCGGGCGTCTGGCCCGCGCCCATCACAACGGCCCGCTTGCCTTCCAGACGGCCGGGCATGCTCAGAATCCCTTCAGGTCCGGATCGAGGGTCAGGCCCTCGTCGAGCTGCACGCCGAAGGTGTTCAGGAACATCGAGACCTGGGTGTACTGGCCGGCGGTGAACACCACGTCCATGCACTGCTTTTCCGTGAAGTGCTTGGAGAGCTCCGCCCAGGTGGCGTCGCTGACGAACTGATCGGCGTGCAGCTCGTCCGAGGCGCGGATCAGGGCCGCATCGGCCGGCCCCCAGCCGGCGTCCGCGCCCTTCTTCAGCCGGGCGATCTCGTCCTCGGTCAGCCCTTCGCGCAGGCCGATGCGGACGTGCTGGGTCCACTCGTAGCCGGATTTGCAGAGATAGCCGGTGCGCAGGATGACGATCTCCCGTTCGCGGGCCGGCAGGTCGTTGCGCCGCGACAGCACATACCCGCCCCACTGGTTGAATCGCGTCAGCGCCTTGGGCGCATGGACCAGGGTGCGGAAGATATTCAGCACCGGGCCCGGCCGGAACGCCTCGAGCGCCTCGGTCTGCTCGGGGCCGAGCTCGGCGTCGCTCAAGGGGCGGATCCGCGGCTTGGTCAGTCTCATGGCGTCCCTCCGGCTGTCGTCGTTTCGGCGGCCAGCATAGCGGGCCCGCGGCGGCGGCGTCGATTGTGCTCGGGGCTCGTGCTAGCCAAGCCGCATGCCGAAGCGGATCACGCTCGACTTCCTGAAGACCGAAAGCGCCTCGGGCCTGATCCTGGCGGGCGCGGCGCTGGCGGCCATCGCGGTCGCCAATTCGCCTGGGGACGGGCTTTACTTCCGCCTGCTGAGCGCGCCGTTCACGATCCAGCTCGGCGGCTTCTCCGAGACGCTTTCGGTCGGCGACTGGGTCAAGGAAGGTCTGATGGCGATCTTCTTCTTCGTCGTCGGCCTGGAGATCAAGTACGAGGTCCTGAAGGGCGAGCTCGCCAATCCCCGGCGCCTGGCGCTGCCCATCCTGGCGGCGCTCGGCGGAATGGCGGTTCCGGCTCTGGCCTACCTGGCGTTCAACCTGGGACCGGGCGGCCAACCGCTGGGCTGGCCCACGCCGATGGCCACCGACATCGCCTTCGCCATGGCGGCGCTCGCGGTCTCGGGCCCGAGGCTGCCGGCCACGCTGCGCGTGTTCCTCCTGACGCTCGCCATCGTCGACGACCTGGGCGCGGTGACGGTGATCGGCGTGGTGTTCACCAGCCATCTGCGGGTGGTCGCGCTCGTGGGCGCCCTGGCGGCGCTTGCGCTCATGGGCTTGCTGCCCCGCTGGCGGGGCGCGCCCTATCTCTTCTACGCCGTGGGCTTCGCCCTCGTCTGGGGCTTCACCCTGAAGTCGGGCGTCTCGACCTCGGTGGCGGGCGTCGCCGCGGCGATGACGGTGCCCATCGGTCCGCGCAAGCCGGGCCGCCCCGGGGTGCTGGAGGACTTCATGGAAAGCCTGCACCCCTATGTCGCCTTCCTGATCCTGCCGCTGTTCGCCTTCTGCGCGGCTGGCTTCGATTTCGCCGCCCTGAGGCCGGGCCAGGTGTTCGGGCCGGTGACGCTCGGCGTGGCGGCGGGCCTGGTGCTCGGCAAGCCGCTGGGCGTGTTCGGGGTAACCTCGTTGCTCATCGGCCTGAAGGTCTCGCGCCGACCGACCGGCGCGAAGTGGATCGAACTCCTGGGCGTCTCGCTGCTCTGCGGCATCGGCTTCACGATGAGCCTGTTCATCGGCGAGCTCGCCTTTCCGGGCGACGGATCCGCCCAGGCGCAGGTGCGGCTCGGCGTGATCGCCGGATCGCTGCTCTCGGCGCTCGCCGGCGTGGGCGTGCTCGCCTGGTCGCAGAACCGCCGCGCCGCCCTCCCGCAACCTTGATTCGCAGCCCCCTTTCGCGTAAGAGCCGCCCCTCTTCGGGACCGCCTGGCCAATAGGCATGCCATGGCGGTCCAGCAACACGACCAGAAGGACGGAGCCTCGCGCTCCGGCGTGAAATGCCGAAACTGAAGACCAAGTCGGGCGCCAAGAAGCGCTTCAAGATGACCGCGTCCGGCAAGCTCAAGGCCGGCGTGGCCGGCAAGCGCCACCGCCTGATCAGCCACAACGCCAAGTACATCCGTCAGAACCGCGGGACCAAGGTGATGAGCGAGGCCGACGCCAAGATCATCAAGACCTTCCTGCCCTACGGCCTCTAGCTCGGGAGCTCTGACAGAGATGGCACGCGTGAAGAGGGGCGTCGTCGCCCACGCCAGGCACAAGAAGGTCCTGGAGCAGGCCAAGGGCTTCTACGGCCGCCGCAAGAACACCATCCGCGCCGCCAAGGCCGCGGTCGACAAGGCCGGTCAGTACGCCTACCGCGACCGCAAGGTCAGGAAGCGCAGCTTCCGTTCGCTGTGGATCCAGCGGATCAACGCCGCGGCGCGCCTGGAGGGGCTGACCTACGCCCGATTTATCCACGGCCTGGAACTGGCCGGGATCGACATGGACCGCAAGGTCCTCGCGGATATCGCGGGCAACGACCCAGCCGGTTTCAAGGCCATCGCCGACAAGGTTCGCGCCGCGCTCGCTTGAGGCCTGGGTCGTTTTCGACCTACGCAGATCCAAGAGCCCTCCGGCCGGACCGCCGGGGGGCTTTTTGCTGGCCCCTTCACCCCGTGAAGACGCAAGGCTAGAGCACGACACGATGACTGATCTGACCAAACTCGAGGCCGAACTGAGCGGCCGGATCGCGGCCGCCGAAGACCTCGCGGCGCTGGAGGCGTTGCGTGTCGCAGCCCTCGGCAAGTCCGGCTCGATCTCCGAGCTGCTCAAGAGCCTCGGCCGCATGACCCCGGATGAGCGCCGCGAGCGGGGCCCGCAGATCAACGGCCTGCGCGACCGCATCGCCGCCGCCGTCGCCGAGAAGAAGGCCGCCCTGGACGCCGCCGAGCTGGACGTCAGGCTGGCGAGCGAGCACGTCGACCTGACGCTGCCCGCGCCGCCTGAGCGCCGCGGGCGGGTGCATCCCACGATGCAGGTGCTCGACGAGATGATCGCCATCTTCGGCGAGATGGGATTCTCGCTAGCCGAGGGGCCGGACATCGAGGACGACTTTCACAATTTCACCGCCCTCAACTTCCCGCCCAAGCACCCGGCGCGGGACATGCACGACACCTTCTGGCTGGCGCCCGACGAGCGAGGCGAGCGCAAGCTTTTGCGGACCCACACCAGCCCCGTCCAGGTGCGGGTGATGCAGCGCACGAACGAGGGCGTCCCGGCCTGGGTCGCCAACGGCCAGGCGCCGCCCATCCGGGTCATCGTTCCGGGGCGCGTCTACCGCTCCGACTCCGACGCCACGCACACGCCGATGTTCCACCAGATGGAAGGCCTGGTGATCGACCGCGCCATCCACATGGGCCACCTCAAGTGGACTCTGGAGACCTTCACCCGGCGGTTCTTCGAGACCGAGCGGGTGGTGACCCGCTTCCGCCCGCACCACTTCCCGTTCACCGAGCCATCCTGCGAGATGGACGTGAAGTGCGACCGCTCGGGGGGCGCCATCAAGATCGGCGAGGGCTCCGACTGGCTGGAGATCCTGGGCGGCGGGATGGTGCATCCGAACGTGCTCAGGAACTGCGGTCTGGACCCCGAGACGTGGCAGGGCTTCGCCTTCGGCCTCGGGATCGACCGGCTGGGCGCGCTGAAGTACGGCATGCCCGACCTGCGCGACATGTTCGCCAGCGACGTGCGCTGGCTCGAGCATTACGGCTTCTCGGCTTTCGCGACGCCAAACCCGGCGACGGGGCTCTCCTGATGGACGTCGCCGCAGGCTGGGAGAGGCTCGAGAGTTTCGCGTTCGGCGACGGCCCCGAGATGGCCGACGAGCTCGTGGGCTATGTGCTCAAGGGCCTGAAGACCGCCACCTGCTGGTCCGTTCGCGACGGCCAGCAGACGGAGGTCGGCAAACGCATGGTCGCCAAGGACGGCGCGGGCCGTCCGCGCGCGGTTATCGAGACAATCTCGCTGGAGCAGAAGCGCTTCGACGAGGTCGGACTCGAATTCGCGCTCGCCGAGGGCGAAGGCTTCGAGACGCTGGACGACTGGCGGGCCGACCACCGCGCCTATTTCAGCCGTAACGGCGGCTTCGCCCCGGACATGCTGCTCTGGTGCGAACGGTTCCGGGTGATCGAGGTCATCGGCGAAGGAGCCGCGCGATGAAGTTCACCCTCTCCTGGCTGAAGGATCATCTCGAGACGACCGCGACGGTGGATCAGGTGGTCGAGGCGATGACCATGGCGGGCCTCGAGGTCGAGCACGTCGAGGATCTCGCCGCCAAGCTCGCCAGGTTCACCGTCGCCAAGGTGATCGAGGCGCGCCAGCATCCGAACGCCGACCGCCTGCGGGTCTGCGAGGTCGACACGGTCGACGGGCGCAAGGAGATCGTCTGCGGCGCGCCGAACGCCCGCGCCGGGCTAACCACCATCTATGCCCCGATCGGCGCCTTTGTGCCGGGAAGCGCCGTCACGCTGGAAGCGCGGCCGGTGCGCGGGGTGGTCTCGAACGGCATGCTCTGCTCGGCGAAGGAGCTGGAGATCGCCGAGGAGAGCGAGGGCATCGTCGAGCTTTCCGAGGCGCTGCCGATCGGGGCGAGCGCCGCCGAGGCCTTCGGGCTGGAGGCCGTCATTGACTTCGAGGTGACGCCCAACCGGCCCGACTGGCTGGGCGTCGCGGGCCTGGCGCGGGACCTGGCCGCCGCCGGTCTGGGGACCCTGAAGGATCTCTCGGTCCAGCCCGTGCCGGGCCAGTTCGCCGAGCCGGTGGAGATCAAGGTGTACGGCGAAGCCTGCCCGATGTTCGCGGGCCGGCTGATCCGGGGGGTGAAGAACGGCCCCTCGCCGGACTGGTTGCAGCGGCGGCTGATTTCGGTGGGGCTCAGGCCCATCAACGCCCTGGTGGACGTGACCAACTTCCTCTCCCTCGACCGCTGCCGGCCGTTGCACGTCTACGACGCCAAGCGCCTAGCGGGCGGCTTCATCGAGGCCCGGCTCGGCCGCGAAGGCGAGGCGGTCGAGGCGCTCGACGGCAGCACCTACCCCGCGGGGCCCGAGGTCTGCGTCATCGCCGACGGCTCGGGCGCGATCGGCCTGGGCGGCGTCATGGGCGGCGAGAGCACCAAGGTGACCGAGGCGACGACGGACGTCTTCGTGGAGTCCGCCTGGTTCGATCCGATCCGCACCGCCCAGGCTGGCCGCACGCTGGGCATCGTCTCCGACGCCCAGTACCGCTTCGCGCGCGGCGTGGACCCGGAGTTCGTAGTCCCCGGCCTGGAGCTGGCGACGAAGCTCATCCTGGAGTTCTGCGGGGGCGGGGCCTCCGAGATCCGGGTTGCCGGCAGTCCGCCTGTCTCGCCCCGACCCATCGAGTTCGACCGCAGCTATGTGAAGAAGCTCTCCGGCCTCGAGATCGGCCGCACGCGCATCGATGCGATTCTCGCCGATCTCGGCTTCAGGCTCGATGGCGAGCAGGTGACGCCGCCATCCTGGCGCCGCGACGTCGACGGCAAGGCCGATCTCGTGGAGGAAGTGGCGCGCATCGAGGGTTACGGCGCCTTGCCGGCCGATCCTCTGCCGGAGATCGAGCGGCCGCCGGGCGGCGTGCTGACCCAGCGGCAGGCTCGCATGCGCAACGCCCGGCGCGCGCTGGCCGCGCGCGGCTACGACGAGGCGCTGACCTGGAGCTTCATGCGCTGCGACTGGGCGAGGCTGTTCGGCGGCGGCCAGCAGGCGCTGCGCGTCGCAAATCCGATCGCCTCCGACCTCGACTGCATGCGGCCCTCGATCCTGCCGAACCTCATCGATGCGGCCGCCCGCAATGCCCGCAAGGGCTTCGCCGACGTCGCCCTGTTCGAGATTGGGCCCTGCTACCGCGGCGATTCGCCCGCCGACCAGTGGACGGCGGTGAGCGCCCTCGTGAGTCCGCATCCGCCGAAGCGATGGGACAAGACCGCGAACGATCCGTTGTTCGAGCTGAAGGGAGACCTCATGGCCCTCCTGGAAGAGCTCGGCGCGCCGGCGCTGCAGACCGTTCAGGGCCAGGCCTCGCCCTGGTTCCATCCTGGGCGCTCAGCCAAGCTGCAGCTTGGGCCCAAGACCCTGGTGGCCGAGTTTGGCGAGGTCCATCCGCGCATCCTGCGGGAGCTGGATGCGGAGGGCCCGATGCTCGGCTTCGAGATCGCGCTCGAGGCGGTCCCCGAACCCAAGCGGAAGGCGGTGAAGACCCGGGCGGCCCTGCAGCTGTCGCCCTACATGCCGCTCAGCCGCGACTTCGCCTTTGTCGTCGACCTGGCGACCGCGGCAGGCGACCTCGTGCGCCCGATCCTGGGTGTCGACAAGCAGCTGATCGAGGACGCGCGGGTGTTCGACGTCTACCAGGGCCGGAGCGTGCCGCAGGGCAAGAAGTCGGTCGCGGTGGAGGTCGTCATCCAGCCGCGCGAGAAGACGCTGACCGACGCTGAGATCGAGGCGCTGTCGGCGCGAATCGTGGCGGCCGCGGAGAAGGCGACAGGCGCGAAGCTTAGGACTTGACCGGATTGGCAGGACCCGGGGTGCGCCTAGCTCGCAGCCCCATGAACGCGCCCGTCCCCCCGCCGGCCCGCAGGCCTGAGCGTCCAGATCACCACCGTGTCCAGCCCGTCCGTAGCCGCTCGACCACGATGCTCTTGCTCTCGATGGTCTCGCTCATAGCGCTCATCGGGGACCCTCAATCGATGCGCGCCAGCGTCTCGTCGAGCGCAGCGAAGAACCGCTGCCAGCCGAACGTGGCGCCTTGGTAGGCCTGCTGCTGGTCCGGCCGGAAGCCGGACTGCTCCATGCGCAGGTGCGTGCCCGCACCGGTCGGCGTGAGCGTCCAGGTGACGACGCTTTCGAGTCCCATGGCGTCCCAGGTGTAGGACAGCCTCCGGTTCGGCTCGACCGACAGCACCTGGCAGTCGACCGAGCCCCAATCGCCGCGCAGCGTGAATCGACGCTCCACGACCAGGGCGAAGTCGTTCTGCATCAGCCATTGCTCGATCAGGTGCGGCTGCGTGAGTGCGCGCCAGATCTTTTCCGGCGGATGCGCGAGCTCCCGCTCGATGACCACGGAACGCGTCTCGATCGAGGATTCGCTCATTCGTCCATCTCCTTCAGCAGGCCCTCCAGCGCGTCGAAGCGATCGCGCCAGAAGACGGCGTAGTGGCCCAGCCAGTCCACGAGCGGCCGCAGGCCCTGCGGGTCGACGCGGTAGAGCGTGTTGCGCCCCGCGCGCCGTTCGGCGACCAGGCCGACGCCGCGCAGGGTCGCCATGTGCTGGGACACCGCCGGCTGCGAGACGCCCGCACCCCCGGTCAGCGCCGCGACCGTCAGCTCGCCCTCCACAGCCAGGCGTTCGAACAGGCTGCGCCGGGTCGGATCGGCGAGCACGCGGAACACGTCGGAGGCGGGCAGGAAGCTCACGCTGGTATCCATAAGTCCGGGCTTATGAATGAGTCAACCGCCTCATTCGGCGGGCAGGATCGCCTTGCGTCTCGCGGGGCTGAGCGCCGCCAGCCAGACCCTGAACGGATGCAGGTACTGGCCGAGCGCGCCCCGCCCCATGTCCTCGCGCACGCCGAGCGGCGCCTCGCAGGGACCGGGCAGGTAGAAGGTGCCGAACGCCCGGTCGAACACCGAGAAGACGGTGGCGAAGTTGGAGCCGGACCCCTGCACGTCACGCGCGTGGTGCCAGCGGTGCATGGCCGGCGCATTGAGGATCCAGCCCGCCTTGCCGAACGTCCACGGCAGGTCGGCATGGATCAGGTAGCCGTAGTAGTGGCGCACGAAGACGTTGCCGGCCTGCGCCCAGAACGGCGCGCCAAGCGCCGCCAGGACGACCGTGTCCAGCGCCGAGCCGAGCCGGTCCACCGGATGCATCCGCTCCAGCGAAAACCAGGTGAGCCGGGTGTCGGAGTGGTGGATGGCATGGGCCGGCCACAGCCACTTCAAGTGCTGGGCGCGATGGCGCCAGTAGCCCACGAAATCGCCCAGGAACACGGCGGCGAGCAGCGTCGGAACTGGCGGCAGGCTCGACCAGAGCGGCGCCGTCGGCAGCACCATTCCGCGATCCCGCGCCGCGGTCGTCAACCAGGCGATGACGATGGCGACGAGCGGCGAAACGACGAGCTGATCCACGAACGAGATCACGGCGTTGACGCGCGTCTCGCCCGCAGCGGCCTTGGCGTCGGCCAGCGACCTGCGGCCCTTCACGGCGAAGGCGAGTGCGGCGAAGACGACAGCGGCGATCGCAAGCGTCTCCAGCGCGCTCAGCAAGCCGCGCGCGTCGTTCGCTAGGAAGGCCAAGGCGGAGGACACCCGGCCGATCATCGGGGCCTGGGGCAAATCTTGGATTAACGCGGGACGGCGAAGATGCCGCCATGGCTGTCGAGGCGATCAATCCGGCTGCTGCGCCCCCACGCGTCGGGTCGGCGGTGTTGCGCGGCCTGGGGTTCGCAGCCGCGGCCCTGGCGATCCTGGCGCTGGCTGCGGCCCGGTTGTGGCTCGCCGCCGCCCAGCCCCTGTGGTTCGACGAAGCCTGGTCGCTGATGGTTGCCACCACGCCGGACTGGCGAAGCCTCGTTCACGAGGCGCTCAACGACGTGAACGCGCCCCTGGGCTATGCCCTGCTGCGCGCCTGGACCACGCTTGCGGGACCATCGGACTTCGCTCTGCGGCTGCCGGCCCTGGCGGCAGTTTCCGCCGCGGGCGTCCTGCCGCTTCTCTGGCGTTCGGGCCCACGACGGGAAGCGCGGCTCGCCTGGGCGGTGATGATCTTCACCTGGTGGGGCGCGGACGCCTTCCTGGCCGGCCGCGCCTACGGGCTGCTGCTGGCGCTCTCCACGGCCCAGCTGATCGCCTTCGCAGAGCTGCTCCGCAAGCCGCGCCTCGGCTCAGCCCTCCTGTGGGCGGTGCTGGGCGCGCTGGCGATCCTCACCCACTACTACGCCTTGATCATCACCGCCGTTCAGGGCTTGAGTTTCCTGGCCCTGCGCCGGCGCGAAGCGCTGCGCGCCTGGCCCGCCGCCCTCGCCTTCCTCCCGGCGTTCGGCTGGATAGCCTTGCACGCACCCCGTCTTCTCGCCTTCGCCGGCGCCGACGTGGCCTGGCACCGGATCGTCGGTCCCGGCCAGGCGCTGGTCATGGCCGCCGCGACGCTCGATCCATCGGCGCCGCTTGTCGGCTTCGGCGTCGCGCTCGCCGTCATCGCTGCGGCCGTCTTGGCGCGCGGCCGGGACGACCGCCTGCCGCCGCCGCCGTGGATCGCGGCGGGCGCATCGCTGGCCGCGCTCGCGCTGACGCTCGTCTCCGGCGCGCTGCACCCGAGTCTGACCGGGCGCTACCTCATTCCGACGGTTCCCGGGCTGCTCCTGGGGCTGGCGCTCTGCGCCGAACGGGCGGCGCGGCCGCGCCTGCTGTTGGCGGCGTTGTCTGCCGTCTGGCTCGCCACGGCGCTTCGGCCCGACGCGATCCTTCGCGACCTGCGTGACCCCAGCCCCTACGGTTTCGAGGCCGCCTCCGAGGTGCTGATGCGCCACGGCGCTCGCGACGTGGTGTTCGCCTGGGACCACGAGGTCACCAGGCTGATGCCGGCCTCGACGCTCGAACGGCTGGGAAGCGTGTTCTTTCGTCGGGCCGGGTATCGGGTTCGCGTGCAGCCGCTGATCGTGCGGCCGGGCGACGACGTGAATGTCCGGGCGCTGGCCGCCGCGACCGGTCCGCAGCCGGGGCTCATCTGGATCTACAACCGCGCCGGCCGCACGGCCGCCCGGACGCATCCGCCCGCCATCACCCGGCTCGATCCGCGTTGGAGCTGCCAACGCATCGGCGATGCGACGGTCGGAAGCCTCGCCTGCTGGCGCGCGCCATAGCTTGACTTGACGCGGCGCAGGGGCGCTCCGATCACGCGATCGGAGGCATGTCCCATGGAAGTGAACGGCGTCGCCCACACCTTCATCACCGCCGGCGACTTCGAGGCCTCGGTCGCCTTCTACCGCCGGTTGCTGCCGTTCCTCGGCCTGCGCGAGGTGGCCGACAGCGCGGAGACCTACTACTGCGTCGGCGGCCGCACCGGCTTCGGCATACGCCGGCCCGATCCGCAGCACGCCGGCGCGAGGTTCGAGCAGTACCGGGTCGGCCTGCACCACCACTGCTGGCGGGCCCGTTCGCGGGAGGACGTGGACGAGGTCCATGCGTTCCTGCGGTCCATCGGGGCCAAGATCGTCCACACGCCCGAGGACGGTCCGTGGGCGCCGGGCTACTACTCGGTGCTGTTCGAGGACCCGGACGGGGTCCGGCTCGAGGTCAATTTCGTGCCCGGCCGCGGCCTTTTCGACACCGCGACCCAGCGCGTCGGCGCCACCTTGGACGAGCGCTAGAAAGGCAGGATGTTGCGTCTGCGGGTGTAGGCCAGGTAGCCGACGTTGGCGCCCAGGCGGAACCCGACGCCGGCGCGCATCGGGGCGAGCGTGATCCCCGACGCTTCCTGATAATTCACCCCGATGCCGGCGATGAAATAGGCCGTTCCCTCGACGCCGGGGAACCGCTGGAAGATCTGATTGGGGTCTTCGAGGTTGTAGCAGAGGGTGAACACCCGGCTGGCGTTGCCGCCGGTGTCGAAGCCGATCGACGGGCCCTGCCAGTAGACCTCGATCGGCTGACGGTTCTTCATGTACATCAGGCCCTTGCCGTAACGGGCCCCGATCCCCAGCGCGCCGGACGCCTCCGTGCCGGCGATGTAGGCGGTGGGACGGCCGTTCTTCGCGAAGATCCGCTCGACCGCGGCGCCGGCGCTCTCCGCGGTCACGCCCATGAAGTCGGAGACCGAATTGACGATCTCGTCCTCGCTGTAGGTCTCGGCCCTGCCGTTGTCGGCCGGATAGGCCGGCTGCAGGTTGGGAGACCTCGGCGCCTCGGCCGGAGGGTCCTCCGGCGGCGGCGGCGGTGGCGGCGGGGCGGAGCCTGCGGGCCGCGCGGGCGGCAGCGAGCGGCTGCTCGTCTGGCCGTGAGCGACGGCGGCGGTCCCGAGCGTCACGAGGCCCGTGACGATGAGCGTTCGGCGATCCATGGGCGCGTGTGTCCTAAGAGTCTCTTCGCTGAAACCTTCCCCGCCCCGTTTGCGGCCCAGTCATGGCAAAGGCCGCCTTAACGCCCGATTAACCACGCCCGAAGGTCTCGCCGCGCCGCGACCGGACAGCGCGCCTCGCCACGGCGGACGAATGTGCTAGACGGGCGCCGCATGACCACCCCGCTCGGCCATATCCGCAACTTCTCGATCGTGGCCCATATCGATCACGGCAAATCGACGCTGTCGGACCGCCTGATCCAGGAGACCGGCGCGCTGACCCAGCGCGAGATGACCGAGCAGGTGCTCGATTCCATGGACATCGAGCGCGAGCGGGGGATCACCATCAAGGCCCAGACGGTGCGGCTGCACTACAAGGCCGATGACGGCGAGACCTATGTCCTGAACCTGATGGATACGCCCGGCCACGTGGACTTCGCCTACGAGGTCTCGCGCAGCCTTGCGGCCTGCGAAGGTTCGATCCTGGTGGTGGATGCGAGCCAGGGCGTCGAGGCGCAGACCCTCGCCAACGTCTATCAGGCGATCGACAACGACCACGAGATCGTGCCGGTGCTGAACAAGATCGATCTGCCGGCCGCCGAGCCCGACCGGGTGCGCCAGCAGATCGAGGACGTCATCGGCCTCGACGCCTCGGAGGCCGTGGAGTGCTCGGCCAAGACCGGGCAGGGGATCCACGAGGTGCTGGAGGCGGTCGTCAAGCGGCTGCCGCCGCCGAAGGGCGATCCGGACGCGCCACTCAAGGCGCTGCTCGTGGACGCCTGGTACGACGCCTACCTCGGGGTGATCGTGCTGGTGCGGGTGTTCGACGGCACGCTCAGGGCCGGCCAGCGAATCCGCATGATGCAGACCGGCGCCAGCCATCAGATCGACCGCATCGGCGTCTTCCGGCCCAAGCGCACCGACGTCGAGGCGCTCGGTCCCGGCGAGGTCGGGTTCATCACCGCCCAGATCAAGGAGGTGGCGGACGCCGCCGTGGGCGACACCATCACCGACGAGCGCCGCCCGGCCGCGGCGCCGCTGCCCGGCTTCCGTGAGGTGCAGCCGGTGGTGTTCTGCGGCCTGTTCCCGGTCGACGCCGCCGAGTTCGAGGACCTGCGCGCCGCGATCGGCCGGCTCAGGCTGAATGACGCCTCCTTCACCTACGAGATGGAGACCTCGGCGGCGCTCGGCTTCGGCTTCCGCTGCGGCTTCCTGGGCCTCCTTCACCTGGAGATCATCGAGGAGCGGCTGTCGCGCGAGTTCGACCTCGACCTGATCGCGACCGCCCCCTCGGTGGTCTATCGGATCAAGCTCACCGACGGCGCCGAGCTCGAGCTGCACAATCCCGCCGACCTGCCCGATCCGGTACGCATCGAATCCATCGCCGAGCCGTGGATCAAGGCCACCATCTTCTCGCCCGACGACTACCTGGGCTCGATCATCAAGCTCTGCCAGGACCGCCGCGGCGAGCAGCGCGAACTGAGCTACGTCGGCTCACGCGCCATGGTGGTCTACGACCTGCCGCTCAACGAGGTGGTGTTCGACTTCTACGACCGGCTGAAATCGATCTCCAAGGGCTACGCCTCGTTCGACTACTCCATCGAGGGCTACCGCGAGGGCGACCTCGTGAAGATGTCGATCCTGGTCAATTCCGAGCCGGTCGATGCGCTCTCCATGCTGGTGCACCGCGATCGCGCCGAGACCCGCGGCCGCAGCATGGTCGAGAAGATGAAGGAGCTGATCCCGCCGCACATGTTCCAGATCCCGATCCAGGCGGCGATCGGCGGCAGGATCATCGCCCGCGAGACGGTCCGGGCGCTCCGCAAGGACGTCACCGCCAAGTGCTACGGCGGCGACATCACCCGCAAGCGCAAGCTCCTCGACAAGCAGAAGGAGGGCAAGAAACGCATGCGCCAGTTCGGCAAGGTGGAGATCCCGCAGGAGGCCTTCATCGCCGCGCTGAAGATGGACGCGGATTAGTCCGGCGGCGCTTCGGTGACCAGGGACGCGGCCCCGGCGCGCCGGCCGGCCGACCAGGCAGCGCCGGCGGCGGCCGAGATCACCGCCAGCAACCCGGCGAGCTGGGGCCAGGCCAACCGCTCGTGCAGCAGGATCAGGCCGGAGAGCGCGCCGAAGCCCGGCTCCAGGCTCATGAACACGGAGAAGGTCCGGCCCGGCATGCGCGGCATCGCGTAGAGCTCGAGGCTGAAGGGCAGGGCGGTCGCGACGAGGGCGACGAGCAGTCCGAGCGGCAGCACGGCGGGGGAGACCAGCGCCCAGCCGGCGTGCGCGATCCCGATGGGCGCGGCGACCAGGGCGGCGATCGAGGTCGCCCAGGCGGCCGAGGCGTTCCCGAACGCGCGGCCCACGATGCGGCCCGAGAGGATGTAGGCCGCCCAGCTCGCCGCCGCCCCGAGCGCAAAGCCGATGCCGACCGGATCCAGCCGCCCGCCGCCCGAGTTCGGCCCGACCAGTCCCCAGACGCCGGCCGCCGCCAGCGCCGCCCAGACGAGGTCGGTAGCCTTGCGCGAGCCGGCCAGGGCGATCGCGAGCGGGCCCAGGAACTGCAGGCCGATGGTCACCCCTTGCGGCAGGCGCGAGAGGCCGAGGTAGAACATCATCATCGCGCCGGCGCTCGCGAGGCCGAGCACCGCGAGCGCCGCTGCCGGCGCGCGCTGGGGCCAGGTGCGCCACGGCCGCTGGATCACGAGCAGCATGGCGGCCGCGAGACTGATGCGCAGCGCCGCCGCGCCCTGCGGCCCGACCGCCGGGAACAGCCCCTTGGAGAGCGCCGCGCCCACCTGGAAGCAGGCCATGGCGCACAGCACCGCCGCGATCGGCAAGCCGAGGCCAGCCGCCCCTTGGATCTTCGGACCTGGCAATCCGCCCCCTTCGTGCTTGCGCCAGCATGACCGGCGGGCGGACGACTGGGAAGCGCGGGCTCGCCGCCGAGGCTACTTCTTGTCGGTGGTCTTGCTGACCACCGCGCCGACTCCGGCGCCGACTGCTGCGCCCAGCGGGCCCGCGACCACCAGGCCGGCCGCGGCCCCGGTGGCGGCGCGCTGCTCGACGTTGTGGCCGCAGGCGGCGAGACCCAGCGCCAGGACGGCCATGGTGAGGACGATGCTGCGCACGAGCGACTCCATCCGATTGACGATCTCCGCCAGTCTGACGGGAGTCGCTTAGCCGTTCGCTAATTCGCCGGTCCGCGCCGGCGCGGCGGGACCCAGCGCCACAGCGCCGCCGTGTAGGCGAAGATCAGCAGGTAGGCGACCGTGAACGCCCAGATCGGCAGCGGCCAGTAGATGACGCTGTTGACCCAGCGCATGATCAGCGGCGGCTCCGAGCGGCCGGCGCCGGTCAGCGCGTCCTGCCAGATGGTGAGGAAGCAGGCGCGTCCGAGCACCGCCTGCAGGGCGACCACGGCGAGCGAGGCCAGATGCAGCAGCCGCCACCAGGAGATCCTCACCCAGGCCCAGCCGAGCGCAGCGCCGAGCGGGATCGCCACCAGCCCGAAAAAATTGAAGGCGATCACCACCACGTGCGCCGCCAGCACCGTCTCGCCGAGGATCGCCGCGCTCATAAGCGAACCCTAGGGCCGGCGCGTTTGCCGCGCATGCGCTTCCTTTGCGACGAGATGCTGGCGAGCCTCGCGCGGCTGCTCCGGGCCGCCGGCTACGACGCCGACCTCGCAACGGGCGGGCAACGCGACGAGGCGATCCTGGCCCGCGCCAAGGCCGAGGCGCGCGT
Source organism: Phenylobacterium sp. (assembly GCF_025934275.1). Taxonomy (GTDB): domain Bacteria; phylum Pseudomonadota; class Alphaproteobacteria; order Caulobacterales; family Caulobacteraceae; genus Phenylobacterium. Next base: position 25,718 of record NZ_JAICYI010000036.1, read on the forward strand.
GCTCCTCACCCGCGACCGCCGCCTCGCCTCCGCAGGCGGGCCCGGCGCGGTGCTGCTGGCGGAACCGACCGCCGAGGCCCAGGCGCGCGCGCTGTCGCGGTTGCTGCCGATCGACTGGACGCTGGCCCCGTTCACCCGCTGCGTCGTCGACAATGCGCCGCTGCGGACCGCGACCCCGGAGGAGGTGGCGCGCATGCCACAAGGGTCGCGGTCGCGCGGCGGGCCGTTCCGCGCCTGCCCGGTTTGCGGGCGCCTCTATTGGCCCGGGAGCCACGTCAAGCGGATGGCGGCCAGGCTGCAGGCGCTCAGCGCGCCGCAAGCTTGACTGTCGGCGCGGCGCAGCCGAAATCCGGCGCCATCGATTTCCGGGAGGCCTCTTCGATGCGCAAGCTGATCGTCCTCGCCGCGGCCGCCATGACGGTGCTCGTGGCCGGCTGCAACACCATCCAGGGCATGGGCCGCGACATGCAGGCGGCCGGACAGGCGGTCTCCAGCTCGGCCCAGGACGCCAAGCACTAGGGTCCGGAACAGGGGACGGCCGGCGGGGGTTCGGTCGCGAATCCGCCATCAGACCCGCGAAGCCCCATGTCCCGCTCGAAGCACGAGCTCTCCGGCCACACCTGAAGAAGTAGCGGCGACGCGCAGCGGGGCTTTTCTGCGACGCAACCGCCCAGCCCCTTCCGCAGGCCCCCTCCAGCGCGCATATGCGGTCGCGTATGCAGGAAGTCGCCCATCCTCTCGCTCTGTCGGTCTGGCGCGGCGCCAAGGGCCGCTGTCCGGCGTGCGGGCGCGGGCCGCTGTTCTGGAAATACCTGAAGGTCAACGGCCGCTGCGAGCGCTGCGACGAGGACCTGTCCCGGTATCCGGCCGACGATGGGCCGGCCTATGTCACCATTCTGCTGACCGGCCACCTGATCATCGTGCCGCTGCTGTTCATCCCCTGGGTCTGGCAAAGTCCCGCCCGATCGCTGCCGCTGGTGATGAGCGGGCTGGCGGCGAGCACGCTGACCGTGCTGCCGCGGATCAAGGGCGCCTGGATCGGGCTGATGTACGCCCTGGCCGTGAAATCCACCGACGGGCGGCTGCACACCGCCGACGCGGCCGACTAGCGCGGCCGAGCTCTCCGGAACCTCCGCTGTGGGCTGCGTGTTGTCGCACGGCCAAGTCGGGGCGTGACACGAAGGAGAGACCGCGTGGGCCTTGGCACCATCCTGATCATCGTCCTCATCCTGCTCCTGATCGGCGCCCTGCCGAATTGGGGCTACAGCCGCAGTTGGGGCTACTATCCGTCGGGCGGCCTGGGGCTGGTCCTCGTGATCGTCATCGTCCTGGTGCTGATGGGACGCTTCTAGCGGTCGCGGTCGGCCGCGCGCACCTAAAGCCCGAGTTCGGCGCGGACCTTCTTGGTCAGCTTCGCCGCGATCAGCGAGTGGGCGGTGGAGATCCAGCCCTGCGCGTCATCCGGCGCCAGCCGGTCGAGGTCGACCGCGACCCACTGGCCCTTGGCGCAATAGGGCGCCTGGCGGCCGGGACCGTCCTCAGTCAGCACCACGAAGCCGATGTCGGTGACCTTGAAGGCCACGTAGATGTCGCCGCACATGGCGAACACCTTGCCGCCTACCTTGTAGACGTCCGAGCCGCCCCACTGCACGACCTTGCTGGTCGCCGGCAGGCCGAGGGCGACGGCGCCGATCTCCTCGCGCATCATGACAGGCCGATCTCCTTGCGCTGCGCCTTCGTCAGCTTGCCGGCGACCAGCTGGTGCGAGGTCTTGAGCCAGTCACGGACCTCGTCCGAATCGAGGGCGGCGAGGTCATCGAACGTCACCCATTTGGCGCGGGCCATGTAGGGCGCGGGCCGCGCCCGGCCGCTCGAGGTCAGGGCCTCGAAGGCGATGTCCGTCGCTTTGAAGGAAAGGCTGGCGTAGCCGCCGTCCGCGCCGGCGAAGATCCGGCCGCCCACCTTGTACATGTGGTCGTCGCCCCACTGCACGTTCATCGTCGCGCCGGGCAGCGCCATCGCGGCCGCGTGCAGCTCTTCGCGCGTCACGGGACCGCTCGCGACCGCGTCAGGCGCTGACGCCGACGCCGATCGGGCAGGTCACGCCGGTGCCGCCGATCCCGCAGTAGCCCGCTGGATTCTTGGCCAGGTACTGCTGGTGGTAGGCTTCGGCGAAGTAGAACGGGCCCGCCGGCGCGATCTCGGTGGTGACGCGGCCGAAGCCCTGGGCGTTCAGGGCGCTCTGATAGGTCTCGCGAGAGGCCTCCGCCTCGGCTGCCTGGGCGTCGTTCACGACGTAGATCCCCGAGCGGTACTGGGTGCCCACATCGTTGCCCTGGCGCATGCCCTGGGTCGGATCGTGGTTCTCCCAGAACAGCTTCAGGAGATCGGGGTAGGTCACCTGCCTGGGATCGTAGGCGACCAGCACCGACTCGGCGTGGCCGGTGCGGCCGGAACAGACCTCCTCGTAGGTCGGGTTGGGCGTCAGGCCGTTCTGGTAACCCGCGGCGGTCACCCACACGCCGGGCTGCTGCCAGAACTTCCGCTCCACGCCCCAGAAGCAACCCATCGCGAAATAGGCGGTCTCCAGACCCTCCGGATAGGGCCCCTTCAGGGCATGGCCGTTGACGAAGTGGACCTCGGCGGTGGGGATCGGATGCGTCCGGCCCGGCAAGGCGGTCTCGGGAGTCGGGATCTCCAGCGGCGTCTTGGCGAACAGCATCGAACGGGCCTCCTTGTCGCCCGCAAACATAGGACGCCCGGCCGTCGATTGCACGCCGCGGGCGCCATTGCTGACGTACGGGAACTTTCGTGCAAGAGTGGCATCGAACGTCGGTATGGGAGGAGATGCCCCATGGCTAAGACCTGGAAGATAGGCTTGCTGGCGGGCGCGATCGCGCTGGCCGGCTCGGCGGCGCTGGCTTCCGGCGGCGGCGGCGGCGGAACCATGCCGAGCGGCGCCGGCTACGGCGGTCCCAGCGCCTCGACGCCGCAGTACGATCCGGCCGCCGAGTACGCCAAGGCGGTCACCGCGCTGAAGGCCAATCAGTACCGCGACGCCGTGCGCGCCGCCCAGCACGTGACCGACGCCGTTCCGAGCAATCCCGACGGGTGGCGGCTGCTCGGCATGGCCAAGGCCGGCGACAACGACTGGAAGGGCTCCAGGCGGGCCTACGAGCGGCTGGTGAGGCTCGCGCCCGACGATGTTCAGGGCCACGCGGGCCTCGGGATGGCGCTCGCCAAGCTGAAGGATTCCAAGGCGCAGAGCGAACTCGACTGGCTGAAGTCCAAGATGCAGAGCTGCGGCGACGCCTGCCCTGACGCCGCCAAGCTCAAGTCGATGAGCGCGGACCTCGAGGCCGTCATGACGCCCGGCGAGGCGCCGACGAAGCCGAGCGCCGCGCTCTCAGGCAAGATGCTGTTCGGCGGACCCAAGGCTGGCGACGCCGCCTATATCCAGGCGGTCAGCCTGATCAACGAGAAGCGCTATGACGATGCGCTCGCCGCCCTGGCCAAGGCCAAGCTCGAGTTCGGGCCGCACCCGGACATCATCACCTACGAAGGCTACGCCTGGCGCAAGAAGGGCGACTACGCCAAGGCCGAGAGCTACTACCGCCAGGCGCTTTCCATCGATCCCGACCACGTCGGCGCGACCGAGTACTACGGCGAGCTGAAGGTCGAGAAGGGCGACATCGCCGGCGCGAAGCAAATGCTGGCCAAGCTGGAGCGCGTCTGCGTCTACGGCTGTGCGGAGACGGAGGAGCTGCGCCGTTGGATCGACGCAGGCCACGACCCGCAGCACTAGGCCTTGCGATCTGGATGGCGGCGGGCGCGCTGGCGCTCGCCGCCTCGCCGGGCGACGCCCCGATCCGCGCCATGCGCTGGGCGGCCAGGTCGGTGGATCCTGTGGCCGCCTTCGATCGCGCGCCCGCGGAATGTCTGCGACGCTCGCGCGACCCGGCCGAGGCGCTGAAAGTCGAGGTGGGCCGCGCCGCCTTCCGCACGCCGGTGCTGCTGGGCGGCCAGGCGGCGCGGGCCGGCGTCAACTGCGAGACCTGCCACAAGGGCGGCCGCACCAACCCGGACTTCCTGTTCCCGGGCGTCTCCGGGGCGCCGGGCACCGCCGACGTCACCGACTCGCTGTTCTCGACGCATCGCGGCGACGATGTCATGGACCCGAAGCCGATCCCCGACCTCTCCGGACCCAGGGCGAAGCTGAAGGTCGACCAGGCGCGCGGCGCCCATAAGCTCGAGCCCTTCATCCATGGCCTGATCACCGAGGAGTTCGACGGGCCCGAGCCGCCGAAGGCGGTGCTGCAGGGGATCGCCGAATACGTGCGCCACCTCTCGCCGGACGCCTGCCCCAAGACCGCCAGCGTGCCCGTCACGCCGGCCTACTTCATGAGTGACGTGCGCAGGGCGCTGGCCGCCGCGCAGGGCGAGATCGCCGCCGGCGATGCGCCGGCCGCCATCCTGATGATCGCCTCGGCGCGCACCCGGCTCGGGCTCATCGACGAGCGCTATGCGGGCGCGGCCCTGGCGCCGCTCAGGGCCGAGCTCCGAGCAGCCGACGCCCGGCTGGCGCAGGCGCAGCAGGCGCTGCGCGACCATCGCCCCGGCGTCGCCGCCGAGCTCACCGCCTGGCTTGCGGATTCGGCGCGTCTGGAGGCCCGCATCGAGGCGCGCGCGCCGGCCTCACTGTTCGATCCGCAGCGACTGACCCAGGCCGCCCGGCGGCGCTTGCCGGGCTAAGCTTCGTCCTATATTCCGCCGCTTCCGCCGAGCGGGTTCCCCGCGCCGGACGGTGGGTGAGGTGGCCGAGTGGTTGAAGGCGCACGCCTGGAACGCGTGTATACGGGCAACCGTATCGAGGGTTCGAATCCCTCTCTCACCGCCAGTTTTCCGCAATAAAATCAGTCTATTACGCGGATTCTGGCACCGGGTGCCATTGGCACACCGCCCACCGTGGCGCACTTGGCACGTTTGGCACACTCGGACCGGGCATTTCGCTCCGGGGAGTTCACGCGAGATGAAGCCACCCCTATCGCTTGAGTTGCCCCCCCGATAAAGGCATCGTCCGATTTGGATGGGGCGGACGGGGGATGCGATGGCCAGAAAGTTGATGGTAATGGCGACTTGCATCGCACTTGCCACCTCCGGGTCCGGTCTTGCCGCCACCAAACAAGACGGAGGCTCGCGCGTCGCCGCGCAAGGGGAGACGAGGATCACCGCCACCCTCGGCGGAAAGGCAGTCTTGGTTCAGTTCTTCACCCACAAGGTAGACATCGGCAAGCCGAGCGACGAGCCGCCCAAACGGCGCATGTCGAGTTGCACCTACAGTCGCATTCCTTGCAGCCTGACCGATGCGGTCGAGATTTCTGTCGCCGGGCATCCCGTGTTTGTGCCGAGATCAGCCTTCGCTGATCTGGCCGACATCAACGGCGCCGAACTTCACCTGATCGCACCGGGCCGCTTCAGGCTGGCGTTGACCGGGGGCGATGCATCGGAAGCCTACGAAGCCAATATAGTGTTCGACCGGCACCGTGTTCGGGAGCGGGCGGTCACCGCCTCCGAAGCTCAAATGGTTGCCGAGAAGACGGTCTACTTCGACGTGTCCCGCGCCTTCGTCGATTAGGGTCAAGGGGGCGGCCAATGGCATGGTGGAGAAGGCTGTTTGAGCGGAAGACGAGATCGCCGCTCTACGGCCTTGAATACCGAGTCGCGTTCAAGCTGTATGACGAAGACGCTGAACGTGAAGTCGAGGTGCGCGAGTTCAGCAATGGCCAAGTCTATATCGTTGAACGAGAGCGGATTGAGGGTGGCGCGTTTAGGGATCGACACTCGGGCGCAATGGTAGGGCCGTTCGCTTCGCCTGCGGACGCGGAGAGTTTCATCGTGGCGACCCCGTGGTTTCTCGGACGCGACGCATAATGGGTCCTGAAGTCAGCCGTAGCGCATCTTAAACCAGACGGCATCGTTGTCGTCCTCAAACAAGAAGAACACCTCACGCCGGGACATCGGCGCACGGTAGCTCCACGGCGCCCGAGCTTGGCTGGCGCAGTAGGCACGCATTTCCAGCATCCGGTCTTGGTAATCGTTGTCGTCGCGCGAAACTGCGACATCGACCCTCGCCCACGCGGACACATCCGGTTCACTCAAGTTTATTCCAAACATACTTCTCCCTGTCACAGTAATAGTAGTTATCAAAAACACTAAATGAGCATGAGAAAGGAAGTGGATCAACGTCTAATTCGTCAACATCATGCTCACTATCGACAAGTTGATCGTGAACAACAACACCAAGCCCACCATCAGCTTCAATGCCGACGCCGCACATTCTTTGGCGACCCACGCTCACCTTGAGCTTCTGGAACCCACGGGACCATTCGTGCAGGAAGGCGAAATACTCCGCGATCCACTCATCCGGCCATCGCTCTTCGGCGGCTCCAAGATGGGTGCGGCACTGGTGCTTCAGGGCGTAGTTGATGATGTCCCCGAGGTTTGCCCTCTCGGTCTTTTCCGGCGCAAACGGGGCGACATCGACCCGCTTGGCGCCGCCCCACTTGCGCTCAAGCTCCTGACGAATCTGCTGCGGTTCGAGGCCGTTCAGGCGGACGATCCCGTGGAAGGTGACGATCCAGACCGGCGCACGGGGGTTCAGGATCAGGGGCGCCATCGGCCCGAGTTGCGCCTGCTTGTCGGAGCCGAGCAGAACGTAGTCTTCGGAGGCGAACGCGTCGGTCTCCAACCACATCAGGAACTCGACGCTGCGCCAGCGACGATGCGAGCGTCGAAGGCCATCCACGACGTTCCTCAGGTCTTTGCGAAACGCGGTCACCAGATCGGCAACCTCGTCGATCCACCCGGTCGCTCCGACAACGATGGTGACCATCGCAAGATCGTCGTTCGAGGCATCAGCAAAGCGGGCAAGAGCCGCACGTCGCTGCTTTCCGATGTAGCGGCCCCGGCACTCGTCGCACCCCGGCGTGCGACAGGTGAAGTGGCCGTTCCAGTCGCCCGTCCCGCACCGCTGCATTCGGTGAAGGAGGCGAGTGGCGCCGGGATGGGTCGAATAGGGCAGCCCCCGCTCCAAGCTGGGCCGAACGCGTGCAGGCGGCCTCATCTCGCCTCCGGCTGCACCGGGCGCGGTCGGGGCTGGACAGCCATGACCGGGGGACCACCAACGGCCCCGCTGCGGGGCACGGCGGACGCACAGGGCGCGGCAGCGGCCTTCGACGGCTTCATCCCCTCGGGGCGAGGGCGCATGCCCTGCACGATCTCCCAATAGCGCATATGCCTCCCTCGGCTGGACTGAGGGTATTTAGCCGGGCTGCGAACGCGACCTTTCGCGCGCCGCCGGGGCCGCGCATGGGCCATTTCGGGTGCTTCTGGCACACCTCCTTGGCACGCCGCGACCCAACCACCTGAAAACACTGAACTACGCTCCCTCTGAACGGGGGAACGTCGCCGCGCCGCCCTTCACTATCTGCACTTCTACAGAATCCGCTTGACTACTGTCAACTAAGAAGTTAGAAGAAGGGCATGGGCGGCGGTCGCCCGACTTGAGGACGAGAAATGAGCCGTTGGTTTCGAGCGAGCGTGGGAGGGCAGGCGCATGGGTGACGCACTCATCTGGCGCGTGGTCCCCAATCCCGAACCCGCCCTCGCGCGGATGTGGGGCTACGACGAGACCCGGATCGCGCAAGACGTTCTCGGCGAAGACGCGCCCGCCCCTTCTGCCGGATACGTCCTCGGCTTTGCCCGAGTTGGACCGCTGCTCAACTGGTGGCGCCGCTGCTGGGCGGAAGACGACGTTGCGCCCACCCACTACGACGACGTGGGCTTCAGCGTGTGCGCCTATCGCGCCCGCGAGTGCCCCGGCACCGTCTGGTTCCGGCGCCGAGGCGCAGCCGTGCTGGCCCGGTTCGTGCCCGCTGCCAACGAGGCTCGCTTCCCGACCGCGCTGCTGATGTCGGCGCCGGATGCCCGAGACCTGACGAGAGCAGCGGAGGCGGTGCTCGACCGGCGGCGCAAACGGCTGCCCACGCCCCATGACCTGACCGAGATTGCGCCGTGACGAAGACGATCAGCACAACCGAACTCGCCGAGAGCATCGACCACCTCGCCCGAGGGTTCGCCGCCTTGGCGGACTACCTTCCCGCCCGCGCGTCGTATCGGCAGGCCCTCGCCTTCATGCTCTTGGCTCAGGCAGACCTCGCCGGGCGCAAGATGACCGTCAGCGACCTGCGCGACGCGGCTGGCGACGATCTGAACGGCTTGCCGAAGCTCGGACAATCCATCGAGAGAACCTACCAACTGTTCTTGGCCCCCTCGAAGCAAGAGCCGAACGGGCTGGGCTGGCTGAAGCAAGTCCCCGACGACGACGACCGGCGCAAAAAGCATCTGCGTCTGACGAGCGAGGGTTTAGCGGTCGCAAATCACGCGGTCGCTGCCCTAAGGCAACCAATGGAAACTTAGTAAGTGAGAAAGAACGCCTATACGCTCAGCCAGAAGAAGTCTGGCATCTGGATCGTGGACTTCGACGACGACGGTCAACGTCGGCGCCTGAGCACCAAGACGCGAGACAAGACCGAGGCCCACAAAAAGGCGCGCGATCTCGTGCTGGGCACCGGAAACACCCCCGGTTCGGTCACGTCGTCTCGTGGACATAGTTCGGCGATGGTCACCATGAACGATCTTTTCGTCCGCTGCGAAAAGACGATCTGGCACCCGCGCGAACTGGCCTCGCAGCGCACCCTGAAATCGAACCTCAAGGTGCTGACGAAGCTCATCGGTGACGAGCCGGTCGCCACCATGGACTACAGCCGCCTCGAACGGCTGAAGGACGACCTGTTCGCCCTCGACTACGCACCGGGCACGGTCAAACGGAAGATGGACACGGTGGGCAAGGCCCTCACGATGGCTTGCCGCTGGACCGACGCGAACGGCAAGCCGCTGCTTCGTGGCAAGCCGCCGATGCCGTCGATCACCTGCAACAACGCCCGCGACCGGGTTCTCACGCCTGCCGAGGAGCGGGCGGTGTTCAAGGCAATCGAGGTGCGGCAGCAATCGGAGCCTACCCGCGAGTGGTGGCGGTATGGGCGCCTGATCCGGTTCCTGCTGGACACGGGCTGCCGTCTCGGTGAAGCCCTCGTCGTCACGGAAAAGAGCGTCGAAATGCACCCGGATGGGATCACCTACGTCGCCCTGAAGCGGCACCAGACCAAGACGCGGCAGCCTCGCCTTATTCCCCTGACGGACGCGGTGTTGGAGTCGCTGCCGAAGCTGACCGCCATGGCGGACGGTGGGCCGCTGTTCCCCTTCAAGCAGTCGGCGGCTTGGTATCGGTGGTCGAACATCAGAAAGGATGTTCAGGCCATGCCCAACGGGCACGACATTTCCGACGTGGTGCTGCACTCCATGCGTCACACTTGCCTGACCGCCCTCGCCAAAGAGAACGACGTGCTCAAGGTGTCGAGATGGGCGGGCCACTCGAACATCTCCACGACCGCCAAGCACTACGCTCACCTGAGCGGCAAGGACTTGCACGGCGCCCTCGATGTCCTGAACCGCCGCGCGCAACAAGGGTGACGGAAACAGAGGGATTCAGTTTTCTGCATATCTACAGAAATATGCGCCAAACCGCCTCGCCGCCATTGGCGTAAGTTGTTGATTTTACGAGAACTAAATCCCTCTCTCACCGCCACCCAGTCC
>NZ_JAICYI010000052.1 GCF_025934275.1 Phenylobacterium sp.
CCGTCCTCGACGACCGCGCCGGTCTCGGCGGTGCTGGTGAAGCTCACCGGATCCTCGGCCCCGGTGACGGTCACCGTCACCGGCGGGGTGGCGGTCGAGCCATGGCCGTCGTCGACCTTGACCGTGTAGGTCTCGGTCACCGTCTGGCCGTCGGCCAGCTGCTGGGCCTTGGCGTTGTCGATGGTGTAGATCCAGCCGACCGAGCCCGGCGCCGTGGCGGCGTCTTCGCTGACCGCGCCCAGGGCGAAGGTCCCGAAGGCGTCGGCCGAGGCCGGCCCGCTGAGGACGCTGGCCGAATGGGTGTCGGTGAAATCCGGGTCGGTGAAGGCGAGCGTGCCGCTGTCGGTCTGGGTCCCGTCCTCGACGACCGCGCCGGTCTCGGCGGTGCTGGTGAAGCTCACCGGATCCTCGGCCCCGGTGACGGTCACCGTCACCGTCTGGCTCGCCGTGCCGTCGAGGCTGGTCACCAGGAAGCTGTCGGTGGTCGTCTCGCCGGTCGCCAGGTGCTGGACCTTGGTCTCATCGACCGTGTAGCTCCAGTGGCCGTCGGCATCGACGCTGTAGGTCCCGAGTCCCGAGGCGGTGGCCGTGCCGGCCGCAACGGTCTTGGAGTGCGCTTCGCCATCATCGACGTCGGAAACGGTCAGCGTGCCGGTCACCGTCGACGTTGCGTCCTCGGTGAGCGAGCCGGTGGGCGTCCCCATAATCGATGCGGTGTCGTTGACCCCGACCACCGTCACGGTCACGGTCGCAGTGCCGGTGTCGCCGTCCGCGTCGGTGACGGTGTAGGTGAAGGTGTCGGTGGCGGTTACGCCCGCGGCCAGATGGTCGAAGAAGGCGTGATCGGGCGTGTAGGTGGCCGTGGCGCTGGCGTTGAACGGATCGCTGAGATTCGTCGCCAGCGAAACTGTGCCATGCGCGGCGGAGCCGACCTGAACCGCGCTCACCAGGTCCGGGACAAGGTCGTTGGCCAGCAGGTTCCCCGATGTCGCGGAGCTGTCCTCGTTGGCCGTCATCGTGTCGCTGACGGCTGTGACCGGATCGTCCGTGACCGAGAGCGCGTGGCCGTCCACGGTGACCGTGAACTGCTCGATCTTCGAGACGGACAGCGGAAAAGCTGTGAAGTTGAAGATCGCGTTCGTGGCCTCCAGCGTGTGCTGGTTCGTGTTGATCGCCAGGAACGTCTGATAGTTGATCAGGTCGGCCTGGAACTTCGCGCTGAGCCACTGGGAGCTCGTCAGGTTGAGCTGCAGGACGTCGATGCCGGAGCCGCCGTCATAGACGTCGGCCGTTGTCCCGAACGCGTCGGTCCCGTTGAAGACCAGCAGGTCGTTGCCGGAGTTGGCGCTGAGCGTATCGGCGCCAGCGCCCCCGTCGAGGGTGTCGTTTCCGGCCCCGCCATTCAGCTTGTCGGCGCCTGCGCCGCCGGAAATCAGATTATCGCCCGACAGACCATTCAGCGTGTCTGCGCCGCTCGTCCCAACAACCGTCGGCATCTTGAAAGCCCCACCCGATCTGCATGGGCGCGGTGTGCCAATTCTGGACGCGACCACGCCAACCCCGATTAGGCGGAGCTTTATGCACTTCTTATACCGGCGGCAAGCAGAATTTAATCAGCGTTAACTACGTCATGCCAAAGCGTCGCAGTTGCGAGTCGGGTAACCGACGTAGTTTTGGCGAATCCCGACCCCGTTTCTTCGCCTGAGACGCGAATTTCACCCGAGATTACATCTATATCGTCTTACGATATATTTCAGCCCGGCGACATTCTACTTGATTCCTGCGGCCACGAGACGGAGCTCGTGGCCGCCTCGCGCCTGACCTCGAGACGGACCTCTATCGCCTATTCCGCGGCGACGGCCGCGGCGGGCGTGGCGAGCGCCTTCATCACCCGCGCCTTGGGCCCATCGGCGATGATCCGGCCGCGGTCGATCACGATCAGCCGGTCGACCAGCGCCAGCATGGAGATGCGGTGGGTGGAGATCATCAGCGTCTGGTCCGGGCCGAGCGCCTTTCCGAGCTTCTCGATGAAATAGGCCTCGCTCTGGGTGTCCATCGCCCCGGTCGGCTCGTCGAGGTACAGGAGCCGGCAGGGCTCGATCAGGGCGCGCGCGAGGGCCATGAAGCTGCGCTGGCCGCCGGAAAGCCGCGAGCCACGCTCCCCCACCGGCAGGTCGAAGCCGCTCGCGCCGCGCGACAGGAAGATGTCGGCGCCCGAGCGCTCGACCGCGGCGATCATCTGTTCGTCGGCAGCGCCGGCCGCGCCCAGGAGCAGGTTCTCGCGGACCGTGCCGTTGAACAGCTCGGCATCCTGGCCGACGTAGCGGAACGCCTTGCGCAACTGGTGCGGATGGAACTGGCGGCTGTCGAACCCGTCGACCACGTAGGTCCCGTCGGTCGGGGCGTAGAGTCCGCAGATCAGCCGTCCGAGCGTCGACTTGCCGGAGGCCACGCGGCCGATGACGCCGATGCGCTCGCCGGGCGTGATCTTCAGCTGCAGCTCCTTCAGGGAGTCGGTCTCGGACCCCGGATAGCGGAAGGTCACGTGCTCGAACTCGACGGCGCCGGCCGCCACCTCGGGCGTCACGCTGCGCAGGTTGAGCGTGCGCTCGTCGGGCGAATCCATGATCTTCTGCAGGGCCGTGAGCGTCAGCATCGCCTGCCGCGCCCGGGTCATGATGAAGGCGAACTGCCCGACCGGGGCCAGCGAACGACCGGCCACCATCACGATCGCGATGATCGCGCCCATCGAGATCATGTTGGCGTTGAACAGGTAGAAGCCGCCGACCACCAGGCCGACGCTGATCGCCTGCTGGAAGAAGGACGCGAGGGTCACGGCGATCGCCGAAAGCTTGCGCAGCCGCTCCTGGGTGGCCGCGCTCATGTCGGCATAGCGGCGCCAGCGGCCGAGCATGCGGCCCTCCGCGCCGATCGCCTTGAGGGTCTCGGTGCTGGCGATCGCCTCGACGAGCGTCGAGTGCTGCAGGCCCGAGTCGGCCTGCGCGTCCTTGAGGGTCGCCGTCATGCCCTTCTGGAGGCTGTAGCCGGCCGCCAGCATGGCCGCGATCCCGACCAGCGGAATGAGCACCAGGAAGCCGCCGAGCGCCAGGATCAGCGCCAGGAAGACGAACACGAAGGCCATGTCGATGACCAGCACGACCGTCGTCGAGGTGAAGAACTCGCGCACCACCTCGTACTCGGCCAGCCGCTTGGCGAAGCCGCCCGTGGTGCCCTCGCGCGCGGCGAGCGGGATGTTCATCACCTTCTCGAACAGCTGCTGCGCCAGCTTCTGGTCGAGCTCGCGGCCCACCTCGTCGATGATGCGGGCGCGGGCGATGCGCAGCAGGAAGTCGAAGCCGAGGGCGAAGAAGACGCCGAGCGCCAGCACCCACAGGCTGGCCGCCGCCTTGTTCGGGATGATCCGGTCGTAGACGTTCATCGTGAACAGCGGCATGGCGAAGGCGAGCAGGTTCACGGTGGAGGCGGCCGCGGCGATGTAGCCGAACTGGCCGCGGTACTTCTTGAGCTCGTCCCAGAACCAGTGCCGCGGCTCGGGCTCGACGGCGGTGCCTTCGAGGCCGCGCTCCTTGGTGGGGTCCGGCTCGATGGTGACGATGCGGCCCGCGTAGACCTTTTCCAGTCCGGCGCGCGAGAACCAGCGCTCCTCGGCCAGGGCGGGATCGTAGATGCGGTGCTGCTTCTCCTTCACCTCGAGCAGGACGAGGGCGCCGCCGTCCAGCCGCTCGAGGATGGCCGGGGCGTGACGCGCGGTGATGGCCCGGACCGGCTTGCGCATGGCGTGCGAGCGCAGGCCCACCCGCTCGGCCGCGGGCTCCACCTGGTGGAACGGCAGCCGGCCGTGCTCGTCGACGGCCAGCCCCGAGGTCAGCACCACCGTCGCGGACGGGCGGTCGTAGGCGCGCGCGAGGTACTGCAGCGCCTCGAGAACGGAATCAGGCTCGCTCCCGGCCTCAGGGCCGGGAGCAATCTTGTCGGTTTTCACGTCCTGATCTCCTCAGCCGCCCCGCCACTCCATCGGGCTCAGGCGGCAGATGAATCAGTTGGCATGCCGCCTGCGCATAACTTCCGCCGGGGGAGTTGGCGGAACCTTAAAGCGCGCCCGAGAATCCGCCGTTGCGTCATGTGGCCGCTGGATTCCGAGCGTGTCGAGGAGCTGGCCGGTGGCGGCGAGCAGCTTGTAACGCGCGAAGATCTCGGCGAAGCGCGCCGTCTCCAGCAGAACCTGCGAGTTGTAGCGGGTGTTCTGGGTGTCCAGGAGATCGAGCAGCGACCGGCGGCCGACCTTGAACTGGTCGGCGTAGGAGCCGATGAGCTGGTCCGCGGACTGGGTCTCCCGCGTGAGCTCCTGCACCAGCGCCGCCTGCTGCTCCTCGCGGTTCCACGCCGTGCGGACGTCTTCCTCCGCCTGGCGGGTCGTCTGGTGCAGCACGTAGCGCTGCTCGCTGGCCCGGCGCACCTGCTCCTGCACGTTCGCCTGGTTGATGCCGCCGCTGTAGAGGCTCCAGCGCAGCACCACGCGCGCCAGCACGTCGTTGGTTCGGCCGGCGAAGCCGTCCACGTCATGGCCGGTCCGCGCGCGCGCCTCCAGAGCCACCTTCGGCCAGAGGTCCGACTGCGTCTTGCGGACCACCGCGTCGGCTGCGTCCACGTCGGAGACCGCGATCTTGATCGTCGGGTTGTTCTCCCGCGCGATGCCGATGGCGTCGTTCAGGGTGCCCGGGATCGGCAGCTCAGGCGGCATCGACACCTGGTCGAGCGGCACGCCCGTGCGGGTGGTGAAGGCGATCATCGCGTTCACCAGGCCTTCGCGGGCCTCGACGACCCGCGCACGGGCGGCGTCGAGCCGCTCCTGCGCCTGCTGCTGGTCGGCGACGCTGATCGAGCCGCTGCGCACGCCCTCGCCCAGGTCCGACACCATCTTCTCGTGATAGGCGACGTTGTCCTGGGCGGCGGCCACCAGCCGCTGCTGCAGCAGATAGTTTAGGTATTCGCGCGCGGTCTCGAGGGCGATGAACTCCGCCCGTTCGCCGACCCGCGTGGCGGCGCCGTCGGTGCGTGCGGCCTGCCGCTCGAGCTCCGAGCGCCGGCTGCCGCTGTCGAACAGCGTCTCCTGCAGCGTGAGGCTGCCCTCGACCGGAGACAGCGTCTGGGTCTGGAGCCCCAGCGCCCGGCGGGTCGGGCTGTCGAGACGTTCGACGCCGCCGCTGACCTCGGCGTCCAGCCGCGGAAGGTAGAGGCCCTGGGCCTGCTTGCGCTCGAACTCGATCGCCTGCTTGTCCTGGATGGCCTGGTTGACCTGCGGGTTGGAGTCGACCGCGATCTGGATCGCTTCCTTCAGCTCGATGGCGCCGGCCGGCCCCGCGGCGAACGCCGAGAGGGCCAGGGCGCCGCTCGCGGCGAGCAGGCCTTGTTTCAAACCGAACATCTTCATTTGCCGCCCCCTGAGCATTACTGAGCCCCCGCGGTGTTGATCACGACCCGGCGGTTCTGCGGCTCACGGACGCCATCGGGCGTCGGCACCGCCGGCCGGGTTTCGCCATAACCCACCAGGGTCAAGGCCTGGGCCGAGACGCCGGCGTTCTCGAGCAGGCTGGCCACGTTGCGGGCCCGCGCTTCCGAGAGCTTCTGGTTGTAGGCGGTGGATCCGGAGGTGTCGGCGTAGCCGGACACGCTCAGGTTCTGCCAGCCGCAAGCCTGCATCTGCTGGGCCGCCGCCTGGGCGACGCCGGCGGCTTCGGGCGGCGGCTCGGCCACGTTCCAGCCGAAGTAGAAGACGATCGGCAGCTTGGTGGCGCACGGCGGCGCGGCGGCGACCTGCGCCGGCGCCGGCTCCGGCGGCGTCATGATCGGCGCCGGCGGCTGCTGCATGCGCTGGTAGTAGAAGTCGCACTTGTCGATGCTGTCCTCGTCGACCGTGCCGGTCTTGAGGAAGCCGATGGCGATGCCGCAGGCGACCTTGGTCTCGGACGCCCAGGTGAAGCGCTCGTCATTGGCGCGGATCACCTCCGGCGCCCGCGACATGGCCACCGCGGCGCTGTAGCGCTGCTCGACATCGGCCCGCATGGCCCCGGCCGAACCCTTCGAGAGGATCGGCGAGCGCGGCGCCTGGGCCATGGCCTGCGAGCCGCACCCAACCGCCAGCATCGCCGCCGTTGCGGCGAGCAATCCCGTTTTCATGTATCCCCCAACTTGCATAGACCCCCACCTGAAGCGCGACCGTAGTGAGAACCACGGTCGCGGAACAGGCCTAACTTTTTTTATGCATGATTTATCGGGGCGATATGGTCAAGGTGCAACATCAGGCCCATGTCGCCGAAGACCAGGCCAGCGTGCGCCATAACCGCCGCACCGCCGGTTTCCGCCGAAACGGCCGCAGCCAGGGGCGCCGCCACCGCCGGCAGCCCCGTGGACTGACCCGCCGGCAGCGAAGCCAGCAGCTGATCCACCGCGTGATCGGCGCCCAGGGCGTCGGCCAGGACATGGGCGACCGCGGCGGCGGCGGCAGGCGCGGCATTGGCCGCCGCGGCGGCGGGAGCCGCCGGAGCCGCCGCCTGCGCATGGGCCGCGAGGGCCTGGGCCGAGGGCGCCATCGGCATCGACGACCCGTCGAGGAACGCCGGGGCCGGAGAGCCGGCGGGCGCGTTCGCCGTGTTGCTGTCCCCGCCCGTCGCCGGCTGCGGCGCAGAGGCCTCATGCGGCTGGTCGAGCGAGGTCGGCGCGGTGACCGAGGTCTCGGAGCTCGAGGCGGTGTGCTGCGGCTGCGCCGCCTGGGCCCCGCCGCTCGCGGAGAGCAGCGAGGTGGGCGTCGTCGTCTCGTGCGTGTCCTCCAGGACCGACGAGGCGGTGAGCGCCGAGCCCGCCGTCGAGTCGTCCAGCACAGGCTGGAGGCTCGGGAGCGTCGAGCTGTGGTCCGACAGGTTCGCGGCCGCCGCGGCGGTGACGTCCACCGAGGCCACGAGGCCCGCGGCCACCAGCGAGCTGACGAACCCGGCGTTGGCGCCGGCGGCGGCGACCTGCTGCACCACCGTCTTCAGCGGATCCGAGGCGCCAACCGCAAAGCTGACGTCCCCGACCAGGCCCGTGGTGCCGTCGACGCGGGTGAAGCTGGCGGAGCCGTTGACCTCCACCTCGCCGTTGGCGGCGCTGTAGGCCCTGCCGTCGTTGGTGAGGTCGATCGAGACGATGCCGAGCTGCGACAGGGTCTTGAACTCGCCCGGATCGGCCACGCCGTTGCCGTTGGCGTCCTGCCAGACCCCGAACTGCGAGAACTGGGCGTCGGCCGCGGTCAGCTTGCCGTCATGGTTCGAGTCGAACTCGATGGCCAGGGCCTGCATGTCGCTGGTCGCGCCCGGGACGCGGGAGGTGAACACCCACTCCGAGGCGTTGGTCACGGTCCCGTCGTGGTTGGCGTCGACCGCCAGGATGCCGGTCCCCGCGCCCACCCAGGCGGTGTGCTGCTGGTGTCCGTCGCCCGCGAGGTCATAGGTGACCCCGGCGGATTGGCCGACGAACTGCAGGCCCTGTCCGGTCATGTCGAGCACCACCGGGGCGGAGCTCGCATCGACGTGAACCGTGAAGCTCTGCGCGGCCGTCTGGTCGCCGTCGCCGTCGGTCGCCGTGACGCTGAACTGCAGGTCCGAGCTCTGCGGCAGAATGTTCTCGGTCAGAACGGCCTGCGAGAACCGCACGCCCTGGCCGGAGCCGCCGGTGCCCGTGATCGTGAGCTGGTTGAAGTCGAAACCCGGATCGAAGGTCGTCGACGTCCCGGTGATGTTGACGCCGGTCACCGTGACGGTCTGGTGCGTGATCGTGTTGGTCGCGGTCCAGGAGATGGTCAGCGAGCCATTGATCGAGTTGTTGTCCAGCTCGACCTGGCTAACGAACAGCGGATTGGTGTTGGCTGCATCGTCCACCCCCGGATTGCCCGGATTGTGGAACTCCATGGTGAAGGATTCGGTGCTGCTGACGAACTGGTTGTTGATGCCGAAGCCCGGGGTCGACGAGTTCACCGTGTTGCCGTTCGGCGTGCTGAACTCGATGGTTCCGTCGGTGGTCTCGGCGAAGTTCGGCTGGTTGCCCGGCGCCAGATTGTTCAGCGCGAAGGTCTGGGTGGTGCCCGCGTTCGGCGTCACCAGGTCGAAGGTGTAGGTGCCGTTGGTGTCCACCTCCAGGGTGAAGATCGTCTTGGAGGTGTCCGCCGTGTCGAGCGCCGTGAGCAGCGTGCCGTTCGCCAGCTGCGTCTCGGTGTAGGTGATCCCGGTGATCGTCGGGCCGGTGATGTCGAACTGGTGCCAGCCGTCGGCGCCGGGCGCGAACGAGAAGCTCCCGCCCGTGGTGTTGCCGGCGGCGTTGATCACCGTCGAGTCCGGGATCGCGCCGAGGCTCGACACGTCGTCCACGACCGAGACGTTGATCGTCGAGGTGGTCGTGTTCCCGTCGGCGTCGGTCACCTGGTAGGTGAAGGTGTCGACGTTCGGAACGGTGTCCGTGCCGTTGTTGGCGGTCGCCTCAGTGACCGGATGCTGCAGCGTGTAGGTGTAGGTCCCGTCGCTGTTCAGCACGATCGTGCCATTGGCCGTCGTGCCGCTGCCGACCAGGGCGAAGGTGTCCGTCCCGGCGCCGCCGCTCACGTTGTCGGCCACGGTGCCGCTGAACACGTTGCTGCCGTCGCCCGCGTGCGAGCCGATGACGGCGAGCCCGGCCTCGTTCACCAGGGCGGCGTCGGTGGTCGCGTGCAGGTCGGAGGCGCCGACGGTGATGGTCAGCGTGGTGGTCGACTTGTCGCCGTCGCCGTCCTGGACCGTGTAGACGAAGGTGTCGGTCCCCGAGACGTTCGGCTTGGCGGTGTAGGTGTAGGTGCCATCGGCGTTCAGCGTCAGGTCGCCCAGCGTCCCGTGCACCAGGCCCGGCGCGCCCGTCGCCGGCGTCGAGGTGTCCGTGCCGGCCGCAACGCCGATCACGGCGCCGCCCGCGGCGAAGCCATCGGCGCCGGCGACATCGTTGGTCAGGACGCTGGCCGTGGCGGTCGTCCCGCCCGAGGTCACGGAGTTGGTGTCGGCGTTCGCCGTCGGGAGGTCGTCGACAATGTTGGCGACGAGGGTGCTGTTGGCCGTATCGCCGTCGGTGTCGGTGGCGACCACGGCCAGGTTCTCGAACACGCTGTTCGCGCCGAGGCCGGCGGCATCCGCCTGGGCGGTGTTGAGCGTATAGGTGTAGCTGACCACGCCGGTGCCGGCGTCGAAGCCGGTGACCGCCAGGGTGCTGCCGTCCGCCGTGGTGAAGTTGCCCGCCGAGAACACGCCGCCGGTGACGAAGGCGTGCCCGCCGATGGTCAGCGAATCCAGCCCGTCGGCCGCAGTCACGGTGAACGAGCCGCTGGCGGTCAGCGCCGCGCCATTGGGCGAGGAGCCGGCCGGCAGGTTCATCTCGAACACCGTGACGTCGCCGCCTTCGGCGCCGATGCCGGTGACGGTGACCGGGTGGTCCTCGATGTCGATGGTCAGCGTGGTGGTGGAGGTGTCCCCGTCGCCGTCGGTGAGCTGATAGTCGAAGACATCCTGGACCGCGCCGGGATTATCGACGGTGCGCGTGTAGGTGTAGCTGCCGTCGGTGTTGAGCGTCAGGTCGCCGAACTGGCCGTGCAGGACCGTGCCCGCGTCGGAGAAGGAGGCGTCGCCCGGCAGCTTGACGCCGGTGACGGTGGCGTGGTCGGCGCCGGGCACGTCGTTGGCCATCACGCCCGCCGCCGCGTTGACGGTGACCGAGGTCTGGGCCGCGATGTCGTTGGTGTCGGCATTCGCCGTCGGCACGTCGTCCTTGACGTCGACGGTGACCGTGTTGGTCGACGTGTTCCCGAGCGAGTCGGTCACCTGGTAGGTGAAGCTGTCGACGCCGTGCTGCGTGTCGGTGCTGTTGTCGGCCGCCGGGCTTTCGGTGACCGGCGAGGTCAGCGTGTAGGTGTAGGTCCCGTCCGCGTTCAGGACGAGCGTGCCGTGGTTCAGGTTGCTGCTGACCAGCGTGAAGGTGTCGCCACCCGCCCCGCCGCTCACATGGGCCGACAGGTCGCCGTTGAAGACGTTGCCCGTCCCCGGATTGCTGCCGTCGGCGAGACCCGCCTCGTTGACCAGGGCGGTGTCCGTCCCCGCGGCGAGATCGGTGCCGTTGACGGTGATGTCGAGCGTCGTGGTCGAGGTGTCGCCGTCGGCGTCCTGGACCGTGTAGGTGAAGTGGTCGACCGAGCCCGCGGTGACGTTGGGGTCGGCCTTGTACACGTACGAACCGTCGGCGTTCAGGGTCAGGGCGCCGAACTGGCCCGTGATCGAATTGCCGAGGTTGGCCGTGTCGGGCGCGTTGTCGCCCGCGCCCACCGCGACGACGCCCGCGCCGGGGGCGAAGCCGTCGGCGCCGCCCTGGTCGTTGTGCAGCACGCCGTTGGCGGCCGTCACGCTCAGCATGTCGCCCGTCGCGACCACGCCGGTGTCCGGATTGGCGATCGGCGAGTCGTCGAGCACGGTGACGCCGACGGTGTCGGTCGCCGTGCCGCTCGTGCCGGTGGCGACGACGTCGATCGAGCCGAGGTTGACGCTGTCGGACCCGGTCGCGTCGACGAAGGCCTGTGACAGCACCGCCGTGACGGTCGCCTCACCGCTGGCGTTGGCTGCGATCGAGCCGCCGGAAGGCGGAGTCAGGGTGAGCGTGATCGCGGTCACGTCGCCGTCGATCGAGCCCACGATGTGGGTGGCGTCGACGCGCGTCCAGGTGATCGCGCCGCCCGTCTCGGCGCCATTGCTGTCGGTCAGCAGATGGCTGAGGTCGGTCGAGAACGTGAAACCCGTCAGCGACGACGAACCGGCCGTGAAGCTGGTGTGCGTGACCTGCGTCAGCGCCGTCGAGTCCGGCGAGGTGCCGCTCGGCAGGTTGCGCTCGTCGAGCGTGATCGGCGGCGTCTCGCCGCCATGTGGCGCGACCGGCGGAGGGGGAGGCGGCGGAGGCGGCGGCGGCGGCGGCGGAGGCGGCGGCGGCGGCGGCGGCGGCGGCGGCGACGCGTCTTGCGGCAGGTCCACCGTCAGCGTCGTCGTGCTCGTCGAGCCGTCACTGTCGGTCAGGGTGTAGGTGAAGGTGTCGTGCACGGGGCCGCTCTGCAGAGAGCCCGCGGCCGCGGTGCGGGTGTAGGTGTAGTCGCCGTCGGCGTTCAGCGTCAGCGTGCCGAACTGGCCGTTCACGACGAGATTGTGATTGGCGTCCGCCGTTGTGGCGACATCGGCCGGCACGTTGTTGCTGGCGACCTTGGTGACGCCCGCGCCGTCGGCGCCCTGGGTGTCGGCCCCGGCGGAGCCGCTGGTCGTGCCCACGCCGGTCACCACGTTGCCGGTGGCCACGTTGTTGACGGTGGCGTCGGTGTCGGCGCGCGCGGTCGGAACGTCGTCGATCACGTGGATGGTCAGGCTGGCGTCGGCCGTCTGGTTGATCGAATCGACCACGTGCACCGGGAAGACGATGTCGGCGCCGTTGGGCGTGGTGTCGGTCACCGAGTTGTCGGTCAGCGTGAAGGTGAAGCCGATCGCGCCCGGCGCGATGCTGGTCACCGTCAGGAAGCCGATGTCGTCGTGGAAGACCTGACCGATTTGGGTCACCGCCACGCCGCCGATCGAGACGGTCGTGGTCCCAACGCCTTCCTGGAAGACGATGGTGCCGGTCGTGACGTTGCTGTTGGAGCCAAAGTCTGATCCGGCGGGCTCGGAGCCGCGGGCCGGCAGGCCAGCTTCGTGCACCGGCGCATCGGCGTTTTCCACGGCCACCGGCTGGGTGGGCGTGATGATGCCGACGGTTGGCGTGCGGGCGAGGAAACCCTGCGCCTGCGTGAATTGCGGCTGGCCGAAGGCGAGCTCGGTCGGCGGCAGCAGCGGGCTCACGCCCAGACCCGGGCCGATGTCGCCGGCCGGGACCGAGAAGTCGCCGCCCGAGCTCGTCGGCGGCCCGGCGGCCGGCTCCGTCTGGGCGATATGGATGAGATCGACGAGGGTGTTCTGCGCCACCACCGCCTCGCCGATGGCGAGGTGCGGCGGATGCGCGGCCCCGTCGACGATGATCAGGATCGAGCCGTCCGGCAGGTGGACCACCAGATTCTTGCCGTCGACGGTGATGTCGCGCAGCTCGACGCCGGCCGGGAGATTGACCGTCTCGCTCGGCGTGGCGTGGATGCGCACCACGTGCGCGTTGGCGTCGGCCGGCCCGAGACGGGGCGCCTGGACGCCCTGGTCGCGATCGGCGACGGCCGTCGCCGCGGCCTCGGTCTTGCCGACCGGCGCATGGCGGTGGCTGGACGCGGAAGCTTTACGCACGTGCTTGGAAGAAGCCATGACTAATGCCCACCCTTAACAAATCCTTACGGCTAGGCTTATCGCGGGCGGTTCGCGGCGACCAAGCGCTGATCGCGAAGACCGAAAAGAATCTTATGCTGGAGCTCTCCCGGCCCAACATCTTGTGGGGCGGGGCCGTTCACATCACCAGATGTTCGAGTCTGATCCACGTTCGGCCGTCGCCCCGGCGACCGCCAGGCGCATAGCCGGATATGCTGGCGCTTGCTCCGGAGAGGCGGGCCTCACATGCCGGCAAGGTTAATCCGTTCGGTGAATCGAGCTTAAAGTAAATCGATTTACACCATGACGTTTCATTCAATGTTTGCAGTACTTCTGCACTAGACTTTAAGTCGAAAGCCTCATGCTGCGCGCATGAGGAAGAATTCATCTTCGACTAAGCTCATCGCGAGGCTCGCCTCAGCCGCCTCGGCGTTGGCCCTCTGCGCGGCGCCGGCCGCCCACGCGCAGTCGGCGCCCAGCGTCCAGGCGATCGCCGCGCAGTTCCTGACGCTCGGCGCCTCGTCCGCCTACGCCTTCCACGACTCCTCCACCGGATCGGCGCTCGCGCAGATCACCCGGGCGCAGAACGGCCAGGGCGCGGCTCCGTCCACGGTCTCGCCGGCGGCTCTGGAGCCGCCGCGTCCCGCCCTCGTCGAAGCCTCCTTCGTGCGCCCGCCCGCGGACCTGCATGCGCAGAGCCTCCGGCAGGCCACGCCCCTCGGACCCGATCCCAGCGTGTTCGGCTCGATCGCCCTGCCGGTCTCCGAGACCGGCCTCGACTGGCGGTGGCGCCGGGTGGCCGAGGCCGCCCCGCCCACCGATCCGCGCTGGCGCGAGGCGGTGCGCAGGCTGAGCGCGCTTCCGGAACGCGAGCGGGTGCAGGCGGCGAACACCTGGATCAACCACGCGGTCACCTTCGAGAGCGACATCTCGAATTACGGGGTGAGCGACTACTGGGCCTCCGCGCGCGAGACCCTGGCCCGCGGCCGCGGCGACTGCGAGGACTACGCGATCGCCAAGATGGAGCTGCTGCGCGCCGCCGGCGTGCCGGGCCGCGACCTCTATCTGCTGATCGCCCATGACCTGGTGCGCCGCGCCGACCACGCCCTGCTGCTGGTCCGCATGGACGACGGCTACTGGGTGCTCGACAGCGGCGTCGACGAGGTGATGCCCGCCGAGCGGGTCGCCGACTACCGCCCGGTGGTGACGTTCAGTTCCGCCGGCGAGTGGATGCACGGCTTCCAGCGCACGCCCGGGATCACCCTGGCCAGCATGGTGACCGTGACGCCGGCCTTCGGGCGCTAGCCGCCCAGCAGGCCGAGCAGGTTCGCGGACCTTGGCGAGGCGCCCTGGGCGGCGATCATCCGCGCGCGGCAGACGATCCTCTGGCTCTGGCCGGTGAACGTCACGTTGCAGACGACGAACTTGCGCTCGGCGCCGGCGCGCAGCTCGGCGGCCACCGAATCCGGCACCTGCACCCGCAGGTCCGCGGCCCCTTGCAGGGTGTCGAACGGCGTCCCCGGCTCGGAGCGCAGGCTCTGCAGCATGGCCAGGAGCGGCTCGTTGACCGCCAGCAGCACGGAGCGGCGGCTGGCGAGGAAGGCCGGCGTCGGCAGGGCCGCGACCATCGCGGACCAGTCGGGCCGGGCGAGCTGCGCCTCCGCCTCCCGCCACGCCTCGAACAGGTCCGACGTCAGGTTCGCGCGCAGCAGCGAGCTCTGGTTGGGGTGTTCTGCGGCCTTGCCGAGGCGCGCCTCGACCTCCGCGGCCACGCTGCGGCCGTTGCGCTCGGCCATCACCTCGATGGCGCGCCAGTAGATCATCTCCAGCCGGAACGCCTTGCGGGCGCCGCCGATCGACAGCACCCGGAAGTGCAGCCGGTTGCCGGAGCGTTCGGCCTCCTCGGCCTCGAGGGCGGCCGCGTCGGGTCCGTTCATCGCTCGCGCAACGCGTCGCTGCGCGCCTTCAGCACCGGCTTGAGCAGATAATCGAGAACGCTCTTGCGGCCGGTGATGATGTCGGCCGTGCAGATCATTCCGGGCGTGATTGGCAGCCGGCGCTGGCCGGAGGTCAGGTAAGAGACCGGTGTCTCGACGATGACCGTGAAGTAGGCCTCCTTCGCCTGCTCGTCGTAGATGCTGTCGGCGCCAACCTGCACGACCTTCCCCGGCAGGCCGCCGTAGATCGAGAAGTCGTAGGCGGTCACCTTCACCAGGGCGGGCTGGCCGACCTTGACGAAGGCGATGTCCTTCGGCTGCACGCGCGCCTCGACCAGCAGTTTGTCGTCGACCGGCACCACCTCCATCAGCTTCTGGCCGGGGGAGACGAAACCGCCGATCGTGGCCACCTGCACGTCGTTGACGATGCCCTCGACGGGCGAATGCAGCTCCGAGCGCTCGAGCTTGCCGGCGGCGCCCTTCGAGCTCTCCGCGATCACCGAGAGCTTGCCCTGCAGCTGGTTCATCTCGTCCAGCGCGTCCTGCCGGAACTGGAAGTTGTTGGCCTGAGCCTGGGCCTGGGCTTCGCGCACCGCCGCGGCGGAGCGGGAGATCTGTTCCTCGGCGGCCGCGAGCCGGCCCTGGGTGTCGGTCAGCTCCCGCTTGGCCGTGAGCAGTTCGGTCTGCGGCACGATGTTCTTGGCGGCCAGCGGCGCGAGCATGGCGACCTGCTTCTGCGACAGCGCGAGGCTCGAGCGGAGGCTGGAGGCGGTGGCCTGGGCTTCAGCCATCTCGCGGCGCCGCTGTTCGACAGCGGCGGTCAGGGCTGAATTCTTGCTCGCCAGGGCCTCGGCCCTGACCTGCTGCAGCTTCTGCTCGTTGGCGCAGGCCTCGGGCGAGTTCTGGCGGACATCCTCCGGGCAGGTGAAGCCCTGGCCGGCGCCTTCGTCCTGCAGGCGCGCGGCCCGCGCCTGGAGGCTTTCCTTCTCCGCCTGGATCTGGCCGAGTTCGGAGGAGGACTGGGTGTCGTCCAGGCGGACCAGGAGCTCACCCTTGTGCACCCGCTCCCCGGACTGCACGAGGATGGCGCTGACGGTGCTCGCCTCGGCGCTCTGGATCACCTGCGCCTTGCTGGACGGCCGGACCTTGCCGGTGGCGCGGGCGACCTCGTCGACGCGGGCGAACGCGCCCCAGATCAGGAACACCGCGAACGCGCTGGAGATCAGCACGACCACCAGACGAGTCCCGGAGACCTCGTAAAGGAAGCTCCCGCGGATCTCCCGGAGTATGAACGCGCGGATCTTCCCGAATAGAGCGGACATGTCTTCGGCCCCTCCCGAAGCCCTAGCATAGGGTGCGATTCCTTAAAGGAGGCCTGTGGCTCGGACGCAAGCGCGCAGCTTGTCACGTCGCGAACTCCGCAAGGGGGCGACCGTTCGCCGACTAGCGCGGCGCGGCGCGATCCGTGAGACTCGCGCCAAGTCCTGTCGGGAGAGCCGAATCATGCCTGCTGTCCGCCGCCCGCGGCCCAGGGCGTCGTCCATCGCCCTGGCGGCCCTGAGCCTCGGACTGACCGGCCCGGCCCGGGCGGCGGCGATCTATCCCGACGGCCTCGGCGACGCCGCGCTCGTGCAATGGCTGGGGCAGGAGACCGACCTGCGGCCCGCCCAGGTGGTGGCGATCAGCCGGGGATCCGTGGCCGGCGTGATCGCGCGGACGGAGGTGAGCGACGGGATCGCCAGAGTGACCGTGCGCCTGGAGGCGACGACGCCGCCGGCCCCCCTGCCGAACGACGTGGAGATCCTGTCTTCGCAGGTGGACGTGGCGGTGGACTGCAATCGGCGGCTGGTCCGGCAGGGCGCCTCCACCGGACATCCCGAGCGCAACCTCGCCGGCACCGGCTACATCATCGCCGACCAGGACACGGACTGGCGCTTTCCGACGGTCGGAACCCTGCTCGACGCGGTCTGGCGCTCGGTCTGCGATCCAGGGTTCGTGCGGCCGCTGGCGCCGCAGCCGCTGCGGGCCAGCGTCCAACCGCATCCGCGCGGCCGCCGGGTGCAGCTCGCCCAGGCAGGGCGGCCCAGGCCGCCCGCAGCCGCAAAGCCGAGGGCGGCCCCCGTCGCGCAAGCGAAGACCCCCGCCGCGGCGCCTCCCGCCGCCTCCACCGCGGCGCCGCCCGCCAAGGTCGAGGAGCTGGCGGCCGCGCCCGCCCCCGCGCCGGAGCCGCCTTTGAAGGCGGCCGCCGCAGCGCCCGCGCCGTCGACGCCGCAACCGGAGGCGCCTGCGTCCCAGTCGCCGGCGCCCGAGGCGGCTGCGCCGGCCGTGGCCGCCGCGACGGCTCCTGAACCGCCGGCGCCGTCGACCGCCCCGCCCGCTCCCGCCGTCCCGCAGGTTTCCCCGTCGCCGGTTGCCGGGGACCTGGCGGCCCCGCCGGCCGAACCGGCGCCCGAACCTTCGCCGAAGCCCGCAGCGGCGCCTGCCGATGCTCCGGCGCCCCCGGCCGCGACGCCTGCCGAGGAAGACGCGGCGAGCCTCAACTTTGCGCTTCGCGTGCGGCTCGGCGCCTTTTCCGCCAAGAGCGAGGCCACAGAGGCGCTCCAGCGGCTGCTGGCCCGCAACCTCACCGTCATGAACGGCCGCGCCGCCTTCGTCGGGCCGGCCGAGCACGGCCGCGGCTTTGCGATCGAGGTGGCGGGCTTCGAGGACGCCCATGCGGCGGCGGCGGCCTGCTCCGTGCTCGCCATGTCCGACGGCCACTGCGCCGTCGTCGCTTCTTCCGCGGGGACGGGCAGGCCTGCGCGGCGCGCCTCGCCCGCCCACGGCGCCCATTAAGCTTTCGGAAACCAAATGGCACGTCGCGTGCCCTGGCCTCCCGTGACTGTCCCGCTTGGGGACAACCGGGGGAGCTCATGCTAGGTCACAGGCGGTGGCTGACAGCCGAGAGGCGGCCGAAGGTGCGCGCGGCGATCCTCACCGGCCTGCGTCTTTCCCCCTGGCTGGTGTTCGGGCCGATCACCGGCGTCATGAGCGAGGCGGCCGTGTTCCATTTCAGGCGCGGCCGGCGCGTGCTCGGCGCGCTCTGCATCGTGCTGAATGTCGGCGTGCTGCTGGGGATCCCGCTGCTTACCGCCTATCTGGCGCATCGCCTGAAATAGGACCGCGCGCACGGCGCCGCGCGCCGGCGCTCTCGGGCGTCTCGGGGCATCGCTCGGCGAGCGCAACCGCGCTCGCGGTGCGGCTCAGGCGAATTCGGCCAGAAGCTCGGCCCCGGCCGGGCCCAGCGGCAGGGCGTAGGCCCGGAAGCGGCCCGGCAGGCGCAGCGCCACGCGGGTGGCTTCCCGGATGCTGGCGTAGCGCGTCGCGATCTGCAGGCGCGGGCTCCAGCGGGGGCCAGGCTGCTGGCTCAGCAGATACTCGATGCCGCCGGCGGCGGTGCGGGCGACGATGGCGGATGCGGACATGGGCTTCCCCGATTCGCGCCGGCTGTTTCATTCCGGCTCATGTTCGCCTGCCAAGCGAAAGCCGTGCCGCGCCGCCTCAGGGCCCGTGCTAAAGGCCGGGCGCGGCGCCGGACAGGCCCGGGGCGGTCCCGCCCTGGCCGGGATTGCCGCCGCCCTGCCCCGGCGTGCCGCCCGACAGCCCGGGCGTCGCCCCGGATTGCCCCGGAGGGGCGCCGGACGGGCCGCCGGCGCCCGACGTGCTGGCGATCTGGTGGGCGGAATTCTGCATGCTGCCCTGGATCGCGCCCCTGAGCGCGATGGCGGAGACCACGAGCCCGACGCAGATCAACACCAGCAGCAGGGCGTATTCCGCCGCCGATGCGCCGCGCTCGTCGCGGATGAAGATGCGCAGCAAGGCGGCCGCCCCCGCTCGGCCGTCGCGAGTCTCGCCTGGGCCCGCCTTCAGTCCTAAAGCACAGCTCGTTTCCCAGCGATGAATATCGCGGACCACCTCAGAACGGCGCGGTCCAGCCGCCCCCGAGGCCCTGGACCAGCGACACGGCCGTGGTCTGCCGCGACAGCGCTGCCTGCAGCAGGGTGCGGCGCGCGTTGAGCGCGCTGACCTGAGCGGTCGCCACGCTGGTGTAGTCCACCTGCCCTTCGCGGTACTGGTTGCGCACCATGGTCGCGGCGAGCTCGGCGTCGGTGGCGGCCGCGCGGCGGAGTTCGTATTCGCCGGCCAGCACGCGCGACGCGGCGAGCTGATCCTCCACATCCTGCAGCGCGGCGAGAACCGCCTGGCGGTACTGCGCGACCGCCTGGTCGTAGCCCGCACGCGCGGCGCCGACGCGGGCGTGAGTCAGGCCGCCGTTGAACAGCGTCTGGGCGGCGCTGGCTCCGTAGGACCAGAAGCTGTTGGAGGCGCTGAACAGCTTGCCGAGTTCGGTGGCGGTGAAGCCATAGGTCCCGGTGAGGGTGAGGGCGGGGAAGTAGGCCGCGGTCTCGACCCCGATCTGCGCGCTGGCGGAGGCGGCCCGGCGCTCGGCCGCCGCGACGTCGGGGCGGCGCTGCAGGAGCTGCGAGGGCACGCCGGGCGGCGGCTCGGGAATGGTCGGATTCCAGGTGGGCTCGGCCGCCAGCGCGAAGGTCTCCGGCGTCTGGCCTGTCAGCACTGCGATGGCGTGCTCGAACGCCGCCCGACGTCGTTCGATATCCGCGAGATCCGCCTGCGTCGAGGTGAGCTGGCTCTGCGCCTGCAGGGCGTCGGAGTGGGGCGCGATGCCGGCGTTGTACCGGTTCTGCGCGATCTTCAGGCTCTGGCTCAACTCGGCCACCTCCTCACGCAGCAGGGCGGCCTCGGCGTCGAGCTCCCGCAGGTCGAAATAGTCCGTCGCGAGGCTGGCCTGGGCCGACAGGGTCGCGGCGGCGAGGTCGGCCTGGCTCGCCTGGGCGTTTCCGCGGGCGCTCTCGATCGAACGCCGGATGCGGCCCCAGACGTCGGGCGCCCAGCTCGCGCTGGCGCTCAGGCGGTAGCTGGTCGACGAGCGTCCGCCGCCGCCGGAGACGATGCCGGTGCCTCCCGCGCCCTGGGTGATCACCGTTCCGCCGCCGGTGCGGCCTCCGCCCGAGCGGGTGGCGCCTGCGTCCAGGCTGACGGTCGGGAACAGCCCGGCGCGCTGTTCGGAGACCAGCGCTTCCGCCTGACGATAGGCGGCCTCGGCCGCCGCGACGTTCTGGTTGTTGACCGCGACCCGGCCCTCCAGGGCCGCCAGCGCGGGGTCGCCGAACAGGCGCCACCAGTCGCCCCGCGGGCTGAGGTCGGCCGGCTGCGCGGGATTCCAGCCCTGCTCCTTGAACGCGGGAGCGAGCGGCATCGCTGGACGGTGATAGTCCGGCCCCACCATGCAGCCGGCGAGACCGGCGGCGGCGAGCACGGCGAGCGGACGGGACAGGCGAAGGCGCATGGGCGTCATCCTTGGGCCGGGAGCGGCGCGGCGCCGCTCGCCCGGCTCAGGGACCGCTCGTCGCGCCGCTTCCGGCGCAGGCGGTCGAGATAGATGTAGACGACGGGCGTGGTGAGCAGCGTGAGCAGCTGGCTGGCGATCAGGCCGCCGATGATGGCCACGCCCAGCGGCTGGCGGAGCTCCGATCCCTCGCCGAAGCCGATGGCGAGCGGCAGCGCCCCAAGGCCCGCGGCCAGCGTGGTCATCAGGATCGGCCTGAAGCGCAGGAGGCAAGCCTCGCGCACCGCCGCCTCCGGCGAAAGTCCGCGCGATCGCTCGGCGTCGAGCGCGAAGTCGATGATCAGGATCGCGTTCTTCTTCACGACGCCGATCAGCAGGAAGACCCCGATCAAAGCGATGATCGAGAACTCCATCTTGAAGATCAGCAGGGCCAGCACCGCGCCCACCCCCGCCGAGGGAAGGGTCGAGAGCACGGTGATCGGGTGGATGAGGCTCTCATAGAGCACCCCGAGCACGATATAGATCGCCACCAGCGCCGCCACGACCAGCATCGGCTCCTGCTTCAGCTGAGACTGGAAGCTGCGGGCCGTGCCCTGGAAGCCGCCGCGGACGTTGGTGGGCATGGCGATCCGCGCCTGGGCGTCCTGGAAGGCGGCCTGGGCGTCGCTCAGCGATTTCCCCGGGGCCAGGTTGAAGGAGATGGTCGCCGCGAGCTCGGCGTCCTGGTGGTTGACGCTGGCGGGACTGGCGCGCTCGGCGAAGGCGGCGAGCGCCGGCAGCGGGACCATGCGGTTGGGGGCCGTGGAGACACCGGCCCCGGTGGCCGAGTCGCGCAGGCCCGGATTGGCGCGCTGCGCATTGGCCGTGGGAGCGGTCGTCGAAGCCGCCGACGAGCCGGCGCCGGAGGCGCCGCCGCCCCCCGATCGCGAAGTCCCGCCCGCGATCTGGATGTCCGGCGCAACGGCCGTCCCGCCGCCGGCCGCCGCCGGCGTGGTCGGCAGGTTGGATGATGGGCCCTCGAAGGCGGTGCGCGCCGGTTGGCTGGAGACGCCGCTTCCGCCGCCGCCCGAGGCCCGCACCGGAGTCGTGGCCGCGCCGCCGCCGCCGGCCCCGCCGGCGCCGGGCGGCCCGAACGCGACCCCGCCCAGCGAGCCCGAGATGGCGGCGGCTGCGGATCGCACCGGCGAGGCGCCGGCCACCGGCTGGTACACGGGTCCGATGGGCGCCGGCTGCGAGGCGGGCGCGCTGGACCTCGTCGGAGCCGCCCCATGGGCCGCGACGTTGACCGCGGCGATCGACTGCGCGCTCTGGCCATAGGCCGGAGCGTTCTCCTCGACGACGCTGTACTGGTTGATGTCCTCATAGATGGTCGCAATCTGCCGCTGGCCGAAGCTGTCATAGAGCGCGTTGTCGACATCGCGCGCGGTGATCCCGAGCCGGGCGGCGGTGTCGCGGTTGACGTCGACGAACGCCTCGATGCCGTTGTCCTGAATGTCGTTGTCGATGTCGGTGAGCGCCGGCTCGGACTTCAGCGCCTCGGTGAGCTTGATGGTCCAGGCGCGCAGGTCCGCCCCGTTGTCGGCCTTCAGCGTGTACTGGTAGAGCGCATTGCCGCCGCGCCCGCCCATGCGCACGTCCTGCTGCGGGTTGAGGAAGACGGCGACGCCGGTGACCCGCGAGAGCTGCGGCCGCAGCCGCTGGATGACGTCCTGGCCCGTCACACCCCTGCGCTCGGACGGCGGCTTCAGCTGGACGGCCAGGAACCCGCCGCCGGCGCGGCCGCCGCCGGTGAAGCCGACCACCGTGGCGACCGCTGGATCGCGGCCGATGATCCGCTGCATCTGGCGCAGCTTCTCGCCCATGGCCCGCGAGGAGATGCTCTGGTCGGCGCGCAGTCCGCCGTTCAGCCGCCGGCTCTCCTGCTGCGGGAAAAAGCCCTTCGGCACGGCCGTGTAGAGGTAGACGTTGAGCCCGATCACGGCGGCCAGGATCACCAGGATCAGCACCTTGTTGGAGAGCGCCCAGTCGAGGCTGCCTTCGTAGGTGATCAGCACCCGGCTCCAGGCGGACTCCGCCCAGCGCGCGACAGGGTTGCGCGGCCGGTCATGCGCCTCACGCCGCAGCAGCCAGGCGCACATCATCGGCGTGGTGGTGAGCGAGATGACCAGCGAGATCAGCACCGCCGCCGAGAGGGTCACGGCGAACTCCCGGAACAGCCGGCCAACCTGCCCGCCCATGAACAGCAGCGGGATGAACACCGCGACCAGCGAGATGGACATCGAGACGACGGTGAAGCCCACCTCCTTCGCCCCGCGCAGGGCGGCCTCGAAGCGGCCCATGCCGGACTCCAGGTGGCGGCTGGTGTTTTCCAGCACCACGATCGCATCGTCGACGACGAAGCCGGTGGCGACGGTCAGCGCCATCAGCGACAGGTTGTTGAGCGAGAAGCCGAGCAGGTACATCGCCCCGAGCGCGCCGAGCAGCGAGACGAGCGTGGCGACGGCGGGGATGACCGTCGCCCGCGCGCTGCGCAGGAAGGCGCTCACCACCAGCACCACCAGCACGATGGCGATCATCAGGGTGATCTCGATCTCGTGCAGCGACGCGCGGATCGAGACCGTCGCGTCGGAGGCGACCTGGATCTTGATGTCGCCCGGCAGCTCGGCCTGCAGCTGAGGCAGCACCGCCAGCACATTATTGACGGTCTGGATGATGTTCGCGCCCGGCTGCTGGGTCACCAGCACGACGATCGCCGGCTGGCCGTTGAAGAGGCCGAGCGTGCGCAGGTCCTGCACGCTGTCGGAGACCTCGGCGACGTCCCTCAGACGCACGGGCGCGCCGTTGCGCCAGGCGATCACCAGGTTCCGGTAGTCGGCCGCCGTGTGGCCGCCCCGGTTGGTGTAGACCTGCAGCCGTCGCGCGCCGTCGTCGACGGACCCCTTGGGGCGGTTGGCGCTGGCGGCCTGCACGGCGGCGCGCACGTCCTCGCCCGAGAGGCCGTAGGCGTTGAGCGCGTAGGGCGCGAGTTCGATGCGCACGGCCGGCAGGGAGGAGCCGCCGATCTCCACCTCGCCCACCCCGTTCACCTGGCTGAGCCGCTGCTGGATGATGTTGCTGGCGGCGTCGTAGATCTGGCCCGGCGTCCGCGTCTGCGAGGTGAGCGCCAGGATGATCACCGGCTGCTCAGCGGCGTTGCGCTTGCGGTAGGTGGGATTCGACCGCAGCGTCGCCGGCAGGTCGACCCGCGCGGCGTTGATCGCCGCCTGCACCTCGCGCGCCGCCTCATCGATGTTCTTGGACAGGTCGAACTGCAACGAAATGCGGGTCGAGCCGGTGGAGCTGGAGGAGGTGATCTCGTTCAGGCCCGAGATCACGCCCAGCCTTCGCTCGAGCGGCGTGGCCACGCTGGAGGCCATGGTGGCCGGGCTCGCCCCGGCGAGGTTGGCGCTGACCGAGATCGCCGGATAGTCGACGTTGGGGAGCGGCGCCACCGGCAGCACGAAGAAGGCCGCGACGCCGGCGATCGCCAGGCCCGCGGTCAGCAGGACGGTCGCGATCGGCCGCCGGATGAAGGGCGCCGAGAGGTTCACGTGGCCGGCTCCGGGTCCGGCTCGCCGGCGGTCGCGCCGGTGCGCCGCTTGCGGGGCTGCAGCCGATCGAACGCCAGGTAGATGACCGGCGTGGTGAAGATGGTCAGCAGCTGCGACAGGATCAGGCCGCCGAAGATCGCCACGCCGAGCGGCCGGCGAAGCTCGGCGCCCTCGCCGAAGCTGATCATCAGCGGCACCGCGGCGAACAGCGCCGCCATGGTGGTCATCAGGATGGGGCGGAACCGGAGCAGCGCGGCCTGGTGAATCGCCTCGCGCGGGCTCTTGCCCTGCTCGCGTTCGGCGTCGATCGCAAAGTCGATCATCATGATCGCATTCTTCTTCACGATGCCGATCAGGAGGATGATGCCGATGATGGCGATGACGCTGAGGTCCTGGCCGGTGAGCATCAGGGCGAGCAGCGCGCCGACGCCAGCCGAAGGCAGGGTCGAGAGGATGGTCAGCGGGTGGACGTAGCTCTCGTAGAGCACCCCCAGGACGATGTAGACGCAGACCACCGCCGCCAGGATCAGCCACAGTTCGTTGCCCAGCGCGCTCTGGTAGGCGCCGGCCGCGCCCAGGAAGGTCATGGAGACGCTGGGCGGCAGGTCGATGTCGCTGGCGGCGCCGCGGATGGCCCGCACCGCGGCGCCGAGCGAGACGCCGGGGGCGGTGTCGAAGCCCACCGTGGCGGCGGGGAACTGGGCCACGTGGGTGACCTGCAGCGGCGCCTCCTGCTCACGGACCGTGGCGATGGCCGAGAGCGGCGTCGACTGGCCGCCGCTGGTCGGGATCTGCAGCTGACCGATGGTCTGCGGCGAGTTGGTCAGTCCCGGGTTGGATTCCAGGATCACCCGGTACTGGTTGGTCTCGGTGAAGATGGTCGAGACGATCCGCTGGCCGAACGCCGAATAGAGGATGTCGTCGATGGTCGCGGTGCTGACGCCCAGCCGCGCGGCGGTGTCGCGGTCGACGTCGATGAAGATGGCCGGCGCGGTCGACTGGGCGTCGGTCGTGACGTTGGCGAGCTGCTTCAGCGTCGCGAGCTTGGCGGTGAGCTGGCCGGCCCACTGCTGCACGAGCTGGGTGTTCGCGCCTTCGAGCGACAGCCGGTACTGGGTCGGGCCGGTCTCCGCGTCGATCGTCAGATCCTGGGTCGGCTGCAGGTAGAGCGCCACGCCGGGCACGGCGGCGGCGCGCGCCTTCAGCCGGCGCATGACGGCGTCCTGCGAGCCGTGGCTCGGCTTCAGGTCGATCAGCATCTGGCCGCTGTTCAGCATGCTGTTGGTCGCGGCGTCGACGCCGACGATCGAGCTGAGGTTCGCCACCGCGGGATCCTTGAGAATCTCGGCCGCGACCTCCTGCTGCAGCTGACTCATCCGCGGAAAGGAGATGTCGCGCGCCGCCACCGTGCGGGCCTGCAGCTGGCTGGTGTCCTGGGTCGGGAACAGGCCCTTGGGAATGACCAGGTAGAGCAGGGCCGTGAAGATGAGCGTGCCGACCGCCACGATCAGCGTCGCCCGCTGGCGGTCGAGCACCCAGTTCAGCGTCCGGTCATAGCGCCCGAGCAGGCGGTCGAAGATCGCCTTTGAGCGGCGCCCGATCGCGCCGCCCTCGGCATCGGGATGTTCGGTCAGCCAGCGCGCCGCCAGCATCGGGGTGAGCGTCAGCGACACCACCGCCGAGATCAGGATGGTGATCGCGAGCGTCACCGCGAACTCGCGGAACAGCCGGCCCACCACCTCGCGCATGAACAGCAGCGGGATCAGGACCGCGATAAGCGAGACGGTCAGGCTGATGATGGTGAAGCCGATCTGCCGCGCGCCATTCAGCGCCGCCTGGAACGGGGTTTCGCCTTCCTCCACGTGGCGGGCGATGTTCTCCAGCATGACGATGGCGTCGTCGACCACGAACCCGGTCGCGATGGTGAGCGCCATCAGGCTGAGGTTGTTGAGGCTGTAGCCCAGCAGGTAGGTCACCCCGAGCGCGCCGATCAGCGAGACGGGCACCGCCAGGCTGGCGATCGCCGTCGCCCGCAGGCTGTGCAGGAACAGGAAGATCACGATGACGACCAGGGCGACCGCCAGGAACAGCTCCAGCTCCACGTGGTGCACCGAGGCGCGGATGCCGTTGGTGCGGTCGGAGAGGATGGTCACCTTCACGGAGGGCGGCAGGCCGCCGGTGAGGCTCGGCAGCTGTGTCTTGATGGCGTCCACCGTCTGGATGACGTTGGCGCCCGGCTGGCGCTGGATGTTGACGACGATCGCCGGGGTCAGGTCCGCCCAGGCGGCGAGGCGGACGTTCTCCGCGGAATCCACCACCTGGGCGACGTCGGTGAGCCGGATCGGCGCGCCGTTCTTGTAGCCGACGATGAGGGTCTTGTAGTCCTCCGCCGAGAGCAGCTGGTCGTTGGCGTTGATCGCGTAGGACCGCACCGGACCGTCGATGGAGCCCTTGGCGGCGTTGGCGTTGGCGTTGGTGATCGCGGTGCGCACCGAATCCATGCCGATGCCGCGCGAGGCGAGCGCCTGGATGTCCACCTGGATGCGCACCGCCGGCCGCTGGCCGCCGCTCAGGGTCACGAGGCCCACGCCCGGCGCCTGGCTGATCTTCTGGGCGAGCTCGGTGTTCACGAGGTTCTGCACCTCGGTGAGCGGCATGGTGTCGGAGGTGACGGCCAGCGTCAGGACCGGCGCATCGGCGGGGTTGACCTTGGCGTAGACCGGCGGGGCGGGGAGATCGGCCGGCAGCAGGGCCGCGCCGGCGTTGATCGCCGCCTGCACCGACTGCTCGGCGACGTCGAGGCTCTGGGTCAGGTCGAACTGCAGGGTGATGACCGAAGCGCCGGCCGAGCTCACCGCGCTCATGCGCTGCAGACCGGACATCTGCCCGAACTGGCGCTCCAGCGGCGCGGTCACCGTCTGGGCCATGACGTCGGGGCTCGCCCCCGGATAGAGCGTCTGCACCTGAATGGTCGGGTAATCCACCTGCGGCAGGGCCGAGAGGGGCATCAGCCGCAGGCCCACCAGCCCCGCCAGCACGATCGCGACCATCAGCAGCGAGGTGGCGATCGGCCTCAGGATGAATGGTCGCGACGGACCGCCGCCTGCGGGCGCGGCCCCGCTCGGCGGCTCGCCGGGAGGACCGAATTCGTCGTCGCGGACGTCCGACATCAGCGGCCGCCCGGCGGACCGCCTCCGCCGCCGGGGCCGCGGCGCGGCATCTTGGCCATGGCCGCCTGGCACGCGCCGCTCGCCTTGTCGGCGTTCTGGCGCAGGCAGCGGAAGGCTTCGAAACCCTGCTGGCCGCCGCAGAGCTTGGCCATGTCGGCCGCGCAGGCCTGGCGCATGGCCGCGCGCGCCGCCTGCATCTCCGGCGAGGGCGTGAAGGCGCCCTGCCCGCCCTGGCCGGGAACGACGCCGCCGCCGGACGCGGGCGCCGCGGGGCCGGCCTGGGCCGTCGGGGCGCGGGCCGCGGGCGCGCCCGCGGGCGCCTGGGCG
>NZ_JAICYI010000055.1 GCF_025934275.1 Phenylobacterium sp.
CGGGCAAATCGGCGTCAAAGAGATCGAGCGGCTGATCTCTAAGCTGGAGATCGACAAGGAAATCCTGGCTGAGCCCGATCCCGAGGCCGATGACGAAGACCTGATCGGCTGAACTTAGGACACCCGCCCAATCAGCTTAGGACACTACGGCTGTAATTAGGACAGCACCTACCGTCGTGACTTGGTGGAGGACCTGATCAAGAAGCTGGAAGCGCTCAAGACGTTCTTGCCGGACGGCACTGACGAAGACCCGATCGGCTAACTAGGACACCCCACTGTCCAGCTTAGGACAGTGGGGGCCTACTTAGGACAGCACCCAAGCCCCGCGTCGATGTCGCAACCTGCGTCCATGAACATAAGTAGAACACGAGCGCCGGGGATCACCAAAGATTCAGTGCAAATTTCTTGAACCATGCAAAACGCAGAACGGCTCAGAAACCGAGCTTTCGGCGTTTTTCTGCGTGTTCCGCGGTCTTGAAATGAACGCGCTTAGCGCTGGGTCAGGGGCGGTAGCCGAGGGGGCGGGACACCAGCGCGTGCGGCAGGGCGGCGACGCGGGCGGCGTTGTCGACCCATTCGCAGATCCAGGCCCGGGTGTCGCGCGGGTCGATCATCTCCTCCATCTGGAAGCGGTTCAGCGGACCGATGGGACCGCGCACGCTCTCGATACGCGCTTCGATCTCGGCCCGCAGCGCGGCGGGATCGGCGGCTTCTGCGAGCTGGCGCTTGTAGGCCGCCTCGATGCCGCCCTCGGGCGGGATGCCGCCCACGTCGGCGGCGGGCCAGACCACGCGGGCGGAGGCGCTCGCCTTTGGCGTCGCATAGTTGTTGCCGGCGACGCCGAAGCTGCGCCGCATGATCACCGTGAAGATCGGAACGCTCACCTGCGAGAAGGCGATCATCCACTCGCCGCCCTTGCGGATCGTGCCGGCGATCTCGTGCTCCAGGCCGACGGCGAAGCCCGGGTTGTCCACGAGGTTGACGATCGGCAGGTGGAACAGGTCGCAGAGGTCCGACAGTCGCTTGAGCTTGTCGCAGCCGTCGGCCGTGAGCGCGCCGCCGTTCTCGTGACGGCTGTCGGAAGCCATGATCCCGACCGGATAGCCGTCGAAGCGGGCGAGGCCGGTAATCTGGTCGGCGCCCCAGAGCGGGCCGATCTCGAAGAACGAGCCCTTGTCGACCATCAGCCGGATCGCGCGGCGCATGTCGAAGGTGGTGGTGCGCCGGCGCGGGATGATGCCGAACAGCTCCTCCTCGCGGCGGCCGGGCGGATCGGCCGGATCGGACTCGGCGCGTGGCGGCGCCTCGAAGACGCTCGGCGGCAGGTAGGAGAGGAAGGCCCGCGTCTGCGCCATGGCCTCCTCCTCCGTCTCGGCAAGGTTGTCGACCGCGCCGTTGCGGCAGTGGATGCGCCAGTCGCCCAGGTCCTCCTTGGTGATGTCGTAGCCCATCGCGTGGGCCACCACCGGCGGGCCCGCCACAAACAGCTGGGCGATGTCGCGCACCATCACCGAGAAGTGGCCGAGCACGGCCTTGGCCGCGCCGATGCCCACGACCGAGCCCAGCAGCACGTTCACCACCGGCACCGTGGCGAGCTGGCGGGCGTACATCTCGCTGCCGAGGTGGCCCGGCAGGAAGGAGCCGCCGCCGCCCGCTACGCGCGGCCGCCCCGCCCGGATCGCGCCCGAGGACTCGCGGGCGGCGCTCTCGCCCTCGGCCTGCTGCCGGGGCACCATGGCCGCGACGGAGCCGCCGCCCGAGGAGCCGTCGAGCAGCCGAACTGAAGGGCAGCGGAACTCCAGCGACAGCTCGTCGAGGTAGCGGCTCTTCTGGCCGATCGCCCCGTCGGCGTGGCCGCCGCGGGAGGTGAAGTCGTCGGCGCAGACGATGGTGCGTCGCCCCTGGACCGCGCCCCAGCCGCCCACGTGGTTGGCGGGCGTGAACTCGGCGACGCCGCCGTCGGCGTCATAGGAGGTGAAGCCCGCGAGGCTGCCCATCTCGCGGAAGCTGCCGGGATCGAGCAGCAGGTCGATCCGCTCGCGGCAGGTGAGCTTGCCGCGGCCGCGCTGGCGAAGGACACCCGGATCCTGCGAACCGCCGGCGAAGCGGTCGTGCGCGATCTTCTGCAGGGCGGCGACCTGGTCGAGGATCGGGCGCCAGCTGTCCTCGCCGTAGGCGCGCGGCGCGGACGCGGAGCCGGCCTCGCCCGAAGGCGCGATGGCGGCCAGCACCTGGCCCGCGGCGACCTGAGCGCCCGGCTCCAGCGTCGCCAGCCGCGTGACGACGCCCGCCACCGGGGCGGTCACCGAGGTCTCCATCTTCATCGCCGAGACCACCAGCAGGGTGTCGCCGGCCGCGACGCTCGCGCCGACCCGCGCGGCCACTTCGACGACGGCGCCCGCCATCGGGCTCTCGACCCCCTGTTCCCCGTCCTCCAGCGGCAGGCGCGGCGGAGCGGCGGGCGGAAGAGGCGCCTTGCGGCCCGGGCCGGGGCTCGCCGCCTGCGCCATCAGCGCCAGCGCCGGCGAGGTTCCAGGCGTGGGAGGCGGGTTGGCGAGCTCGGGATGCTCGGAAAGCAGGGTGGTGCGGGCATCCCCGGCCCGCACCGCGGGATGCGCAAGGATCGCCTGCAGCTGGGCGAGGTTGGTCGGCAGGCCCGCGATGTGGAATTCGGCGAGCGCCCGGCGGCAGCGCTCGACCGCGGAGGCGAGCGAGCCGGTCGAGTTGGAGCTCGCGATGACCTTGGCGAACATCGGATCGAACTGCGGCGGCGGGGCGAGGCCCGGATAGCCGCAGGAATCCACCCGGACGCCAGGCCCGGCCGGCTCCTTGTAGGCGTCGAGTCGCCCGGCCCCTGAGGCTGTGACCCGCGCCTGGACAGCGTAGCCGGCGGCAGGCGGCGGTTCCGTCAGTCCCAGGTCGGCGAGGCTCGCGCCGCCGGCGATGCGGAGCTGGGCCTCGACGAGATCGACGCCGGTCACGGCCTCGGTGACCGTGTGCTCAACCTGGATGCGCGGATTGCACTCGATGAAGTAGTGGCGGCCAGTCTCCGGCTCGACCAGGAACTCCACGGTGCCGGCGTTGACGTAGGCCGACGCCTTGGCGAGCCGCAGGGCGTCGGCGTGGAGGCGGGCGCGCAGGTCCGGATCGAGACCCAGGGCCGGGGCGATCTCGACAACCTTCTGATGGCGGAGCTGGACCGAGCAGTCGCGCTCCCACAGGTGGATGATCCCGCCCGCGCCGTCCGCCAGCACCTGCACCTCGATGTGGCGGGGCCGCTCCACAACGCTTTCCAGGAACACCGAGCCGTCGCCGAACGCGGCCTGGGCTTCGCTCTGGCAGCGGGCGAAGGCGGCTTCGAGGTCCTCGGCCCGGTCGACGCGGCGCATGCCGCGGCCGCCGCCGCCGGCGGACGCCTTCAGCATCACCGGATATCCGACGGCCTCGGCGGCCTTGCGCGCCGCCTTGGCCGAGGCCAGCGCGCCGGCGCTGCCCGGCACGGTCGGGATGTCCAGGCGCTGGGCGAGCGCACGGGCCCGCACCTTATTGCCGAACAGCTCGAGGGTCTCCGGGCCCGGCCCCACGAACACCAGGCCCTCGGCCAGGCAGCGGCGGGCGAAGGCGGCGTTCTCGGCGAGGAAACCGTACCCCGGATGGACGGCGTCGCAGCCGGTCTCCACGGCGGCCGCGATCAGCGCGTCAATGTCGAGGTAGGGCCTTACCGGATCGGCCTCGCCCTGGCCGATCTCCACGGTCCGGTCGGAGGTACGGGTGTGCAGGCCCTGGGCGTCGGCCGGCGAATGGACGCTGACGCTCTGCATCCCGAGCCCCGCCGCGGCGCGGGCGATGCGGATGGCGATCTCGCCGCGGTTGGCGATGAGCACGCGCTTGAGCAAAGGCCGACACTCCACCCAGTGACCCCGGGCGTCCCGAAATCGAGGGCCCGGCGGCCCACCATAGCGACCCTCGCCCAAGGGACGCCATGGGGGTGAGCCGGCGCGGCTATTGCGGCGCCTTGTCCTGCGCCTTCTCTTGCGCCTTCTTGGCCTTGCGCTGGGCCTGTGCGGCCTGGGCGGCTTGCGCCTTCTGGGCGGCGGCGGCCTGGGCGGCCTGCACCCTCTGCTGGGCGGCGGCCTGAGCCGCTTGCGCCCGCTGGGCCGCAGCCTGCGCGGCCTCGGCCTTGTGCGCCTCGGCCTGCTGCTGACGGGCCTGGGCGGCGGCCTGCGCCTGCTGCGCCGCCTGCGCCTGGCGAGCCTTCTCCGCATCCGCACGAGCGGCGGCCCGCGCGGTGTCGGCCTTCTGCGCGGCCTGGACCTGAGCCCGTTGCGCGGCTTCGGCCTCGCGCGCCTTGTCCGCCTCCGCCGTGCGGGTGGCTTGCGCCTGCTGCCGCCGAGCCGCGGCGGCGGCCTGGGCGTCGGCGCGAGCCCTGGCCTGAGCCTGCGCCTGCTGGGCGGCGGCCTGCGCCTGGGCCCGTTGCGCCGACTGGGCCTGACGCGCCTTCTCAGCGTCCGCCGCACGCGCCGCCTGGGCGTCCGCCCGCACCTTGGCGGCGGCCTCCGCCTGGGCGCGCTGGGCGCCTTGGGCCTGAGCCCGTTGCGCCGCCTGGGCCTGACGCGCCTTCTCGGCGTCCGCCGCGCGCGTGGCCTGCGCCTGCTGCTGGCGAGCCGCAGCGGCGGCCTGGGCGTCGGCGCGGGCCCTGGCCTGAGCCTGCGCCTGCTGGGCGGCAGCCTGCGCCTGGGCGCGCTGCGCCGCTTCCGCCTGCCGGGCCCTGCCGGCCTGTTCCGCTGCGGCCTGCTGCTGGTTCGCACGGGCGGCCGCTTGAGCCTGGGCCTGAGCCTGAGCCTGAGCCTGAGCCTGAGCCTGAGCCTGAGCCTGAGCCTGGGCCTGCTGTTGCGCCTGGAGCTGGGCCGCACGCGCGGCCGCCTGTTGTTGTTGCTGCTGCTGCTGTTGTTGTTGCTGGGCGCGGCCCGCGTCAGGCGCCAGCCGGCGCTGGTCGCGGCCGGCCTGGCCATAGGCTGGGGCGACCGGCGCAGCGGCGATCTGCGGCGCGACGCGCGCAGCGTAGGCCTGGCGCATCGCCTGCTCATGCGCGTAGCGCGCGCGGTCCTGCCCCTGTTGCTGCTCGTGCCATTGGCGCCAGTCCGCATCGCGCTGCTGGGCGGCCGCCCAGGCCTGCTGCTGCTGGAGCACCTGGCCGCGGCGCGCGCGCCAGGCGGAAGCGTAGGCCGCCTGACGCCGCTCATGCACGGCCGCGGCGTAGAGCGCCCTCGCCCGGGCGAGATACCGCCCCGCCCGCTCGGCGGCGCGGGGATCATAGGGGACGGGCTGGCCGTAGGCGTCGTACACCTCCGCCAGCTCGCCGTTGTCGTAGCCGTAGGCGTACTGCGGATCGCCGATCAGCACCGGCTCGTCGCTGCCGGCCATGAAGTAGTAGTAGCGGTCGCCGTCCGGCGTAGGCTCGACGACGCGGTAGTCGCCGGAGGCCGAGCGCCAGACCCAGGGCCGCTCGCCCTGGTAGTCGACGGTGTAGTCCGGCGGGGTGTCGCCGAACGCCTCGCCCAGCGCATAGGCGCGATCGACGTAGCGGTAGCGCGCCTCGGGCCGGGGCCGGACGACCTTCACCGGCGGGGCGGGCGGAAGTTGCGCGGCCGGCGGCGCGAGCACGGGCGGCGGCGGCGCTCCCTCAGCCAAGGGAAGGCTGGCGATCGGGGCGCCGCTGGCGGGCGGCGCGGGCGACTGGACGGCCTGCCGGTTGCAGCCGGCCAGGACCAGGCCGGTGGCGGCGCAAGAGAGGAGGATCAGGCGCGGATGCATGGGTCAGCCTCTGGGGTTCGCATTCGTCTGCAGGTTCAACGCCCGAACCTGAACAAAAGCGGACAAAACGCGTCAGGGCGCCGAAAGGTGGATCGACGCCTCTTCCCGCCCATCCTGCAAGCCTCTATCTCACGCCGCCGATGAAGGCTCCGATCCTCGCCCTGAAGGACGTCCGGCTGGCGGACGGGCGAGTGATGCTGTTCGACGGCGTCGACCTGGCCCTGGACGCGGGCGTCCGCGCCTGCCTGGTCGGGCGCAACGGGGCCGGCAAGTCGACGCTGCTCCGGTTGCTGGCCGGCGAGGTCGAGCCGGACGGCGGCGAGCGCACGGTGACCCCCGGGACCCGGATCGCCGTGGTGGCGCAGGAGCCGGAGATCGTCGGGACCACCCTCATCGACCACGCCGTCCGCGGCGGCGCTGCGGCGCATCGGG
This sequence comes from Phenylobacterium sp., assembly GCF_025934275.1. Lineage (GTDB taxonomy): Bacteria > Pseudomonadota > Alphaproteobacteria > Caulobacterales > Caulobacteraceae > Phenylobacterium. Next base: position 6,247 of record NZ_JAICYI010000055.1, read on the forward strand.
CGAAGGCGGCGCTGGAGAGTTTCGGCCTCGATCCCGCCAAGCGGGCCGAGGGGCTGTCGGGCGGGGAGATCCGCCGCGCGGCGCTGGCCCGGGCCTTCGCCGAGGACGCCGACGTCCTGCTGCTCGACGAGCCGACCAACCACCTGGACATCCTGGCCATCGAGACGCTGGAGGCGGAGCTGGCGGCGAGCCGGGCCGCGGCGCTCATCGTCAGCCACGACCGCGCCTTCCTGGAGCGGGTGACGAAGCGCTGCTTCTGGCTGGAGTACCGGCAGGTCAGACGGCTGGACAAGGGCTTTGCGGCCTTCGACGCCTGGGCCGAGAAGATCGAGGCGCAGGAGGCGGAGGAGGCCAGCCGGCTCGCCCGCGCCATCGAGCGCGAGCAGCACTGGCTGGCGCGCGGCGTCACCGCGCGGCGGGCGCGCAACGAGGGCCGGCGCCGGCGGCTGGAGGCCATGCGGCTGGCGAAGGCCGACCGCATGCGCGAGGCCCGCGGCGGACTTGCCATGGACATCGCCTCGTCGGGAATCAGCGGCCAGCGGGTCGCCGAGGCGAAGGCGATCTCCAAGGCGTTCGGCCAGAGGGTGGTCCTGAAGGGCTTCTCCACCCGCATCCTGCGCGGCGACCGGGTGGCGATCGTGGGCCCGAACGGCGCGGGCAAGACCACGCTGGTGAAGCTGCTGCTGGGCGAGCTCGCGCCGGACGCCGGCCAGGTGACGCTCGGGACCAACCTGGAGATCGCCTACATCGACCAGGCGCGCTCGGTGCTGTCGCCGGAGATGACGCTGCAGGCGGTGCTGACGCCCGAGGGCGGCGACCAGGTGATGGTGCGCGGCCGGCCGCGGCACGTCGCGGCCTACGCGAAGGACTTCCTGTTCGCCGAAGGCCAGCTGCGCCAGCCGGTGAAGAGCCTCTCGGGCGGGGAGCGCAACCGCCTGCTGCTCGCCCGGGCCCTGGCCCTGCCCTCCAACGTCATGGTGCTGGACGAGCCCACCAACGACCTCGACATGGAGACGCTCGAGCTGCTGGAGGACCTGCTCGCGGACTACGACGGCACGCTGATCCTGGTCAGCCACGACCGCGATTTCATCGACCGGCTGGCGACCTCGACGATCGGGCTCGACGGCCGCGGCCGGGCGGTGGAGACGCCGGGCGGCTGGGCCGACTTCGTCTCCCAGAACCCGGGCTTCTTCCGGCCGCCCGAGGCGAAGACGGCGACCGCGACGCGCGCGCCCGCGCCGAAGCGCGAGGCGAAGCCCGCGGCCAAGCTTTCCTACAAGGACCAGCGGCGGCTGGCGGAGCTGGAGGCGCTGATCCACGAACTCCCGGGCAAGCTCGCGGCGCTGGAGACGGGTCTCGCCGATCCGGCGCTCTATGGGCGCGATCCCGCGGGCTTCGAGCGGCTGAGCCGGGCGCTGGAGGCCGGTCGCGCGCAGCTCGGCGCGGCGGAGGCGGAATGGCTGGACCTGGAGAGCCGGCGCGAGGCGCTGGAGGGCTCCGCATAACGGCGCTCGCTTTCCTGTGGATATTCCCGGGCCTTGATTCGACACGCAATTTTGAAACGTTCTCGCCGGTTGTTAACAACTTATTCACATTATTTTGTCGCTCGGCCCACATGGGGCCCGGATCGGGCGCTTGCCTGGCGCGGGGTTCAAGAGCACCGTCAAGTCGCTGACAGGACCTGCAGCGCAGAGCCGGCCGGGCAACCGGACGGATCAAGCGAGCGGAGGTTTCTTGGAGAGGCACGGAACCGGGGCGACCCGGGACCCGCAACTCGGAGGAGCCCGGATGCGATGATCGTCGGCGGGGCGACCCGCAGATGGATGTCGTAACTGGCCTGAAGGCGCAGATCCCCCAACGGATCTGGATGAGAGGGCGACGCAACGGGCAACCGATGCGCCGCCCTCTTGCTATGCGGGAACCCTTGCCCCGCCGCCCTCTTCCAAGCTCCGCCGGAGCGCCCTAGGGTCCGGGCCTCTCGAGCCGGGGAAGCGGATGAAAGCCTTCAGTTTGATCGCGGCTGCGGCCGGCCTGGCGCTGGCGGCCTGTTCGCCGGCCAAGCAGCAAGCCGCGGCGGCGAAGGGCACGCCGCTTCGGTTCGCCACCGACTGGCGCGCCGAGGCCGAGCACGGCGGCTTCTACGAGGCGCTGGCCGAGGGCCTCTACGCCAAGCGCGGGCTGGACGTGCGGCTGGTGCAGGGCGGCCCGGGGGTGAACGTGCCGGAGTTGCTGGCCGCCGGCGCGGTCGACCTGGGGGACGGCTCCAACAGCTTCATCGTCATGAACCTGGCCCGCGAGCACGTGCCGGTGAAGGCGGTGGCGGCGTTCATGCAGAAGGACCCGCAGGTGCTGATCGCCCACCCGGACCAGGGCATCAACTCGATCGCCGACCTGAAGGGCCATCCGATCCTGCTCTCCGACGCTTCGGTGAGCGCGTTCTGGGTCTGGCTGAAGGCGAAGTACGGCTTCTCCGACAGCCAGGTGCGCAAGTACACCTTCAATTCGGCGCCGTTCCTGGCCGACAAGCGCGTCGCCGAGGAGGGCTATCTGACCAGCGAGCCCTACACGATCGAGAAGCAGTCAGGGCTGAAGCCCAAGGTCTTCCTGCTCGCCGACGAGGGCTATCCCGGTTATGCGGCGATGGTGCTGGCCTCCGACAGCCTGATCGCCAAGAATCCGGCCGCGGTGAAGGCTTTCGTAGAGGCGTCGGCTGAGGGCTGGCGCGACTACCTCCAGGGCGACCCGAAACCCGCCGACGCCCTGATCATGAAGGACAATCCGGAGATGACCGAGGATGTCCTGGCCCAGGCGCGCGAGAAGATGCGGGCCTACGGCGTGGTCGACGGCGGTGACGCCAAGACGCTGGGGATCGGCGCCATGACCGACGCCCGCTGGAAGCAGTTCTTCGAGGTGGCGGCCGCCCAGGGCGTCTATCCGAAGAGCCTCGACTACAAGGCCGCCTACACCCTGCAGTTCGTGGGAAAGCCCGCCAAGCCGTGAGCGTCGCGGCGTTGAGGGCGGTCGAGGTCGACTATGCGCGTGGGCCGGCGCTCGGCCCGTTCAGCCTGGAGATCGAAGCCGGCGAGATCGTCTCGCTGGTCGGGCCCTCGGGCTGCGGCAAGTCGACCGCCCTGCGGCTGCTCGCGGGACTGGAGGCCCCAAGCCGCGGTCAGGTCCTGCGCACGCCGGGCCGCGGCGAAACGGCGGTGGTCTTCCAGGCGCCGACGCTGGCGCCCTGGCTCTCGGCGCGGGCCAACGTGGCGCTGCCGCTGGAGTTGGCCGGGACGGCGCGCGCCGCGGCCGGCGTGCGCGCCCGCGAGGCCCTGGCGCGGGTGGGGCTGGCGGGCGCGGAGGCGGCGCGGCCGGCGCAGCTTTCCGGCGGCATGGCCATGCGCGTGTCGCTGGCCCGCGCGCTGGTCACCGAGCCCAGGCTGATGCTGCTCGACGAGCCGTTCGCGGCGCTGGACGAGATCACCCGCCGGGCGCTGGCCGACGACGTGCTGCGGCTATGGGCGGGGCTGCGACCGGCCATCGTCTTCGTCACCCACAATGTCGAGGAGGCGGTCTACATGGCCTCGCGGGTGGTGGTGATGACCGCAGGCCCGGGGCGGCTGGCGGGCGACTTCCCCGTCGAGGGGCCGGCGCCGCGGCCGGCGGGCTTCCGCACCACCCCAGGCTTCCGGCGCAGCGTCGAGGCGGTCTCGCATGCGCTGGCCCGCGGCATGGCGGAAGGGGCGCGGCCGTGAGGCGGCTGATGGAGACGCTCGCGCCCTGGGTGCTGATCGCCCTGCTGCTGGCCGGCTGGGAGATCGCCTGCCGGGCGCTGCACGTGGCCCCCTACCTGCTGCCGCCGCCCTCGCAGGTCGCCGCGGCGCTGATCGCCAACCTGGCGACGCTGCTTTCGGCAGCCTGGCGAACGCTGGCGGTGGCGATCGTGGCCCTGATCATCGCCAGCCTCATCGCCCAGGCGCTCGCGATGCTGGTGGCGCTGTCGTCGATCCTCGACCGCGCGATCCGGCCGCTGGCCTCGGTGATCCAGGTGACGCCGGTGGTGGCGATCGCGCCGCTGTTCCTGATCTGGGCCGGGATCGACCATCCGGAGCGGGCGCTGGTGGCGCTGGCCGTGGTGGTGGCGTTCTTCCCGATCTTCTCGGGCGCGGTCGCCGGCTTGAAGTCAGCCGATCCGGACCTCGAGCGGCTGTTCGCCCTCTACGGCGCAAGCCGCTGGCAGACGGTGACGCGGCTTCGGCTGCCCTCGGCCGTGCCGTTCCTCCTGGAGGGGCACAAGGTGGGCGCGGGGCTGGCCATCATCGGGGCGGTGGTCGCCGAGTTCGGCGCCGGCTCCGGCGGGGTGCGGGGGCTCGCCTGGCAGATCCTCGATGCGGGCAACAAGCTGCAGACCGACCGGATGATCGCCGCCCTGGCCGCGCTGGGCGTCATGGGCGTGGCGCTGCACGGGCTCCTCGCACGCGCCGAACTGGCGGGGCTGAGATGGTGGCGCGGGCGCTAGCTCAGGGCTTCGCGGCCGGCGCGGCGACCTGCGCGAGGTCCGGGGCGGCGATCCACTCCGCCTGCGCCCGGGCGGCGGCCGACCCGGCGGCGACGAGGCCGAGCAGGCCCGAGACCATGACGAAGAGCCTGGCGGTCAGGGGTATCCCTTCGCTTGAGAGGGACAGCTTGGCAGCCAAGCGGAGCGGCAAAGCGGCTCTCAGTCTGCAGACCGCGAGGGCGAGGGCAGTCCCACCCGCAGCCGCTGAAGCGCCTCGGCGGCGATGGCGCTGAGCGAACCCAGGCCCTGCTCGGCGAAGACGTCGAGGGCGGCTTCCAAGGCGGTGAGAGCCGCGGCGCGGCGGCCGCCGTCGCGGCCGGTGATGTCCATGCGCGCCTCGTAGAGCCTGGCGAGGTGCAGCTGGGCGAGCGCCCAGCCCACCGGATCGCGGCGCGGGGAAAGCGCGGCGAGCTCGGTCTTCATGGCCGTCTCGGCAATGTCGAGCAGGGCGAGATCGCCGGTGAGCTCCGCCTGCTTGGCGAGGCACGCGGCGCGCGCGCCGGCGGCCAGGCCGCGCAGCGGGCTGGCCTGCAGCGCGTTCAGCACCAGGCCGGCGCGTTCGTAGCAGGTGACCGCCTGCTCATAGGCGTGCGGCTCGGCGCTCGCATCGCCCAGCGCCCGCAGCGTCTGGCCGAGCGCGATCTGGGTGCGCGCCCAGTCGAGCGGGCTGTGGTCGCGGGAAAGCTGGTCGAGCGCGGCGGCGAGCGCGTTGGCGCCCGCGGCGATCAGGTCGACATCGCCGGTGAGCTCGCCCAGCAGCGTCAGCGCCTGGCCCCGCAAGCCCTCGGCGCGCGCCCAGGTGATCGGCTCATAGACCGGATCGACGCGCGCCGCGGCGGCCCCGGCGTCCTCCAGCGCCGCCTTGAGCAGCGCCTCGTCGCGCAGGCGGACGCCCCAGCCGCAGAGCAGGTCGGCGCGGATCAGCCGGCCCTCGGCGGCGAGCGCGCGGCCGATCGCGAGGCGGCGCGAGAGCGAGTCCAGGGCCGCGATCGGCGCGGCGAAGGCCTCGGCGGAAGCCTTGGGGTGCGTGGCGTCGACGCGGCCCAGCTCGCGCCGCGCGGAGATCACCGCCAGGCCGAGCTCGGCGAGCGGCGCGGCGAGGCCGCCATGCGCGGCGGCGCGAGCCTCGCGGAACGCCACTTCGGCGGCGGCGTCGAGGCCCGGATCGCCGAAGATCTCGGCGCCCAGCATGGCGCAGACCCCCTGCTCGCAGCGCGCGCGGGCCCAGGCCTCGCTACGGCGCGACGCCTCGAAGCCGGCGGCGGCGGTTTCCGCCGCGGCGGCGGCCTTGCGCAGGGTGGCGGCGTCGCCGGTGCGACGGGCGATCTCGCGCCAGACGGCGGCGGCCTCCAGCCGGCGCTGCGGACGGTCGCGCGCGCCGACGCGCCCGGCCGCGACGTCCGCCGCCTTGGCCTCCAGCTTCAGGAGCTTGAGATCGAGGAGCTCGAGCAGGGCGGCGTCGCCACCGGTCACGCCGTCGGTCTTGAGACGCAGCCGCTCGGGGGCGAGCTTGCGCAGGAACTCCCAACCCAACTCGAACATCGCGCCGCTCCGCCGGCCGCGGCGCCCCATCTCGGGACGACCGGCGGCCTTCCTGAACGGCCACAGCAAAGCCGGAGCCAGCGCCTTTAACAAGTCCTTAACTTTCAGCCTATGGTTAACGACCTAGGCCTTAAAGCGCGGATTTGGCTGCGGTTCCTCGCAGGCTCCGCTCACGGGGAGCTGTCCCGATCATGAGGGCGGAGCGGCAGGCGCGAGCCCCGCCGGCCCGTTGGGCCGCCCTGAGAAGGGATTTGAAACCTAGGCGCGTTCCTTGGCCCGCTCGAAGCGCAGCTTGGGGTACCGCTCGGCGACGTAGCCCAGCTCCCAGGCCGACTTGGCCAGGAACACCGGGGCCTCATCGATGTCGTTGGCCATGGCGGCGCGGTGCTTGCCGGCGAAGTCCTCCAGGTCGGGCCTCTCGCCGGCCAGCCAGCGCGCCTCGGCGTAGGGGCTGGGCTCGAACACCACCTCCAGCTGGTACTCGCCCGCGAGCCGATCGGCCATCACCTCGAACTGCAGGGGCCCGACCGCGCCGACCACGAAATCGGCGCCGATCTGCGGCCGGAAGAGCTGGGTGACACCCTCCTCCGCCAGGCCTTCCAGCGCCTTCTTCAGGTGCTTGGCCTTGAGCGGATCCTTGACCCGGACGCGCTGCAGGATCTCGGGGGCGAAGTTCGGCAGGCCAGCGAACCTGAGCGTGCCGCTCTCCGAGAGGCTGTCGCCAACGCGCAGCACGCCGTGGTTCGGAATGCCGATGACGTCTCCGGCGTAGGCCTCTTCGGCGAGCTCGCGGTCGGATGCGAAGAACATCATCGGCGCGTTCACCGAGAGCTGTCGGCCGGTGTTCTGCACCTTCAGCTTCATGCCGCGGCTGAACCTGCCGGAAGCCAGCCGCAGGAAGGCGATCCGGTCCCGGTGGTTGGGATCCATGTTCGCCTGGATCTTGAAGACGAAGCCCGAGACCTCCTTGTCACCGGGTTCGACCTGCACCGGCTCGCCGCTCCTGGTCGCCGCGACCGGCTTGGGCGCGGGCGCGAAATCGCCGAGGCCGGCCAGCAGCTCGTCGACGCCGAAGTGGCGCAGCGCCGAGCCGAAGAACACCGGCGTCATGTGGCCTTCCAGGAACGACTGTTCGTCGAACGGCTTGGCGGCCTCCTGCACCAGCATCGCCCCCTCCTCCACCTCGGCCTGCTCCGCCTCGTCGAGGAATGCGGCGGGCGAATTGCCCGCGAGCGAGATCGGCTCGGGATGGCCCGGCGCCTCGTCCGCGCGCTGCTTCGCGAACGGGACGAACAGGTTGCGCCGCAGATCGACCATGCCCCGGAAACGGCCGCCGGAGCCCGCCGGCCAATAGAGCGGCGCGGGATCGAGGGCGAGCTTGGAGGCGATCTCGTCGAGGAGCGCGAACGGGTCCTGCGCCTCGCGATCCATCTTGTTGATGAAGGTCAGGATCGGGATGTCGCGCAGCCGGCAGACCTCGAACAGCTTAAGCGTCTGCGGCTCGATGCCCTTGGCGGCGTCCAGCACCATCACCGCGGCGTCGGCGGCGGTGAGCGTCCGGTAGGTGTCTTCCGAGAAGTCCTCGTGACCCGGCGTGTCCAACAGGTTGAACATCTTCCCGGCGTGGTCGAAGGTCATCACGGAGGCCGAGACGGAGATGCCCCGCTCGCGCTCGATCTTCATCCAGTCGGAGCGCGTGCGGCGGTTCTCGCCGCGGGCGCGCACCTGGCCGGCGGCGCGGATCGCCCCGCCGGCGAGCAGCAGGTTCTCCGTCAGCGTCGTCTTGCCGGCGTCGGGGTGGGAGATGATGGCGAAGGTGCGCCGTCGGGCGGCCTCGGCGGCGACGCCTGAGCGGGAACTGGCGGCTTCCGCGGCGGGGGAGTTCGTCATGCGCGCCGCAGGTAGCGTGCGCTGGGCGGTTTCGCAAACCCGCCCCGCTCATCCCGGGATCAGGGCCCCGGAGATGCGTCTCCAGATTCTGCTTGGGCCCCGGCTTTCGCCGGGATGAGCGGAGGCTTGTTGCGGGTCATGGCGACAATCCGCTTGGGCGCGGCTTCCGGACGGAGCTGCTCCATCGTGCATTGGCGCGCCGCCTTGTCGGGGCGGAAGCGGATCAGCTTGGTCCCGTGGCGGAAGCGCTCGCCCGTGACGTGATCGTAGCGGACCTCGACCACGAGCTCGGGCGCGAGCGGCGTCCACGCGACCGAACGGCCGTTGGACCAGCGCGACGGACCGCCCGGCTTGTCGCCGGTGAACCCTTCGCCGCCTGCCAGCGCCTCCAGACGCCCGGTCAGAGCCGGCCGCTCGGCGTCGGTGATGGTCGAGCAGAAGCCCACGTGGTTCAGCCGTCCGGCGGCGTCGTAAAGGCCCAGGAGCAGCGAGCCGACGAGGCGACTCCCCTGTTCGTAGCGGAAGCCGCCGACGACGCAGTCGGCGGTGCGCATGCGCTTGATCTTCAGCATCGCCCGCTCGCCCGGCTGGTAGGCGCCGTCGAGGCGCTTGGCGACGACGCCGTCGAGCGCCTGGCCCACCTCGCGCAGCCAGGCCCGGGCCCGGGCGCGGTCGTCCGTGCCCGGCGATAGGCTGATCCGATCCGGCGCCTTGAAACGTTTGTAGAGCGCCTCCAGCGCAGCGCGGCGCTTGGCGAGGGGCGCGTCCACAAGGCTTTGGCCCCTCCCGTCCATCAGGCAGTCGAAGAGGACGAGCGAGGCGGGATGCTCGGCGGCGAGCTTCCTCACCCGGCTCTCGGCCGGATGCAGCCGGAGCTGCAGGGCGTCGAAGGAAAGCTCGCCCGCCACTGCAATGGTGAGCTCGCCATCGATCACGAAACGCCTCACCGGCAGGGCCTTGAGCATCTCCACGACGTCCGGGAAGTAGCGGCCGAGCGGCTTGCCGGACTTGGCCTTGAGCTCGACCTCGTCCCCCGCGCGGAAGGCCAGGCACCGGAAGCCGTCCCACTTGGGCTCGAAGCGCCAGCCGTGGCCCTGGGGCAGGTCATCGACCAGCTTCGCCTCCATCGGCGCGAGGTCGAGCGGCACGGGAAGATCGGAGAGCGGCATGAGCCTCCTAACCCGAGGACCGCCGGCGCGTTCCTGGCCGGGCTCGGGCCGCCTCCCCTCAGCCCCGCTCCACCGGCTCGGTGAGGAAGTGGCGGCCCTGCTTGTCCTCGATCTCCACGATCCAGAGGTCGGGGTCGATGCGCAGCGCGCGCTCGATGTAGCGGTCGAGGTCGGGCTCCTGGTCGGAGGGGGCGGGCTGCATCCAGACCCGCTCGCCGTCCATGCGGGTGGCCTCCGAATAGAGCCGCGCCGTGCCGGAGGTGCGATTCAGGACCTTCACCAGCACCGCGCCGGCGCGCGGGTCGCCCTTTCTGGCCACGACGCCGAAGGCGCCGGCGAGCTCGGCCCGGCGGATCAGCGCGCCGACCCAGATGTCGGTGGAGAGCAGCATCGCCGGAGAAGATCGCCGAGCGGATCAACCATGTCACGCTCCGCCCTGCTAACCCTATCGCAACACCCGCGCGGTAAGGCTCGCGACAAGGCCCGGCGTTTCCTGGGCCGCCAAGAAAGACGACGCATGACGTGCACGCGCAGAAACGCGCGGCCGGCGTCTCGGTGGATGGGGTTGTCGATCGTCGCGCTGGTCGCGGCGCCTGGGCTTGCGCACGCGCAAGGGGCGGACCTGTTCTACGAGCGCGCGGTGATGCAGGCGGCCGACGAGCGCTGCGGCCTGTTTTCGCCCGAGGTCGGCCAGGCCCTGGCTTCGGCGACAGCGCAGGCGCGCGGCGCCGCGCTGCGGGCCGGCATGAGCCCGGCCTCGCTGCGGCAGACCCAGCGCGCCGCACAGGCCAAGGCGGCCGAGCTGGATTGCGCCGCGCCCGCGCTGGCCGCCGAGGCCGGGCGGCTGCGCGAGGCGTTCGCGGGATTCGTGCGCGTGGGACGGCTAAGCTATCCGGGCGACGTGGCGGGCTGGCAGGCCGACCGCTGGAGCCGCGCCTCGGCGTGGCGGCTCAAGCAGCAGGTCCGCTTCGGCGCCGACACGCTCACCTTCGGGCTCGCCGGCCGCGAGGACGCCCAGGCGCTGGTGGCGGTGGCGCGGTTCGCCGACGGCGCAAAGCCCTATGGCGCGCGGCTGATCCTCAGGGACACGGCCCGCACGAGCGGCCCCTACCTCGACCGCTGGATCGGCGGTCCGACCGCCGGCCTGCCGCTGTCGCGCCGGCTGCCGCCGGCGCCGGGACTGGCTGTTTACATGGCCGAAGTCCGCGCCCCGGCCGGGGCCGACCTGCTGGCTGCGGGCGAGCGCCAGGGCTGGGCGTTCCGCTTTCCGGCGGCGGCCGCGCGCGCGCTGGCCGCGCTCGATCCGCGCGAGGCGGTGGCCGTGGAGTTCCTGTTCCCGGGCGACGCCGCGCGACGCGCCTACGTCGAGGTGGGCGATTTCGCCGCCGGCGAGGCCTTCCTGCAGGCCGCCTTGCGCTGAGCTAGCCCGCCGAAGCTTCCGCGGACGGCCGTTCGAGCGCCTCGAGCGGCGCCAGAACCGGCATGCGGATGGTGACGGTGGTGCCCTCGCCCACCTGGCTTTCGATGTCCATGTCGCCGCCGTGCAGCCGCGCGAACGCGCGCACCAGCGACAGGCCGAGCCCGGAGCCGGCCGCCCGCTGCGCCGCATCCCCCGCCTGCTCGAACGGGCGGCCCAGCCGCTCGAGGTCCTGCGGCGGAATGCCGACCCCGGTGTCCGAAACGATGAGCTCCAAAGCCTCGCCGTCGGATTGGGCGGTGAGCGTGACCGAGCCGTTGCGCGGCGTGAACTTGAGCGCGTTGGAGACCAGGTTGAGCGCGATCTGCTTGACGGCGCGGCGGTCCGCATCGACCTGCAGCGGCTCCGGCGGCAGGACGCCGCGCAGCTGGATGCCGGCCCGCTCGGCCTGGCCGCGCATCAGCCGCACCACCGCGCTCACCGCTTCGCGGGCGTCGAACACCTCACGCGCCAGCTCGAAGCGCTCGGCCTCGATCTTCGACATGTCGAGCACGTCGTTGATCAGCTCGAGGAGGTGGGCGCCGGCGTCGTGGACCAGGTCGGCGTACTCCGCGTAGCGGTCCGACATCGGGCCGAACAGGCGCTGCCGCATGATGTCGGAGAAGCCCATGATGGCGTTCAGCGGCGTGCGCAACTCGTGACTCATGTTGGCCAGGAAGCGCGACTTGCCTGCGTTCTGGGCCTCCGCGGCGATGCGGGCCTGATCGAGCTCCGCCTCGCGGGCGCGCTGCGCGCGGGCGTCGCGGAGCGCCCCGGCCAGGCGGATCGAGCTCATCCGCCGCAGCGACAGCACCCACCAGCCCTCGGAATCGTGCGCCGGGGTGAAGGCGATCTCGGCGGAGCCTTCGCCGGCGGCGCGGGTGAGCGCGTCCTCCGCCGCGCCGCGCTCATCGGGGGCGACGAGGTCGAGGAAGTTGCGCTCGCGCAGGCTGCGCAGCTCGAGGCCAGGCGGGGGTTGGCCGAACGCCTCGAGGATGCGCCCGGCGGGATAGAGGGCGAGGATCAGCTGCGGCTGGTTGGCGAGCGCTTCCCTGAGGCCGATCTCGATCTGGTCCCGTTCGGCCTCGCGGGCCCGCACCGCGGCGTGCAGCGCGACCAGCGCCGCGCCGAGCCCGAGGACGGCGGTGGTGAGCGAGACGAGCGCCAGGTAGGGCGCCGCGGCGGCGGACGCCGCGGGCAGCGGCGACAACGCCGTGCCGAGGCCTGCCGCCCCGGTCGCCGCTACGGCCGACGCCGCGCCGAGCGGCAGCACTCTCGCGCGCCGGAACGCCGCCGCGGCCGCGAGCGGCGCCAGACACCAGGGCGTGAGGGGACCCGTCAGGCCGCCGGTGAGCAGGCAGGCGAGCGCGCCGGCGGCGGCCCAGACGAGGATCGCCGCCGATCGCGCCCCGGCCCAGGCGAGCAGGGCGCCGATCAGGCCGGCCCCGCCGCCGGCGGCGAGCGCGGCGAGTTCGGGCCCTGGCCCCGCGAGGCTGCGCGCAGCGAGCGCCCAGGCCGCGACCGCGACCGCGAGCGCCCAGGCGAGGTGCCAGCCGATCGCGAAGCCACGCACGCCCGCGTGCGCGCGCTTCGCCCGCCTCAAACGCCTACGGGCGCCGACCAGGGTTCAGCCCTCCGCTTTACACTTTCCCGCAGCGACCTTAGCGGGCCGCGAGAGTCCACGTAAGGCGGCTCGCCTGGCGCGCGACTTCCCTAGCGCCGCGGCCGGCGGAAAGAAAATCGTAAGCGCGCTGGGAGAAGCTGAAGGTCCTCGAAGGGAGGCCGCAAGCCTCATCCATGCGAACCGCGGTTTCTCCCGCCTCTGCGCCGCGCGCCCGCGGCCGACGCGAATCCCAGGCGCAGACCCGCACCTTCCTGCGGATGGTCGGCCATGAGCTGCGCACGCCGCTGAACTCGATCCTGGGCTTCTCGGAGATCCTGGCGGCGGAGCTCTATGGCCCCCTGGGCGCGCCGCAGTACCGGGATTATGCCCAGATCATCAACGAGAGCGGCAAGAAGATGCTGCGGCTGGTGGACGAGGTGATGGAGCTCGCCCGGCTCGAGAGCGGGACGATCGAATGGGACATGCGCCGCGAACCCCTTGAGGCCGCCGTCGACGATGCGCTGGCGAGCCTCGCGGAGGAGACCTCGCGCCACGAGGTCCGCATCGAGGTGGCGGGGCGCGAGAGGCTCCCCGACGTGGTGGCCGACCCCCGCGGCCTGCGCAACGTGCTCTCCGGCATGATCCGCCATGCCGTCGTCTTCTCGCCGACGGCCTCGACCGTGCGCATCCGGGCCGCCCGCCGCGGGGCGGCCGTGGACCTCGTCGTCGAGAGCGAATGCGGCGGGGAGATGCCGCGGACCTTCCAACCCTTCGCGCCGGCGAAGACCGCGCCGAGCCGCGCCGGCGCCGGCGCAGGCCTCGGCCTGCCGATCTGCGCGCTCACCTGCGAGGCGATGGGCGGCCGGCTGAGCGTGGCCTCGGTCAAGGGCCGCGGCTTGCGCGCCCGCGTGAAGCTGCGCGCCGCCTGAGCGCGGTTGCGCCGGCGCGGGCGCCGCCCTAAGTGCCGCGAGCCATGCCCGCGATCGATCAGGAACTGGACACGCTCGCCGAAGAGTTCGACCTGCTGGGCGACTGGGAGCAGCGCTACCGCTATGTGATCGACCTGGGGCGCGAGCTCGCGCCGCTCACCGACGCCGAGCGCAGCGACGCCAACAAGGTGCGGGGCTGCGCGAGCCAGGTTTGGCTGGTGACCGAACCGCAGAGCGACGGCGGTCTTCGATTCCGCGGGGATTCCGACGCCCACATCGTGCGCGGCCTGATCGCCATCCTGTTGCGGCTGTTCTCGGGCCGGCGACCGAAGGAGATCCTGGCGTTCGACGCCAGGGCGGGGCTCGATCGGCTGGGCCTCTCGGGCGCGCTCTCCGCGCAACGGTCCAATGGCCTGGCCTCCATGGTGGCGCGCATCCGCCACGACGCCGAGGCCGCCGCGCTGGCCTAAGAGCTAGGCCGCCCTCACGCCGGTGATCACCTGCCCCATGCCGATCACCGCGTCGTAGCCCAGGATCATGTCCACCGCCTCGCCATCGGAGGCGAGCGGCAGCCGCATCCAGAGCAGCGACAGGTGCGAGGCGCCGCGCCAGGCGAGGTTGTGCACGCCGGCGGCCGGCCTCCCCTCGGCGACCACCCGGCCGAGCTCGGCGCGCCAATAGTCCGCCGCGGCGGTGTTGTAGATCTCTCCCAGCCTGCGGCCGGTGATCTCGCCGCCATAGACATCCCAGAGCGCGGTGCCGGCCAGGCGCATGCGGTACTCGCGGGCTTGGGCGAGCACATCGATCAGGCTGACGGTCGGCAGGAAGCGCTTCATGGCCGCAGGATCGAGGTCCCGCCGGCTTGGCAGCTTCAGGCCCCGGCGCAGCGATGCCCAGTAGAGGAACAGCTCCTCATGGGCCCGCGCCGCGGCCGCCGGGGCGCCGATCTGCGCCGCCATCTCCAGAGTCCCCCGCAACTGCTTGGATTCGCAGCGAATCACTTATCGCTCGATGCGGGAATCGGCGGCAAGCAAAAATGGGTTAACGCCGGCGACTGTGGTCGCGGCGCCGCAATGCGAAACGCCCGCCGGCGAAGGCGGGCGTCTGTCGGTGATGGAGAGGAGCTAGCCGCGCTTCTTGCGGGCGGCTTGGCGGCCGCCCTGGCCGAGGCCCATCTGCTTGGCGAGATCGGAGCGCGCCTTGGCGTAGTTGGGCGCCACCATCGGATAGTCCTTCGGCAGGCTCCACTTCGCCCGGTACTCCTCCGGGCTCATGTTGTACTTGGTGCGCAGGTGCCTCTTCAGCGACTTGAACTTGCGGCCGTCCTCAAGGCAGACCAGATAGTCCGGGGTGATCGAGCGGCGGACCGGCACCGCCGGCTCCTTCGGCGCCGCCTCGGCGGTTTCGGTCCCGGACGAGATGCCGGCCAGGGCGCGGTGCACGCTCTGGATGAGTCCAGGCAGATCACCCGCCGTGACGCTGTTATTCCCAACATAGGCGGACACAATGTCCGCCGTCATCTCGATGACTTCCGTCTTCTCGTCCATTCTTGTCATTCCGTAGGTACCGCGCCCGTTAACCGTGCGCAAAAAGTGATTCAGAACCTCAGGCCCCGGTCAATATCGGGAAGCTACCCCCCGGACAAGCACCAATTCGGAGGAAAATGAGCTTCATTCGATCAAATTAAGTAATCGAACCGCGCTGTCGCATATGGAACGCAGGGCGCCTTGCGAGTAAGCCGTTGCGGCTCTACCTGAGGGAAATTGCCGCTGCCTAGCCGAGCGGCGCGTCGAACCTGCGGTTCGGCGCGACCTCAACCTAGCTGAACGTCGGCGCCTTCCAGTGCGGCCAGATATCCGGAAGGTCCCGCGACACCTTGCCGGGAAAAGCGGGCGGCCGCTTCTCGAGGAACGACATGACGCCTTCGCGCGAGTCGGGGGAGCCGCCGCGGGCCTGGATGCCGCGGCTGTCGGCCCGGTGCGCTTCCATCGGGTGCGCGGCGCCGGCCATGCGCCAGATCAGCTGGCGGGTCAGCGCCACCGAAACCGGCGAGGCGTTGTCGGCGATCTCTCGGGCGATCGCGCGGGCGGCGGGCAGGAGCTCGTCCGGCGCATGCAGCGAGCGGACCAGGCCGCGCTCGTGCGCCTCCTGGGCGGGGAAGATGCGGCCGGTGTAGCACCACTCGAGCGCCGTCTGGACGCCGACCAGGTGGGGCAGGAACCAGGACGAGGCGGCCTCCGGGTTCAGGCCCCGCCGGGCGAACACGAAGCCGTAGCGCGCCTCGTTCGACGCCAGCCGGATGTCCATCGCGAGCTGCATGGTCACCCCGACGCCGACCGCCGCGCCGTTGCAGGCGGCGATAACCGGCTTGAGGGAGTCGAAGATGCGAAGGGTGAGCAGCCCGCCGCCGTCCCGCTGCACGCCGTCCCGCGTCCGCGCTTCGCGGTCCTGCGGCCGCCGCTCGTAGTCGAAGGTCTCGGCGCCGGACGAGAGGTCGGCGCCGGCGCAGAAGGCGCGGCCCGCGCCGGTGACGATCACGCAGCGGACCTCGTCGTCGGCGTCGGTGACGTCGAAGGCCGCGATCATGTCGCGCATCATCTGAGTATTGAAGGCGTTGAGCTTCTCGGGGCGGTTCAGGGTGAGGGTCGCAATCCCCGCCTCCACCGCATATTGAAGCGTCTCGAACGTCGGCTGGCCCATGGCGTCATCCCCTTCCGGCGGGGCGCATAGCCGTCCGCTTGACGGACCGTAGGTCAAGGCCCGCAATGGCGCCTGAACAAAGATAACTTAGCGGCAGGCGCCGGCCGCCGCGGGAGACGAAGATGCATCCGTCGGTCCACGCCCGGACGAACCCCGACAAGCCCGCCTACATCATGGCCTACTCGGGCGAGACGGTGACCTATGGCGAGCTCGACGCGCGCTCGAACCAGGGGGCCCACCTGTTCCGCAGCCTGGGCCTCAAGCCGGGCGATGCGATCGCCATCTTCATGGAGAACAATGCGCGCTACTACGAGGTGCTCTGGGCGGCGCAGCGTTCGGGCCTGCGCTTCACCTGCCTCTCCTCGAAGCTCACGGCCGGCGAGGTCGAGTACATCGTCAAGGATTGCGAGGCGAAGGTCTTCGTCACCTCAGAGGCGCTGGCCGACGTGGCGGGCGCGGTCGCGCCGCTGATCGCGGGCGTGAAGCTGTTCATGGTCGGCGCGGCCGAGGCGCCCTACGAGGGCTTCGAGGCGGCGCGCGCCGCCCTGCCGGCGACGCCCATCGCCGACGAGCGGGCGGGCATGGCGATGCTCTATTCCTCCGGCACCACCGGGCGGCCCAAGGGCGTCAAGCGCGCCGGCGTCGGCGAGGCGCCGATCGGCACGCCCAGTCCGCTCGCCATGATGGGTCAGGCGCTCTACGGCTGGACGCCGGAGTCGGTCTACCTGTCGCCCGCGCCGCTCTATCACGCCGCCCCCCTCGGCTGGTCGATGGCGGTGCAATCGATGGGGGGCACGGTGGTGATGATGGAGCGCTTCGACGCCGAGGACGCGCTGCGCTTCATCCAGGACTACAAGGTGACCACGGCGCAGTGGGTGCCGACGCACTTCGTCCGGATGCTGAAGCTGCCGCCGGAGGTCCGCGCCAGGTACGACATGAGCTCCCTGAAGGCGGTGTTCCACGCCGCCGCGCCCTGCCCTGTCCCGGTGAAGGAGCAGATGATCGCCTGGTGGGGGCCGATCGTGAACGAGTACTACGCCGGCACCGAGGGCAACGGCTTCTGCCACATCAACTCGGAGGAATGGCTGGCGCACAAAGGCTCGGTCGGGCGTGGCATGACCGCCAAGGTGCGTATCTGCGACGACGACGGCGAGGAGCTGCCGCCGCGCACCGAGGGGCTGGTGTTCTTCGAAGGCGGCGGCCAGTTCGAGTACCACGGCGATCCCAAGAAGACGGCCGAGGCCCGCAACAAGCACGGCTGGACGACGCTGGGCGACGTGGGCTGGCTCGACGAGGAGGGCTACCTCTACCTCACCGACCGCAAGAGCTTCATGATCATCTCCGGCGGGGTGAACATCTATCCGCAGGAGATCGAGAACCTGCTGATCACCCATCCGAAGGTCGCCGACGCGGCGGTGGTGGGCGCCCCCGACGAGGAGATGGGCGAGAAGGTGGTCGCGGTGATCCAGCCGATCGAGTGGGAGGGCGACCACGAGGCGCTGCGGGCGGAGCTTTCCGCCTTCACCCGCAAGAACCTCAGCCACGTGAAGACGCCCAGGGTCATCGACTTCATGAAGGAGCTGCCCAGGCATCCCACCGGCAAGCTCTACAAGCGCCTGATCCGCGACGCCTATTGGGGCAAGGAAGGCTCCCGGATCGTGTAGCGTTTGGGCCGCTCACGCGGACTGGCCGAACGTCCGGAATGGCTGGATTGTGTTGAAGAAGGCGGCTTTGAGCGGCGTTGTCAGCGCGGCCGGATGAGGCTCGCGGTGGCCGTCGCCGCTCAGGCGGGCGCCGGGAGCTCTGGGACTGGGATCAGCTTGGCGAGTTTACGGAGGTTCTGGGCGGTGGCGGCGAGGAGAAACTCGTCTCGGGCGCCGCAGGGACCGCGTAGTCGCAGCCGGTCGAGCTTCAGGATGCGCTTCAGGTGGGCGAAGAGCATCTCGACCTTCTTCCGCTGGCGCATCGAGGTCCAGTAGGCGTCGGTCTTGGCGATCTCGCGGGCCACATCGCGTGCGGCTTCGTGGATCGAGCGGGTCACCTTGCGCGCCGGCGCCTTGGGGCAGCACTGGCTCTTCAGGGCGCAGGCGTCGCAGTCGGCCTTGCTGGCCCGATAGCGGTGCGTGTCGTCGGCCGGCGGCCCCGTCCGTGGAGACGAGAAGGCCCGGCGATAGCGCTTCAGCTCATGGCCGCCGGGGCAGCGGTAGAGGTCGTCGGCGGGGTCATAGGTAAAGTCCTCTCTGGAGAAGGTCCCGTCCTCGCGCTTGGACTTGTCGAAGACGCGGATGTGCGGCGCGATCTCCTGGTGGTGGACCAGCCATTCCAGCATCTCGGCCGAGCCGTAGGCGGTGTCGGCGGTCAGGCGCTCCGGATGCAGCCCGAGGCGCTCGTCGGTACGCTCGATCATGGTGCGACAGGCCGCAAGTTCGCCCTGGCGCACCGCCGTGGAGGGCTCGACGTCCACGATCACCGCGTGCTCAAGGTCGATCAGGTAGTTTGTGCAGTAGGCGAAGCTCGCAGGTCCCGCCTGCGCCGCCGTCCAGCGCGAGGCGGGATCCGACAGCGACAGATACTTCGGCGTCACCGGCGTGGCCGCGCCGAAGGCCTCCTCATCCAGCACCGCCAGGTATTCCTGCACGGCCCGGCTCGCGGCCTCGCGCGGAAGCCCTGCGGAGCCTTCCACGGCCGTCCTGTGCCGGCTGGCGTCGGCGCGGATGATGCTGGCGTCGACGGCGAAGCCCTCGCCACCCACCAGACCCTCGGCCATGCAACGGCGCACTACCCTCTCGAAGAGCTCGCGCAGCAGATCGCTGTCGCGGAAGCGACCGTGCCGGTTCTTGGAGAAGGTCGAGTGGTCCGGCACATCGCCGTCCAGGCCCAGGCGGCAGAACCAGCGGTAGGCCAGGTTGAGATGCACCTCCTCGCAGAGCCGACGCTCCGAACGGATGCCCAGGCAGTAGCCCACCAACAACATCCGGATCATCAGCTCGGGATCGATCGAGGGCCGGCCGATCGGGCTGTAGAACGGGGCCAGGTGCGCCCGCACGCCCTCTAGGTCCACGAAACGGTCGACGGCGCGAAGCAGGTGGTCCTGAGGGACGTGGCGCTCCAGCGAGAACTCGTAGAACAGCTTGGCCTGATCCACCTGCCGCTCTCCCATCATCGCCGCGTCCCCCCGCCTCAGCAGGAGTGAATCAGGCCGGAGTCACGGCTTCAACAGTCCTTTTTCAACAGC
>NZ_JAICYI010000016.1 GCF_025934275.1 Phenylobacterium sp.
CATAGCCGCCAGCGCCGCCTTGGCCGCCGGCCGCAGCGCCCGGGCCGCCGCCCCGGCCGGAGCGGCCGCGACCGCCACGTCCGCCGCGCCCGAAGCCGCCCCGCGGGATCTGGCCGGGCAGCAGGATGCGTCCGCCTTCGGTCAGCCGGTCGCCGCCCTCCGTCACAACCCGCTCGCAATGGCTGAGCCCGGACAGGATGACCACCTGGGTGGCCGTGGTCTGACCGCGCTTCACCGGACGCATCGTTACCGTCTGGTCCGGCTGCACGATCCAGACGAAGTCGCCGTTGGGGCCGGTCCTGACCGCCGTCACCGGGACGACCACCGCGTTGTTCAGCGTGTCGAGCTGCACGCGGACATTGACGAACTGATTTGGGAACAGCGCGCCGTCGGTGTTGGCGAAGCGAGCCTTGGCCCGGACCGTGCCGGTGGTCGGATCGACCTGGTT
This sequence comes from Phenylobacterium sp., assembly GCF_025934275.1. Classification (GTDB taxonomy): domain Bacteria; phylum Pseudomonadota; class Alphaproteobacteria; order Caulobacterales; family Caulobacteraceae; genus Phenylobacterium. Next base: position 449 of record NZ_JAICYI010000016.1, read on the forward strand.
ATCGAGCGTCGAGAACACGCCGTGGGCGAGCTCGGTCGTGCGGGTGCGATCCAGCGCCACGACCGGCAGGGCGGCGCGGGCGGCGCGCTGCATGATCGAGGGCGCCTCGTCCTGCGGCACCGTGAACTCGACGTCGATCGGCGCGACCTCGGTCAGCACCACCAGGCCGTTGGCGTCGCCCGCGGAAATGAAGTTGCCCACGTCGACCGCGCGCAGGCCGACGCGGCCGCTCACCGGCGCCACGACGCGGCTGTAGCCGAGGTTCAACCGGGCCGTGCCGACGGCCGCCCGGTCGGTGGTGACGACGCCCTCGAGCTGCTTCACAGTGGCGGCCTGGGTGTCCACGTCCTGGCGGGCGATGGAATCCTCGGCGAGCAGGGTGCGGAAGCGAGTGAGCATCAATCGCGCGTTGGCGAGCTGCGCCTCGTCGCGGGTGAGCTGGCCTTGGGCCTGCATCAGCGCCATCCGCAGCGGCCGCGGATCGATCTCCACCAGCGCCTCGCCGCGGCGCACCATCTGGCCCTCGCGGAACATGATCCGGGTGATCGTGCCCGACACCTGCGGCCGGACGGTGATCGTCGCGGTCGGCGTCACGGTCCCGAGCGCGTCCAGCGTCACAGGCACGTCGGCCACGCCGGCCTGAGCGATCCCCACGGTCGTCGGCGGACGCCCGCCGCGGCGGCCGAAGCCGCCCGGTCCCGAGCCGCCCCCCGCGTTGTGCACCAGCGCCCAGCCGCCCCAGATCGCGCCGGCGACCAGGAGCAGGACGAGCAGGGCGATCCAGGGACGGGGGGAGGAGATCAGTCGGTAGCGTCGGCGGCCCGGTTCACCAGCCGTGACGTCCATGTCGCCTCCACCGAGCTTGCCATAGTCTCGTCGGCCCGAAGCTAAACCGTAGCCGACCGCAGAGCGTTCCCCGCCGGTCGCAGATGAGCTCGGCTGAACTGAGGCCAATGCCTTTCAGCGCACGACACTTTGTTTCAAGTGGAAATTTCGGCTCATCGGCCAAATCGGGCGAAGGCGATGAGCGCGAGCGTGACCGTGATCGCGCCGGCGATGCGCGTGGCGATCTGCGCGAAGGGCATCAACTGCATGCGGTTCGCCGCGGTGAGGATCGCCACGTCGCCGGTGCCGCCCTGGCCGGAGTGGCAGGCGTTCACGATGGCCGCCTCGATCGGATAGAGCCCGACCAGCCGGGCGACCGCGAAGCCGGTCCCCATCAGGGCGGCGACGGTAGCGACGATGGTGGCGAGCGTCGGAAGCGTGAATGCGGCGAGGAGCTTGTCCCAGGGGGTCTTGGCCGCGCCGATGGCGAACAGCAGCGGATAGGTCACGTTGGCGCGGAAGAACCGGTAGTTGGCGTAGGCGCCGGCCTCGAGCGCGGGCGAGGCGATGCGACCGAGCTTGATGGCGACCGCAAGCCCCAGCATCACGATCGGCCCCGGCCAGTCCCAGAGCCGCTGGGTGAGCGCCCCCAGGAGGTAGAGCGTCACGACCATGACGACCGCCGCCCCGATCGTGCGCAGGTCGGGGGTCTGGCCCTCCGCGGCCGGCCCGGCGAGCGGGACGTCGTGCTCCCCGGGCTGCAGGCGGCCCTCGCCGGTCAGCTGCGGCGCCCGCTTGCCCAGGAAGTTGAGCCCGCCCGCGAGCACGATGGCGGTGAGGCTGCCGAACATCACCGAAGGCAGCACCTCGGCGAAATAGCCGCCCTGCGGCATGTGGCTGAGCTGCGCGTAGCCCACCGAGAGCGGGATCGCCCCTTCGCCCACGCCGCCGGCCATGATCGGGACCACGATCTTGAACAGGGTGTGGCCGAAGCCGAGGCCGAGCGCCACGCCGACCGCGCAGCCCACCGCCAGAGCGGCCAACGAACCCGCGGCCAGCGGCACGATGATCTTCAGGAAGCCCTGGATCAGCAGACGCCGGTCGAGCCCGAGGATCGAGCCCACGATGATCGAGGCGATGAACAGGTAGAGGATGTTAGACTGGTCGGTGAACTTCGCGACGGCGTCGGTCAGCGGCTTCGGCAGGAGCCCGGCATAGACCAGCCACGACGGCAGGAAGGTCGCGAAGATGGCGGCGAATCCCAGCGTGCGCAGGCCCGGGATGCGCTCGCCGATCTCGGCGCAAGCGAAGCCGCCCAGCGCCAGGACGGCGATCCCCATCGGCAGATCGGCGGGAACGTGGCCCAGGCTCACGAAGGCCGCCGCCAGGGCGGCGATGATCACCGCGACGGGGACCGGCACGATCCCGAGCCGCAGGTCCATCAGCTTCCACCAGAGCGCCACCGGGCTCAGTCGCCCCTGAACTCAGGTTCGCGCTTTTCGAAAAAGGCGGTGACGCCCTCCCGATAGTCGTGGCTGCGCGTGGCGAGCAGGAACTGGTCGCGGTCCATGTAGATCGAGGCGTGGTGGTTGGCCGCCGCGATGGCGGTGATCGCCTCCTTGGTCATCCGGACCGGCAGCGGCGGCAGCTTCACGATCTTCGCCGCCCAGCCGCGCGCGGCGGCGAGCGCGCGCCCGTCATCCACGACCTCGTCGCACATCCCCCAGGCCTCGCAGGCCGCCGCGTCGGCCGGCTCGCCGAACATCACGAACCGCTTGGCGCGCGCCGGCCCGATCAGGGAGACCAGCCGGGGCAGGGTGCGCCAGCTCATGTTGATGCCGAGCGGGATCTCGGGCAGGCGCACATAAGCCGATCGGCCCATGATCCGGAAGTCGCAGGCCGCCACCAGGGCGCAGGCGCCGCCAAGGCAGTAGCCCTCGATGGCGGCGATGGTGACCAACTCGATCGCCTCCCACGCCTGGCAGAGATCGGGCCCGCGCATGACCGCGCGGCGGGCCTCCATCAGGGTGGGTTGGGCCGTGCGCTCGCCGGAGCTCCTGAGGTCGGCGCCGGCGGAGAAGTAGCTGTCGGCGCCCGTCAGGGTCACCGCCAGGACGTCGGGCCGCAGGCGCAGCAGCCGCGCGATCTCGGTGAGCTCGTCCATGAGGGTCGAATCGAGCGCATTGCGCGCGTCGGGCCGGTGCAGCGCCACCTCGACGACTGGGCCGTTACGCGTGACCCGCACCGTCCTCCAGGATTCGTCGAACAGCCGGTCTTCCGCCATGAGCGACCCTCCCCTTCGAGCGGCACAGTAGGACGCGCCGCGCGAGCGGCGCTAGACGCCGATCGCCCCCTTCACGCGCTCGGGCGACAGCGGCAGGTCGCGGATGCGTGCGCCGCAGGCGTCGGCGACGGCGTTGGCGAGCGCGGCGGAGGCGGGGCCCTGGCTCGCCTCGCCCGCGCCCAGGAACGGCAAGCCGGGGCGATCAATCACCTGCACGGCCACGGACCGGGGGACATCCTTGAAGCGGGCGATCGGATAGGCGCTCCAGTCGAAGCTGGTGCGGTGCGCCGCGTCGAACCCCACGGCCTCGAGCCCGGCCCAGGAGAGCGCCTGGACGATCCCGCCCTCGATCTGGTTCTGCAGCCCGTTTGGATTCACCGCCTCGCCGGCGTCGACCGCGGCCGTCACACGCCCCACCTTGACCGCACCGGTCTCGTGCTCGACCTCGACCTCCAAGGCCACGGCGCAGTAGCTGGCGAGATTCTTGTAGCGGGCGAACGCGAAGCCTGCGCCGCGGCGGCCATCCGAGGGCCGGCGCGCCGCCCAGCCGAACGCCTCGGCGCAGCGGCTGACGACATCGCGGGCGCGCGGGTCGTCCAGATGCGCCAGCCGGAAGGCCACCGGATCGGCGCCCGCGGCCTTGGCGAGCTCGTCCATGAAACATTCGATCGCGAAGATGTTGAGGTGCGCGCCGAGCGAGCGAAGCGCCGAGGCGCGCAGCGGCGCGTCCCGGACGAAGTGCGAAACCACCCGCCCCGCCGGGACCGCGTAGATCGGGATGGCGTTGCGGTCGCCGCCGCCTTCCGGCATCGGGATCGGTCGCGGAACCTGCGGCGGGAAGGGCGGATCGACCTCGGCGCCGGCCACGAGGCCCCCGGCCGTCATCGGCCGTCCGTTGTGGCTGTGGCTCCAGACCTCATAGCGGAAGTGGGCGATGCGGCCCGAGGCGTCGAGGCTCGCTTCCGCCTCGCCCACCTGCACGCAGCCCAGGGGCTCCCAGCCGTGCTCCTGCTCGCGCATCCACTGCATCCGCACAGGCCGGCCGGGGACGGCCAGCGCCGCCAAGGCCGCGTCGGCGGCGACGTCGTCGGCGCCGTTGTGACCGTAGCAGCCGGAGCCCTCGACGTGGATGCAGCGCACCTTGTCGGGCGGCATCCGCAGCAGTTGGGCGAGCGCGCCGCGCAGCGGATAGACGCCCTGGCTGTGGGTCCAGACGGTCATCTGCCCGTTCCGGAGCAGGGCCACCGCGCAGGAGGGGCCGACTGCGGCGTGCATCAGCCAGGGCCGGCTGTAGCGGGCTTTCACGGTCTTCGCGCCGCCCGCTCCGCCGGGCTTGTCGAAGATCACCTGGTCCTGGGAGGCGCCCGAGAGCCCAGCCTCGGGACGGCCTTCCGGCAGCGGCGGAGCCGTGCGCCGCCAGGCGGCCTGCTGCAGCCGCTGGAGCGCCTGCACGGCGGTCCATTCGCGCTCGGCGATCACCGCGGCGAAGCGGCCGTTGCGGGCGACGGCCACGACGCCCGGCATCGCCTGCGCCGCGGCGAAGTCCGGACCCGTCAGCTCGGTCCCGAAGCTCGGACCCCGCACGACCCGGGCGTGCAGCATGCCGGGCAGCCGCAGGTCTTGGACATAGGCCTGGCCGCCCGTCACCTTCGCCGGGATGTCCACGCGCGGATAGTCCTGGCCCATGAGCTTCCCACCCTGGCGCGAGCGGAGCGGCGCATTGGGCTGCGCCTCGACATGCAGCGAAAGGCCGGCCGCGAGTTCGCCATAGCCCGCCAGACGGCCGTCCGGCGCCTTGAAGCGGCCCTCGCCCGTGGTGGCGAGCAAATCCGCCGCGACGCCGAGCCGCCGGGCGGCCGCCTGGCCCAGGATCATCCGCACATTGGCGGCGGCGTTGAGGATCGCCGTGCCCGAATCCTGCATCGAGTGGCTGCCGGCGGTGAACCCCTCGTTCGGGGTCTGGCCGGTGTCGGCAGTGATCAGCCGCAAGCTCTGCGGCGGCACGTCCAACTCCTCGGCCGCGATCTGGATGAGCGCGGTCTTGATCCCCTGTCCGAGCTCGGCCTTGCCGGTGAAGACGGTGATCTGGCCCGTGACGTCGACGCGGATCCAGGCGTCGAGCCAGGGCGTGGTCTTCAGGCTGCCGGGCAGGGCGGGGGGGACCGTCTTCTGCGGGCCGCGCGCTTCCTGCGCGCGCGCATGGCCCGTCATCGAGAAGGCGACCACCAGCGCGCCGCCGGCCAGCGCGTCGCGGCGGGACGGCGCTCCCACGCTCATGCGGAGGCCGCCTCGACCGGCAGGCCGGCCGCGCGGCGGATCGCGCGAAGGATGCGCATGTGCGTGCCGCACCGGCAGAGGTTCGGCTGCATGTGGGCGCGGATCTCGGCCTCGGTCGGGCGCGGCGTGGCGTCGAGCAGCGCCTGGGCGCGCATGATCATGCCGGCGATGCAGTAGCCGCACTGCGCGGCCTGCTCGACCATGAAGGCCTTCTGGAGCGGGCTCGGCGCCTCGGCCGTCCCGAGCCCCTCGACGGTGCGGATGCGCCGGCCCGCGGCGGCCGCGACCGGCAGCAGGCAGGCGTAGGCCGCCTTGCCGTCCACCTGCACCGTGCAGGCGCCGCATTGGCCCAGGCCGCAGCCGAATTTCGCGCCGTTGAGCCGGAGGTCGTCGCGCAGGACGTAGAGCAGCGGCGTCTCGGGGGAGGCGTCCACCGGGTGGTCGCGGCCGTTGATCGTGAGCACGAAACTCATCCCTGACCCCCTTGCCTGCGGCCCTTGGCGACGGCCGACGTCAGGTCCTTCCAGGGCGGCCTGTCGCTGTAGCGCGCCCGGACGTAGGCGGCGATCGCGGCGACCTGCCCATCGGAGAGTGTCCCGGCGAAGGCCGGCATGTAGGGGCCGCGCGGGCCGGTCGCCGGCTGCACCCCCTGCAGGATCACCTGGATCACGTCCGTCGGCCTGTCCTCCTGGGGCGGGGTGGCGAACTGCAGCGGCGGTCGGCCCTCGCGCATCATGGCCGCGCCCGCGTCATGGCAGGCGGCGCAGGCTCCCGCATAGAGCGCCGCGCCGGCCGGCTGCGCTGCGGCGGCCTGCGCGGCATGGTCGGCAGGGGCGGCCCGGCCCTTGGCGGCGGAGGCGGGCTGCATGAGCGTCGCGAGATAGACCGAAAGCGCGCGGACGTCGGGTTCCGGCGCGCGGGCGAGCTCGCGCACCACGCTCCCCATCGGTCCCGCGGCGGCGCTGTGGTCGCGATCGAAGCCGGTGCGCAGGAAGCGGTAGACGCGCTCCGGCGTCCACGGGACGGAGGCTGGCGAGAGCGCGTTCAGGGGCGGAGCGTACCAGCCCTCCTGGACACCGCCTTGCAGCGGCTTCTTCGTCTCTTCCGCGTCGAGGATGTTGTGCGGTGTGTGGCAGGCCCCGCAGTGGCCGAGGCTCTGGACGAGGTAGGCCCCGCGATTGAACTCCGCGCTCTGTCCCGGCGTCGGCTGGAAGCGACCCGGGTGGAAGAACAGCGCCTTCCAGATCGCCACGGCGCCGCGGATGTTGGCCGGCGGGATCAGCTCGTTGGGAGTCGGCGGCCGATCCTTGGGCCGGCGGGTCATGAGGTAGGCGTAGAGCGCGCCCAGGTCCGCATCGTCCGCGTAGGCGAAGTGATCGTAAGGCATCGCCGGATAGAGCTCGGCGCCGTCAAATCGGACGCCGCGGCGGAGCGCGCGGACGAAGGCCTCGCGGCTGTAGCGGCCAAGGCCGGTGCTCGGATCCGGCGTGATGTTGCGGGTGTAGATCGTCCCGAAGGGGCTCTTGAGCGGGCGGCCGCCCGCGAAGGCCTGGCCCCCGTCGGCGGTGTGGCAGCCCTGGCAATCGGCCAGCTTTGCGAGTTCGGCCCCCTTCTCGATCTCGGCGGCGGAGAAGGTCTGCGGCGGAGGCGGCGGCAGGCGAGCCCCGCCCGTGCAGGCGGCCAGCGCCAGCGCCAGGGCGGCGGCCGGCGGCGCGGGCGTCTTCCAGCCTAGGCTCATGCGCCGCTCCTGCGCCAAGGCCGAGCTCGGCCTCGGTGCAACGCAACCCAGGTGACGCTGTACAGTTCCGTTAGCCGGGCACGTTGGCATCGAGCTCGTCCACCCAGGTCCGCGCCGTGGCGTCGGAGGGGGCGCGCCAGTCTCCGCGGGGAGAGAGGCTGCCGCCGGAGATCACCTTCGGCCCGTTCGGCAGCGCCGAGCGCTTGAATTGGCTGAGCTCGAAGAAGCGGACCAGGAAGACCCGGAGCCATTTCTTGATCGTGGCGAGGTCGTAGTCGTGCCGCGCCTCGTCCGGGAAGTTGGGCGGCCAGGCGCCCAGGGCCTTGTCGCGCCAGGCGTGCCAGGCGAGGAACGCCACCTTCGAAGGCCGCAGGCCGAAGCGGGTGACGTAGTAGAGGTTGAAGTCCTGCAGCTCGTAGGGCCCGACGATCGCCTGTGTGGATTGAATCGCGCCCGAAGCGTCGGCCGGCACCAGCTCCGGGGAGATCTCGGTGTCGAGCACCGAAAGCAGGGTCTTCGAGGTCGCATCGTCGAACTGGTGGGTCTTCGCGGCCCAGCGGATCAGGTGCTGGATCGAGGTCTTCGCGACCGAGGCGTTGTCGTTGTTGTGGCTCATCTGGTCGCCGACGCCGTAGGTGCACCAGCCGAGCGCCAGCTCGGAAAGATCGCCGGTGCCGAGCACGATGCCCTTCCGCTGGTTGGCGAGGCGGAACAGGTAGTCGGTGCGCAGGCCGGCCTGCACGTTCTCGAAGGTCACGTCGTAGACCGGCTTTCCCTTCGCGAAGGGGTGGCCCATGTCCTTCAGCAGCTGCTGGGCGGCCGGGCGGATGTCGATCTCCTCGCCCGTCGCGCCGACGGCCTTCATCAGCGACCAGGCGTTCGTCTTGGTCGTCTCGCTGGTGGCGAAGCCCGGAAGGGTGAAGGCAAGGATGGCCGAGCGGGGAAGCCCAAGCGCGTCGCAAGCCTTGGCGGCGACCACCAGGGCATGGGTGGAATCCAGCCCCCCCGAGACGCCGATGACGATCGACTGGCTCTTGGTGGCCTTCAGGCGGCGGACCAGCCCCTGGACCTGGATGTTGAAAGCCTCATAACAGTCCTGGTCCAGGCGGGCGGGATCGTCCGGCACGAAGGGGAAGCGGTCGACGGGGCGGATCAGCCCCACGTCGCTGGTATGCGGCTGGTGCTCGAAGCGGATGCTGCGGAAGCGCATCTCCGGGTGGCCGGCGGCGGCGGCGGCGTCGTTGAAGGTCGGCGTGCGCAGGCGCTCCAGCCGCAGCCGCTCCACGTCGATGTCGGCGATGGCGATCTGCGGCCTGCTCGCAAAGCGCTCGGTCTCGGCCAGCAGCACGCCCAGCTCGTGGATCGAGCCCTGGCCGTCCCAGGCGACATCGGTTGTGCTCTCGCCGGGGCCGGCGGCGGCGTAGAGATAGGCCGCCTGGCAACGAACGGATTGCGAAGCGCAGAGCATGGCCCGCTCGTCGGCCTTGCCGATGAGGATGTTGGACGCCGACAGGTTGCAGAGGATGAGCCCGCCGGCCAAGGCGCCGAGGCTCGAGGGCGGCGTCGCCGACCAGAAATCCTCGCAGATCTCCAGGTGGAAGACGAAGTCCGCGAGATCAGCGGCCTCGAACAGCAGGTCGACGCCGAACGGCGCCGTCTGGCCGGCGAGCTCGATCTCGAGCCCCGTCAGGCCGACGCCGGAGGCGAACCAGCGCTTCTCGTAATACTCGCGGTAATTGGGCAGGAAGCTCTTCGGGACGACGCCCAGGATGCGGCCCTTGGCGATCGCGACCGCGCAGTTGTAGAGCCGCCCGTTCCGCCGCACCGGGGCGCCCACGACCAGCACCGGGCTCAGCCGCCGCGTGGCCCGCGCGATCTCCGCCAGGCCCGCCTCCACGCGTTCGAGGAGCGCATCCTGCATGTGCAGGTCGTCCTCCGCGTAGGAGGAGACGCCGAGCTCCGGGAACAGCATCAGGTCGCAGCCCTCGGCGTGGCCCTCGCGCACCAGCGCCAAGGTGTCGGCGACGTTCGCCGCCGGCTCGGCGGTGGACACCCGCGGCGCGCAGACCGCCGCCCGGACGAAACCGTGCCGGTGGATCGAATAGAACGCGCCCGCGTCAGCCATCCGTGCCCTCGACCAGAGCCCGCATGGCGGCGCTCCCTAGCCCCTATCTATTGACGCGCGATCAATCGCGCCACTTTCGACGCGGAGATGGACCGGAGGACAGCGCCGACGCGCGCCGCTACTTGGCCGGCATAGGGACTTCGACCTGGTTCGTCGCCGACATGAACCGCACCGCCTTCATGGGCCGCTTCGGCTGCCAGTCGGTCTTCACCTCGATCGCGGTGGGCTTGGCGGCTGCGCCGGCCGGCTTGGTCGCGACGACGTCGATCTCATAGACGCCGTCCGGCGGCGCGGCGGGGTAGATCCTCGGCACGAACTCCGGGTCCGTGTAGCCGGGACCGGCCGCCGTGCCGGACACTTTTAGCGCCAGCACCCCGGCCGTCTTCGCCGGCACGATGGTGGCGGAGTCGATTTTCACGATCAGGCCCTGCCCCTGATAGAAAACCTGCGACCGGCCAAGGTCTCTTGGCTTCGGCGCGACCTCCTGGGCCTCGCTGGACGATTGCTGGCAGGCGGCAAGCAGCGTGGCGGCGGCGGCGACGCCGGCGGCCATCATCAGATAACGCATGGGTTCCCTCCCGAATCCCACTCTCTGGAGCGAGGCTGGACCCGCCGACCTATTGTTACAAGGCCGGTGAACGGCGTTCACTCATTCGTTAGGCGTCGCAGGCCCTGACCGCATGGGCGACGTGGAAATCGCCGGTCACCGAGAGCACGATCCAGTCGCCGCAGTGGGCCACCACCGGGCCATCCGGCGTGCGGACCTGCACGGCGTGCGCCTCGGCGACCGCGTGCGCTTCCGCGCCCAGCCACATCCACAGCATCCGCCAGTTCTCGGCGTCGCCCGGCGGCGGCACGCGCAGGGCGGCGCCGTGGTCGAACCGGGGCTGAAAGGCTCTGGCGCGCATGGTCTTGAGGGCCGTTTGGGGTCCTGGTGAGAATCGGTCGGGTCGGGAGGCCGAATTCGCGGGTGCTTCGGTCACCAAGAGCTTAACCGCCCCGCCAGGCTCAGTGCGGCGGGACCAGGTCGCCGGGCGGGAGCGGCAGGTCGTCGCCCGTCGCGTCAGGCGGATCGTGCAGCTTGGTCGCCGGCGGCTCCCAGGCGGACGCGGCGGACGCGGACCTCGGCGGCCGGCGGAGGCGGTGACCGTGCGTCTTGGGTCGGATCGCGGCCTTCGACTTCTGCGCCACGCGATGCGGCGCGGCGTGCCTGCGGACTTCGGACTTGGCTTTGTGGAGCTTGGGTCGCGGCAGCACGACGGTGGTCAGCGCCCGCACCTGGCCGAGCCGGTCGGCAGCGTCGACATCGGCCGGCAGGGCGGCCCGGGCCAGCGCCAGGTCCCGGTCCGGCGCGTCCCGGAACCAGCCGGCGGCTTCGGAGCCGTCGGGCGGCAGGATGTCGGCGGCGTAGTCGTCGAAGGCGAGGCATTCGTCGAGCCGGCCCGGATCCTGCTGCAACCCCTTCGCGCAGTCGACCGACGCCTTCGCCAGGGCCTCGGGGCCGCCGCCGGAATATGCGGCGCGGACCTCGTCATAGGCGCGCCGCACCTGCTGCGGATTGGGTTCCGGCGCCGCGAAACGCAGGGGGGCAGGCTTGGGCGCCGGCGGCGGGATGTCTTCGACCTGCGCGGGCGACGAGGCCGGGGGGGCCGGCGCGAAGCCTTTGTCGGGCGACAGCAGCCACAGTCCGAATCCGAGCGACGCCCCGAGCGCCAGAAGGCCGACCAGCAGCCGGCCGGGTCGCAGACCGCGCGCTGCGCGGCTGGGCGGTGATGGCCCCTCCCTCGCCCGCGGCGACGGCTGCGGCGGCGGCGTGACCGGCTCCGAGGTCACGTCCGGCGTCACCGTCCAGGGGTTCACGTCGCCGGCCATGCCAAGCCAACTCGGAAGCGAAGCCTTGGGTTGCGCGACGGCGGATGCGATGCCCTTTTCAAATCGGAAACAATGGCCTTAGTCTGGCCTTATCAGGGCGCGGGCGGTCTCCGGATCGCCAAAAGAACGCTCGATGGACGGGAGCGAACAAGTGGTCGAGCGATCCTCCAAGGCGCCGGATCCGATGGATGTCGCCCTGGGCGCGGCGGTGAGGATCCGCCGGCGGACGCTGGGGCTTTCGCAAGAAGCGCTCGCCGAACAATGCGGGATCTCGTTCCAGCAGATCCAGAAGTACGAGAACGGCGCCAACCGGATCTCCTTCTCGCGGCTGGTGCAGATCGCGCGCGCCCTGAAGTGCCGGGTCGTCGACCTGATGGACGTGCTGGACACCCCCGACCGCGAGACCGCCGCCGACCTCGACCTCCTGAGCCGCATGCGCACGCCCGGCGCGATCGAGCTGCTCGCCGCGTTCGAGCAGCTCACGCCGGAATCGCGCACCGCCCTCGTCGCGCTGCTCCGCACCCTGACCGGCCATCCCGAGGCCGTGCGTCGCCTGCGCGAGCTCGCCTGAGGCTCAGTTCGCCAGGGCCTTGTCGATCACCGCCTTCGCGCCGGGTCCTGACCAGTCGGCCTCGCCGGAGATGCGGCCGCGCTCCAGGCCGTCCTTGCCGAGGATCAGGGTCGTGGGCATGCCGGCCGCGGCCGGCTTGATGGCCCACGGGAGCTTGGCGTCGGGATCGTTGTAGAAGGCGAGCGGCGCGTTCTGGGCGATGAACGCCTTGGCTTCGGCCAGCGCCTCCGGCTTGTCGATGGAGACAGCCACCACCGCCACCGGCTTGCCCTGATAGGTCTTGGCGAGCTTGGCCAGCGTCGGCATCTCGATCTTGCAGGGCGCGCACCAGGTCGCCCAGAGGTTCATCACCACCACCTTGCCCTTGAAGTCGGCGGGCGTGAGCTTCTTCCCGTCGGCGTCATAGAAGGCGTAGGCGGGCGGCGCCTGGCCGTCGGCGGGATGCTCGAGCTTCCTGGCCACGTCGTGCTCGGCGGCCGCAGGGGCCGCGGCGGGCGCGGGCGCTTCAGAGGCCGGCTTGGTCGAAGCCTGCGCCATGATGTAGACAACCGCCGCGACGCCGATCAATGCGGCGCCCCAGAGGGCCCAGGTCAGGGCGCCGCCCCTGGGCTTCGCTGCGGGATGATCGCTCATATGACCGACGACTCCTCCGACGACGCCGCCAAGACGCCCCCCACCGGCAAGGGCCCCGCGCAAAGCCAGGCCATGTGGGGCGGGCGCTTCTCCGAAAAGCCGGCCGAGCTGATGCAGGCGATCAACGTCTCCATCGGCTTCGACCGCCGGCTGGCGATGCAGGACCTGGCGGGATCCCGCGCGCACGCGGCGATGTTGCGCAAGGCGGGCGTCATTTCAAGCCAGGACGAGGCGGCGATCCAGGAGGGCCTCCGGCAGGTCGAGGCCGAGGTGGCCGCCGGGACCTTCCCCTACCGCGAAGAGTTCGAGGACATCCACATGAACGTGGAAGCCCGCCTCGGCGAGCTGATCGGCCCGGCGGCCGGCCGACTTCACACCGCGCGCTCGCGCAACGACCAGGTGGCGCTCGACTTCCGGATGTGGGTGCGCGACGCCTGCGACCGCACGGTCGAGCAGTTGAAAGCATTGCAGCGCGCGCTGCTCGCCAAGGCCGAGGCGCACGCCGCGACCCTGATGCCGGGCTTCACCCACCTGCAGCCCGCCCAGCCGGTGACGTTCGGCCATCACCTGATGGCCTACGTGGAGATGTTCGGCCGCGACGGCGGCCGCTTCGCCGATGCGCGGGCGCGGATGAACGAGAGCCCGCTGGGCGCGGCTGCGCTGGCCGGCTCGCCGTTCCCGATCGATCGCCACCAGACCGCCGAGGCGCTCGGCTTCGCGCGGCCCACGGCCAACTCCCTGGACAGCGTCGCCGACCGCGACTTCGCGCTCGAGGCGCTGGGGGCGGGGACGATCTGCGCCATCCATCTCTCCCGGCTGGCCGAGGAGATCGTCATCTGGATGACCCCGCAGTTCGGCTTCGTGCGGCTTTCCGATGCGTTCACCACCGGCTCCTCGATCATGCCGCAGAAGAGGAACCCCGATGCGGCGGAGCTGGTGCGGGCCAAGGCCGGCCGGCTGCTGGGCGCCTTCAGCCAGCTGGCGGTGGTCATGAAGGGCCTGCCGCTGACCTATGCGAAGGACATGCAGGAGGACAAGCAGCCGGCGTTCGAGGCGTTCGATGCGCTCGAGCTGTCGCTGAAGGCGATGGCCGGGGTGGTCGCCGACCTCGAGCCCGACACTGAGCGCATGGCCGCCGCCGCCGGCGCGGGCTTTTCCACCGCCACCGACCTCGCCGACTGGCTGGTGCGCGAGCAGGGCGTGGCCTTCCGCGAGGCGCACCACATCACCGGCGCGGCGGTGAAGCGGGCCGAGGCGCTCGGCTGCGATCTCGCCACCCTGCCGCTTTCGGAGTTGCAGGCGCTGCATCCCGGCCTCACAGAGAAGGTGTACGCTGTGCTCACGCCTGAAGCATCCGTGGCCAGCCGCAGGAGTTATGGCGGGACCGCGCCCGACCAGGTCCGTGCGCAGATCGAGCGTTGGAAGGAGATCCTTCGATGAGCCGCAGCCGCTTCGCGCCGATCGGCGCGCTCGCCGCGATCGCCCTGACGGCCGGCGCCCTCTCCGCCTGCGGCAAGATGGGCGAGCTGGAGCGGCCGGGGCCGCTCTTCGGCGGCGCGGCGCCGCAGCATGGCCCGATGCAGCGCAACCAGACGCAGGATCCCAACCGGCCGGTGCAGACGGTCGATCCGCGCGACGAGAACGCCACGCCGGCCCCGCCTCGCACCGTGCCGCTGCCCAGCCAGAATGCGCCGAACGGGCTCGGGCCGCCCGGCGCCTTGCCCGATCCCTACGCCAACCCCCCGCGATGAATCATTTCGAGCTCAAGGACGGCGAGCTCACCTGCGAAGACGTGCCGCTCACCACCATCGCCGAGGCGGTGGGGACGCCGGTCTACGTCTATTCAACAGCCACCCTGGAGCGGCACTACACGGTGCTGGACGGAGCGTTGCGGGGCGCCGGCCTCGGCGATCCGCTGATCGCCTTCGCGGTGAAGGCCAACTCCAATGTCGCGGTGCTGCGCACGCTGGCGAGGCTGGGCGCGGGGGCCGACGTGGTCTCGGAGGGCGAGATCCGGCGCGCGCTCGCCGCGCAGGTGCCGCCGGAGCGCATCATCTTCTCCGGGGTGGGCAAGACCGCGGGCGAGATCGCTTTTGCGCTGCAGTCCGGCCTCGCCGAGATCAACGTGGAGTCCGAGCCGGAGCTGCGGCTCGTGGACCAGGTCGCCCGGAACCTGGGCGAGCGGGCGCGGATCGCCATCCGGGTCAATCCCGACGTGGCCGCCGGCGGGCATGCGAAGATCGCCACCGGCAAGGCGGAGAACAAGTTCGGCGTTTCCCTCGACGAGGCCGAGCGGCTCTACGCCAACGCCGCCAACGCCGCGGGGCTGCAGCCGGTGGGCCTCGCCTGCCACATCGGCAGCCAGATCACCGAGCTTGCGCCCCTGGAGGCGGCGTTCCGCAAGATGCGCGGCTTGGTCGAGCGGCTGCGCGGACAGGGCCTCGCCGTCGAGCGGCTCGACCTGGGCGGGGGGCTGGGCGTGCCCTATTTCAACCAGCCGGAGCCGCCGGGACCGGTCGACTATGCCGCCATGATCGGCCGAGTGATGCGGGGTCTGGACATCGCCTTCGCCTTCGAGCCTGGCCGGGTGATCGCCGCCAACGCCGGCGTCCTCGTCGCGCGCGTGCTGCACGTCAACGCCCGGCCGGAGGGGCGGCGGTTCCTGGTGCTGGACGCCGCGATGAACGACCTGCTCAGGCCCGCCATGTACGAGGCCTACCACGACATCCGCCCGGTTCGGCCGCGCGCGGGCGAGGCGGTCACCTACGACGTCGTGGGCCCGGTCTGCGAGACCGGCGACACCTTCACCCGCGACCGTGCGCTGCCGCCGCTCGCGGCCGGCGACCTCATAGCCTTCATGAGCGCAGGCGCCTACGGCGCGGCCATGGCCAGCGAGTACAATTCGCGCCCGCTCGTGCCGGAGGTGCTGGTGAGAGGCGGCGAGTTCGCGATCGTGCGCCCCCGCGAGACCTACGAGGCCATGCTCGGCCGCGAACGCCCTGCGCCCTGGCTGTAGGACCGCCCTACGCGTCCGTGCGCGGCGCCAGCGCGCGGAAGGCGCGGGGGCGGAAGCGGATCTCCACCTGGCGACCCAGCCGGAAGAACTCGCCGTCGAGCATGGCCGGCAACGAGCGGCCGGCCCAGGCCCGGCCGCTGACGCACGGCGCGGTGATCTCCGGATCGTCGCGCCAGTCGCCGACCAGATGGCGCAAGGCCAGATGGAGCCCGGCCCTGGCGCGGGCCGCCGCCCTGGGGGGCGGATCCAGCACCGCCGCCCTGAGCGCCGCGTCATGCTCGCCCGGGGCGCGCGAGACGGTCGGACAGATCAGGCTGATCGCGACCCCGCGGCCGCGTCGTCGCCCATCCAACTCATAGGACAGGCGCGACAGCAAAGCCTTGCGCGAGGCGACCACCGCGCGGCGCCATGCGCGACCGAGCTCGCGCGCCCGGAACGCCTCGCGCGCCGGCGCCAGCAAGGCGGGCGAGCCGAGCACGGCGCCGCAATAGAAGGCGCGGCCGCCGACCTCGCCGCCTGAAATCCAGCGCGGCGCGCCGCTCTGGAGGATACCCATCAGGGCCTCGCGCCAGGGGATCGGCCCATAGAGCGCCCGGCCGAGCTTGTTCATGGTGCCGCAGGACAGCGGCGCGACCAGCGGCCCCAACGGACCGCACGCCTCGGCGACCAGCCGGGCGGTGCCGTCGCCGCCCAACACGACCACGAGGTCGGGATCCGTCTCGACCGCCGCCCGCACCATGTCCTCCCCTCGGCCAGGGGTGATTTCGCTGACCCGGTGGTCGAGGCCCAACTCCGCGAAGAGCGCCGCCAGCTCCTGCGCGGTGGCGGGACCGACGCCGCCTGACGCGGGATTGACCACGGCGTGGACGCGGCGGATCGCGACCGCGGGCTGCTCGGCAAGCTGCAACTGCACGGAGGCCCCAACGTCGCGCCGACGGCGCCGGTTGCGGGCAACCGAGCGCGGGGGCGCCACGTTCGAGGGCCATGGAAGAGGCCGCCGTCCCTCCCCGTCCCCGAAGGCGGCTGCTGGCGAAATTCACCGGCGCCGCCCTCGTCGGCTTCGCCTTCAGCGCCGTGGCGCTGCATCTGGGCCTGCAGGCGGGATTGCGCGGGTGGGCCGCGCGACTGATCGCGCTGCTGCTGGCGATGCACGTCACCTTCCTGATCAACGGCCGGTTCACGTTCAATGCGCTCACCCGCGCCCGCTTCCTGCCGCTGTGGGGCGCCTATGTGGCCAACAGCGCGGTCGGCAATTTCTGCAATTACTTCGTGTTCCTGACCCTGAGGTCGACGCACCGGCCGGTGATCAGCAACACCGACGTGGCGTTCCTGGCGGGCTCGGTGACGGCCTGGGCGATCAACTTCCTGGGCGCGCGCTACCTGGTGTTCGGCGGGCTCGGCCGGCGGCTGGCCGCGCGCGTAAAGCGGCTGGCCTTCAGCCGGCCTTCGCGCCCCTGCCCTTCTCCCCCTCGCGCCCCGGCTCCAGCCGAACCTGGATCCTCTCGCCGGTGACCGCCTTGGTGGTGAACGCCGTCGTGTTCGGGATCGCCGTGCAGTAGGTGAAGATCAACCGCCTGAAGCAGACCTTGTCGCCCCTGCGGCTCCAGCGGCCGGTGTGGCGGTCGTGGCGGCGGCCTTCCGAGACGTAGGAGCCGTCGGGCTTCAGCCACAGCTCGGCCTTGCGCCCGTCGGGATAGGTCGAGACGATCGTGCCCCTGAACGCCTTCTCCAGCTGCGGCGGCGCGCTGGAAGCCTTCTCCAGCCGCGGCTCGGCGCTCGCGCCCATGAGAAGAACCGCCCCCCCGATCAGACCCAAAGTCCGCAACATCCGCTTAAGCCTCGCGTTTCCGGAGCGGAAAGAACGCGCATGACCCCGGATCGTGCCCCGCCGAGCCTGCATGGCGCTGCCGCCCGGCGTCCCGACGCCCGGAAATGGAACCCGAGTCCGACGCGCGCCTTTCGAGGTCATGACCACCGATGCGCAGCCGTGGTCGGCGAAGGCCTGGGCGATTCACCTCGTCCGGACCGAGCTGCGCCTGCTGATCGGCCTGACCGTCGTCTCGGTCTTCCTCTGGGCGTTCCTCCATACGATGGGGGAGGTTCGCGAAGGCGACACCTACAGGTTCGACCGCTCCATCCTGCTCGCGCTGCGGCGCCAGGGGGACCTCGCCGTGCCGATCGGTCCACGCTGGCTGCAGGAGACTGCGCGCGACGTGACGGCGCTTGGCGGCGTCACGATCCTGGCGCTGGTCGTGGTCGTCAGCATCGCGCTCCTGGTGCTGCACCGGCGTCGCATCCAGGCGCTGATCTTCGGCGCAGCGGTGCTGCTCGGCCAGACGCTGGCGGAGCTGACCAAGCACCTTGTCGGCCGCAACCGGCCCGATCTCGTGCCGCATCTGGACCTGGTCTACTCGTCCAGCTTCCCGAGCGGCCACTCGGCGATGTCGCCGATCGTCTACTTCACGCTCGCGGGGATCCTCGCCGCGGGCGAGCCGAACCGAGGGGCGAAGACGCTGCTGCTGGGGGTGGCGGCCGCTCTGGTCCTCTGCGTCGGCGCGAGCCGGGTCTACCTCGGCGTCCATTGGCCGACCGACGTGCTGGGGGGATGGGCCATGGGCACGGCCGTGGCGCTGCTCGCGACCTTGGTGCTCCACCGCTTCGCGCCGCACCGATCGAGGCGCGCTGGCCGGCCCGGCGAGACCCCGGTCGCGCCTCAGCCCAAGGCCTAGGCGCCGCGTCCTACATGTCCGCGCAGCTCTCCGGGTTCACCGACTTATAGGGGCTGCGGCTCCAGACGCCCTTGGTCTTCTCGAACAGCGCCGCCGAAGAGGCGGGCTGCGAAGCGCCCTTGTCGTCGAAGCCGGACCAGGTCATGTCGGCGACCACCTTGACCGAGACGCCGCTCGCCTGCTCCTCCGGCGTGATCACCCGCTGCGCCTTGCAGGAGATGTCGAACATCTCGCACTTCTGGGCCGGGTCCTTCGACCTGCAGCTCCGATCGGTCGCAGCGACCTCGTTCTTCCAGGCGCGGATCGCGTCCTCGAGCCCGGCGTAGGGATCGCCCGCGGCGCCGTTCGGCCGTCCGCTGCAGCCGGCCAGGAGGATAAGGCTGAGGGCGAGGCCGCCCGTCACGATCTTCAAGAGGCGTTGCTCCGATGAGGGCCCGTGCTCAAGCCAAAGACTTGCGGCCCCAATATGGCGAACACGATGGCGAGGGGGCGCTTACGCCAACAGGAAGCGATCCACCTCGCGCCAACGGCGACGCACGGTGGTGAACAGCGAGACCGCCTCCACCCGCTGCCGGATGGGCGGATCGAGGCGGCGGCGAAGCTCAGGCTCCAGCGCGGCGAGGTCAAGCCCCTCGCCGAGCGCGACCGTCACGTGCGGGATGACCGTCTCGAACTGTCCGCCATAGGGCGGGAACTCCGGGAAGGCCTTGGCCAGCGCGGCGCCAAGGGCGATGACGCCCTCGGCCGGATCGGGCGCGATCCACAGCGCCTCCGGGAAGCGGCCCATGCGGGCGAAGCTGAGATCGAAGGCGGGAAAGCGGCGGACCGCCTCGGCCAGGCGGGCCCGGGGCGTGGGGCCCAGCCGCACGGGGTCCATGAACGGATAAAGCAAGGTGACGTGCGCCGGCATGCCCTGGCGCGAGGCCGGATCGTGACGGGCGCGCAGGTCGCCGACGCGCTCGTCGAGCTCGGGCGCCAGCAGGACCAGGCCCGATGAGCTCAATCCAGCGCGCCGACGTAGGGCAGGCCGCGCAGCGCCCCGGCGGCGTCCATGCCGTAGCCCACCAGGAAGCGCGCCGGCGCCTCCCAGGCGACGAACTCCGGCTCGATGGCGCGCTTCGCGGGCCAGGGCTTGCGGGCGAACACCGCGGTTGAGACGTCCTTCGCACCCGCGTCGCGGACCAGCCGGGCGGCCTCGGAAAGCGACAGGCCGGTGTCGCAGACGTCGTCGACGATCAGCGCCCTGCGTCCGGCCAGCGGCCGCTGCAGGTCGGCGCGCACCTCGCAGCGGCCGAGGCTCGCGCGCTCGTCGCCGTAGGAGGCGAGCCACAGCGCATCGAAGCCGACGTTGCGCCCCAGCCTGGCGAGCGCGCGGGTGAGGTCGGCGCAGAACCACAGGCCCCCGGTGAGCAGGCAGACGGCCACGGTGTCGTCGTCGATGCGAGGGGCGATCCGGCGGGCGACCGCGGCCACCCGCTCGGCGACCTCGGCCTCGGTGAGCAGGATGGCCGGCGCCTGCTCAGCCATGTTCGGTGAGCGAATCGGGCGTTCCGGGCGGCAGAGGCTGGGCGTCCACCGGCTCGACCGCCGGCTGCGGCGGGAGGCTCGCGCCGACCGAGGCCGCGCGCCGGGCGTCGGGGCCTTCGAACCGCACCTCCAGGTCCTGGGCGTTGGCCGGCGGATCGGCGATGGCGATGGCGAAATGGCGCAGGGCTCTGGCGGGGATGCGGGCGTCGAGCGGCCGGGCGATCTTGGCGGCCACCGCCTGGCCCGCGCGGTTCAAGAGGTTGATCCGGATCGGCGGCGCGTCCAGGGCCTCGTCCTTGACGTTGCGGATGGAGCCCGTGACCGAGAGCACCGGCCGGCCGCCCTGGAAGGTGGGCTCCACGCGCACCGCTTCGATGATCAGGCCGGGACCTTCCACCGGCAGGCCGAGACCGGCGTAGGCCGCCTGGCTGGTGGGCCAGATCCGCACCACCTGGGCCCGGAACAGGATCGCCGAGGCGACCACGCCGATGACCGCGACCGCGGCGGCGGCCCACATGAAAGCCTTGGCCTTGGCTTCCCGCGCCGGCGAGAACCCGGGCCCGTCCGGCCTCAGACGGAACGGCTCGCGCACCGGTTCGGCCGCGACCACCGCCAGGTCGTCGGCAAGGGCCGGGTCCGGCGCGACCTTCGTCTCGGCAGGAGACTGGCGCGCCTCCGGCTCGCGCTCAGGCGCAGGTTCGGACGGCGGCGGCTCGCGGCTCGCGGTCCAGCGCGCGCCGCAGCTCGTGCACTTCACGGTCCGGCCCGACGCCGGGATCCGCGAATCCTCCACGAAATAGCTGGTGGCGCACTCTGGACAGGTCAGTATCATTCGAGCGAATCGGACGCTTTCCAGCAACCTCACCCGAGGTCGCCGATTTCGGCCTCCATGTCCACAAGCCCGAACGCCGCCGCGCAGCCTGATGGCGCCGAGGAGATCGTGCGTTTCGACGCCGTGTCTATGCGCTATGGCCAAGGACCCGAGGTGCTGAGGAGCTTGGATTTCACGCTCGCGCCGGGCTCGTTCCATTTCGTCACAGGCTCTTCCGGGGCGGGCAAGACCTCGCTCCTGCGGCTGATCGCGCTGGCCGCGCGGCCCTCGGACGGCCGCATCGCGCTGTTCGGCCGCGACGTGGGCCGCATGCCGGCGGCGAGCCGGCCGGCGCTGCGCCGGCGGATCGGGGTGGTGTTCCAGGACCTGCTGCTGCTCGATCACCTGTCGGCGTTCGACAACGCCGCCCTGCCCCTGCGCATCTCCGGCCGGCGCGCCTCGGAGTATCGCGGCGACGTGGCCGAGCTGCTCGCCTGGGTGGGCCTGGGCGCGCGCATGGACTCCATGCCGCAGACGCTGGCGGGCGGGGAGAAGCAGCGGCTGGCCATCGCCAGGGCCGTGGTCAACCGGCCGGAGATCCTGCTGGCCGACGAGCCGACGGCGAATGTCGATCACGAGATGGCGCTGCGCATCTTCCGACTCTTCGTCGAGCTCAACCGGCTGGGGGCGACGGTGCTGATCGCGACCCACGATCAGGACCTCGTCGCCCGCTCGGGACGGCCCGTCCTGCATCTCGACGAGGGCCAGCTCACGCAGAGGGCGGCCTACGGCGCCGAGCCTGCATGACCGCCTTCGATCCGGTCCGCTGGCGCCCGGCGCCGCTGCTGCCGGAGGCCGACGTGCGCGATGGCGCGCTGCTGTTCGTGGTGGCGGTGCTCTGCTTTCTGGCCTGCCTGACCGCGATCGGCGTGATCGCCTCGGATCGGGCCGCGCGCGGCTGGATCGGCCAGCTGGGCGGGGAGGCGACGGTGATCGTCCGGCCCACACGCGGCGAGACGCCGGATGCGGCCGCCGCGCGGGCGGCCGAAGCGCTGGCGGGGACTCCCGGCGTGGCCGAAGCGCGGGCGCTCGAACCTGCCAAGGCCTACGACCTGATCCGGCCCTGGCTTGGCGACATCAGCGACCTCGAAGACCTGCCGGTGCCGCGGCTGGTCACCGTGACGCTCGACAGGAAGGCGCCCGCCGACGCCGCACGGCTGACGGCGGCCCTGAAGGCGCAGGACGTCGACGGCGCGGTCGACGATCACAGCCTCTGGATCCGCGGCGTGAAGCGCTCGGCCAACCTGGCGCGGGGATTGGGCGCCGGCATCTTCCTGCTGATCGCCGCAGCGGCCGCCGCGGTGGTCGCCTTCGCCACGCGGGCGGGGCTCGCAGCGCGTCACGACGTGGTCGAGGTGCTGCACCTTTCGGGCGCCGGCGACGACTTCATCGCCGGTCTGTTCCAGGCCCGGTTCGCGCGCATGGCTGCGGTGGGGGGCCTCGCCGGGGCGGGCGCGGCGGCCCTGGTCGGCGCAGCCCTCCGGCTGGCGGGCGGCCCGCAGGGCGTGACGCCGGCGCTGCCGGTCTCTTGGGTTGATCTCCTGGCCGTGCTGCCCTGCCCGCTGGCGGCGGCCATGGTCGCCGCCGCCGCCGCCCGGTTCACCGCCGCCGGGCTGATCCGGGCGCTCGAATGAGGAGCGTCGCGGCCTTCCTGGTGCTGGCGCTGATCTGGACGTCGGGCCTCTTGGCCTTCGCCGCCCGGGTGCAGCAGTCGACGCCCGCCCCGGAGCCGCAGGTCGCCGACGGCATCGTCGTCCTGACGGGCGCGTCGTCCAGCGAGCGGATCGCGGCCGGCGTCGACCTGCTCTCCAACGGCTTCGGCAAGCGCGTGCTGGTCTCGGGCGTCAATCGCGAAGCGAGCCGCGAGGACATCCGCCACGTCTCGGGCGCCGTGAAGCGGCTCTACGACTGCTGTGTCGATCTGGGCTTCACCGCCGCCACCACCGTCGGCAACGCCCGCGAGACCGCCGACTGGGTGAAGGCGATGCGGTTCAAAAGCCTGATCGTGGTGACGGCGGACTACCACATGCCCCGCGCCATGCTCGAGCTGAAGGCGGTGCTGGGTCCGCAACACGTGTCGCTGCAGACCGTGCCGGTCGCCACCTCGGCGCTCAACGCCCGGCGCTGGTGGCGCTCGCCGACCGCCGCGCGGTTGATGGTGGTGGAATATTGCAAGTATCTGGCGATCCTCGGCCGCGAGCTCATCCTGAGTCTCGGTCCCCGTGACCGGGGCGGACCCGCGGCGCCACGGAAGGCCTGATCCTTGATCGTCATCCGCTCGCTTCTCTACGTGGCGCTGTTCTACCTCTGGACCGCGCTCGTGGCCGTCGTCTGCACGCCGATCCTGCTCGGACCGTCGAACTGGACGCTGGCGATGTTCCACCTCTGGGGCCGCGGCGTCGTGCGGCTGCTGGTGGTCTGCGGCGTGCGCGTGGAGGTGCGCGGACGCGAGCACATTCCGACCGGCCCGGCGCTGGTCGCGCCGAAGCACCAGTGCATGCTGGACGTCTTCGCCCAGTTCACCTGGCTGCCGGCTTCGGTGTTCGTCATGAAGAAGGAGCTCAACTGGATCCCGTGGTTCGGCTGGTACGCGGCCAAGGTCGGCACCATCGACATCGACCGCGGGGCCGGCGCGAGCGCGCTCAAGCAGATGGTCCGCGAGGCCAAGGCGCTGTTCGCCCGGGGACGCCAGGTGGTGATCTTTCCGGAAGGCCACCGCGGCGAGCCGGGGATCGCCGGCGAGTACAAGCCAGGCGTCGCGGCGCTCTATCGCGAGCTCGCGGTGCCGGTCCACCCGGTGGCGACGAACTCGGGCGTCCACTGGCCGGCGCACGGCCTGATCCGCCGTCCCGGAACGATCGTCTTCGAGTACCTCGAACCCATTCCGCCGGGCCTGAAACGTGCGGAGTTCATGCGCATGCTGGAGGCCCGGATCGAGACGGCGTCCAACAAGCTGCTGACGGTGTAGTCCCCGGCTCAACGCAGGGACTTGAGCTCCCGCGCCTCGACCAGGCCCAGGAGCGTCTCCATCGCATGATCGCGCACGCCCGCTTCGCGCAGGTGATGGATCAGGTCGCGCAGGTAATCGACGTTGCGGCCGGAGACGCCGCTGGCGCCGGCGATCAACTGGGCTTGATGCTCCAGGCTGAGCGCGCCGGCCCACTGCGCGTGGCGGACGTCTGAGAAGAACACCAGCGCCTCGACGCGGCGGCCATCGGCGAGCCGCACGTGCCGGGTGGTCTCGAAGTAGGTCTCGGTCGGCTGCTCGCGCTCGCGCAGGTAGGCGTAGGCGACCGCCCAGTCGGCCTCGGCCACGCGGTAGGCCGTCCCGCGCGTCGCCCCGCCGGGCGCGAGGCCCAGCACCAGGCCCGGGCGCTCGTAGGTGCCGCGGTGATGCACCGAATAGATGCAGAAGGCGCGGCGGCGTCCGTGTAGGGTGGCGGCCGTTCGCTCCACGTAGGGAAAGTCCGGCCGCCACATCAGCGAGCCATAGCCGAACACCCATCGCTCGCCAGCCATCCGCCGCGCCCGCACCGCCGAAGCCCTGACGCATGTCTCTGCCCGATCCCGCCCCCGCCCGCAAACCGAGCCGCCTGGGCCTCTATGCGCCGATCGCGATCCTGCTGGCCCTGATCGCGGCCTGGTCGATCGCCTGGTTCGCGGCGCGCAGCCAGGCGCAAACGCGGATGGATGCGGCCGTGGCCGGACTGGAGCAGTCGGGATACCGGATCGGCTGGAGGCGGCGCGAGATCGGCGGCTATCCGTTCCGGATCGACGTCACGCTCAGCGACTTCAAGGTGCGCGGGCCCTCCGGCTGGGGGCTCTCCGCGCCGACGCTGGAAGGCGAGGCCTATCTCCTGTCGGTGACGCATTGGATATTCGCCGCGCCGGCCGGGCTCACCTTCGTGCGGCCGGAAGCCGGTCCGGTCGCGGTCAGCGGCAAGCTGATCCGGGCGAGCCTCAGCCACTTCGACCAGCGGCCGCCGAGCTTCGATCTCGAAGGCGTCGGCCTGGCCTTCCAGCCGGCCCCGGGCGGGCAGCCGTTCGCGCTCTCGGCCGCCGACCGCGTGGAGTTCCACCTGCGCGCCGGTCCGGACGACCAGGGCGGGGTGTTCCTGGAGGTCGAGAAGGGCAAGGCGCGGCTCGCCGGCCTGTTCGCGCGCATCGCCGGCGGCAAGCCGATCTCGATCGTCTGGAACTCGACGCTCTCGAAGATGAGCGCCTTCACCGGCAAGGACTGGCCCGCGGCCGTGCGTCACTGGGCGGACGCCGGCGGCCAGATGACCGTCCGGCAGGCGGGCGTCACCGCCGGCGAGGCGCTGATCGGCTGCAACGCGGGCACGCTGAGCGTCGGCGCCGACGGGCGGCTGCAGGGCGTGCTGGACGTGACGCTGCGCCAGGCCCCGCGGGCGCTGGGCGCCATGGGCGAGAGCGGGGTGCTGCCGCGCGAGACGGCCGACGCCGCCGCCGCGGTCGCCCGAGCCCGCGAAGGCGCGGATCATGCCGCTCGGGCCACCCTGGATTTCCAGGCCGGGCGGACGACCCTCGGGCCGGTCTCGATCGGGCCTGCGCCGAAGGTCTACGATACGCGCTGATCTATGGGGCCAGCAGGCCCGTGCCGACGCCGCCGCTTTTGGCCTGCACCAGCAGACCGTTGCGCACGCGCTTGACGCCCAGCACTGCGGCGGCGACCTGCTCGGCCTGCCGGCAATCGGTTTCCGACCAGGCGACGCCGCTCAGGCGGACCTCGCCGTGGTCGGAGGTGACTGCGATGTCGGAGGCGTCGAACCCGGGCGCGTGTCGCAGCCGATCCAGGACCTCCAACCGGATCCGAAGATCGGACGTGGGATATATCGGCTCGGGCATCACGCGCACCTCCGTACAGACACTTCTCCACCAGCTCCTCGATCCTACGCCGCTTGCCAGCTTCACCGGGCTCACAGCTTCGCGACTGACGCAACGTAAAGCGCAACTCGTGCGAAAACATGGCATGGCCTCGCTCTACGAACGCGTCGTGCTGCCCAAGATCCTCACCTGGGCCTGCTCGCAGAACCCCATCTTGCGCCAGCGGCAAAAGGTGGTTCCCGCCGCCGAGGGCCGCGTCCTCGAGCTCGGCGTCGGCATGGGATACAATCTGCGCCACTACGATCCGGAGAAGGTCACCTCGATCACCGGCATCGACCCCTCGCCCGAGCTACGCGCGATCGCCAGCCGGGCCGAGCGCGACCCGCGTCTCGAGGTCCGCGTCGAGGACGCGACCGCCGAGGCGCTGCCGTTCGATGACGCGAGCTTCGACAGCGTGGTCTGCACCTACACCCTCTGCTCGGTCTGCACGCCCATGGCGGCCCTGTCGGAGGCGCGGCGGGTCTTGAAGCCGGGCGGCCGGTTCCTGTTCTGCGAGCATGGGCTATCCCCCGACCCGGGCGTCGCCAAGTGGCAGCGGCGAATCGATCCTGTCTGGTCGAAGCTGCTCGGCGGCTGCCACATCAACCGCCCGGTCCGCGGCGCCCTGGAGGCGGCCGGCTTCCGCACGGAGCAGGTGGAGACCATGTACCTTCCGAAGATGCCGCGGATCGCCGCCTGGAACGAGTGGGGCGCGGCGCGACCTTGAGGCCGGGGCGGCGCCGTCGCCGCGCGCCTCCCGCTGGTGTATGGGTTGCGCCCTCCACGCCCGCTCCGATCGAAGGTCCCTCGTTGGTCAAGCGCGTCCAGAAGCTCCGATCCCGCACGCCGGCCACGCCGCCCAGCGAAGGACCCGTCGCTGTCGTCGCGCGCAGCGACGCCGATCGCGCCATGGCGCTCCTGGAGCACGGCCACGTGCTGGTGCTGCCGGACCTGACGTTCGACGTGAGCGAGGCCGCCGATGTCATCTACGCCGACGTCTCCGACGCAGGCGTGAAGAACGTCAGTTACAATCCGGCGAACGGCGAGTTGAAGGGCACGCCGCTCGACGGGACGGCGCGCGAACGGCTGGCCGACGCGGTCGCCCGCTATTCCGATTGGGCCGAGGCCCTGGTGCGCGAGCTCCTGCCTGCCTACGCCAAGGGCCTGGAGAAGGGCCGCACGAGCTTTCGGCCCCGCGCCGCCGACCACAACCTCTCCAAGCGCAAGGACGACCGGCGCCTGCACGTCGACGCCTTCCCGTCCAATCCGGTGCAGGGGCGGCGGATCCTGCGGGTGTTCCGCAATGTGAACCCGGCCGGGGAGGCGCGGAACTGGCGGGTGGGCGAGCCCTTCGCCGACTTCGCCGCCCGCTTCCTGCCGCAGACCCGGCCGATGGCGCCGGGCATGGGCGCGATCCTGCAGGCGCTGCGCGTCACCACGGGCCGGCGGAGCGCCTACGACCACCTGATGCTGCAGCTGCACGATGCGGCCAAGGAGCATGACGAGTACCAGGCGCACGGCCCGCGCTGGGCGGCGGACTTCCCGGCCGGCGCCACCTGGATGTGCTTCACCGATTCGGTGGTGCACGCCGCGCTCGGCGGCCGCTACGCCTTCGAGCAGACCTTCTATCTTCCGGTCTCGGCGATGGGGGATCCGGCCGCCTCGCCGCTCAGGATCCTCGAGGCGATGACCGGCCGCAGGCTGGTCTAGCCGCTGCGGCGGCTGGCGAGCAGGGCGCGCAGCGCGTCGCCGGCCTCGGCGGTGGCGTCGAGCGGCGGGTGGCTCGGGGCCTCGACCCCCTCCTGCAGGAGCCCCACCATGCCGCGGTCGAACAGCGTCTGGACGAAGCCCGCGTGCCGCTTGCGCAGATTGAGCACGAAGACCTCCACCGGATGCGGCGTGGCGAGCGCTTCGGAGACCATGGAGACCGAATCGCCGGTGACCACCAGACGATCGGCGAGCGCCAGGGCGCCGAGATAGGGATTGTCGCCGCTGCGGTCCCAGACGCGTGCGGTCGAGTCGGCCCCGAACGCCCGCGCGAACACCGCAAGTGCGGCCTCCGGCGTGCGGCGCGAGGGAACGAGGAGCAGCCCGCCGCCCGTGCGGGTCCTGAGCGCCGTGAGCCGGCGCGTCAGCTCGTCGGCTTCCTGGGCGCCGAACGGGCTGTTGCTGGTGGGGCCGCCGATGAGCACGCCGATCAGCGGCCGAGGCAGGTCGGAGAGGCGGTCGCGCCAGGCCTCGGCGGCCTTCGCAAGCCGCTCCGGGGAGATGTCGTGCATGGCGGTCAGCACCTTGACGACCTTGGGTCCGGAGATCTCGTCGTGCGCCATGGCGACGACGAGGTCGAAGCCGTCGAGCGGGGCGCGCGGGTCCTGCACGTGCGCCAGGACGGCGCGGCCGCCGGATGCGCACTTGGCGGCGAGGCCGATGATCGCCGAGCGGCGGCCGCAGGTGACGACCACGTCAGGCCAGGGCGGGCGCAGGCCATCGCCCCTCGATTCGTCGATCCCGGCGAGCACGCCCGGCCAGCCCGCCGGAAACCACCGTTGCGGCCAGCGGACGCTGACCACCTTTTCGACCACGGTCTCGGCGACGGCCGCCGCCAGGCCCCGCGCCTGGGTCCGCATGCCCGCCTCGCCCGTGGTGATCGCCCAGGCGGTCAGCGGCAAGGGTCGGGAGGGCTTGGCCAAGGACGGGATCGCTTGCGTTGCGGAAGGCCGTGGTAGCTGGGGGCGGGCTCGAACCGCCGACCTGCGGGTTATGAATCCGCCGCTCTAACCAGCTGAGCTACCCAGCCACGGCTCGCGCGGCTCGGCGCGAGGCGCGGGTTATAGGGTTTCGGTTCCAGCCCTTCAAGCGGCTTGGGTCGCCGCTCCAGAACCGCTAGCTTCCGGCCGGGATGAGCGTCCTCCACCTCTTGGGCACGGCCGGCGAAGGCGGCGCGGAGACCTATTTCGTCGACCTGGTCACTGCGCTCGGCCGGGCGGGGGTGGCCGAGGCGGCCGCCATCCGGCCGCATCCCGGGCGCGAGTCGGCGCTGCGGCGCGAAGGCCTCGCCGTGGAGACGTTCGGTTTCGGCGGCCCGCTCGACGTGTTCACCCGACGCCAGGCCGCGAGCTTCGCAAGACGCCAAGGGACGAAGCTGACGCTCGCCTGGATGAGCCGCGCCGCACGCCACACCCCCAAGGGGCCCTGGGCGCGGATCGCCCGGCTCGGCGGCTACTACAACCTCAAGTACTACAAGGGCTTCGACACGCTCGTCGCCAACACCGAGGACATCGCCGACTGGATCGTCGGCCAGGGCTGGCCGGCGGGACGCGTGCGCTGCATCCCGAATTTCGCCAGCGCGCCCGAGGCCGTCGCCCCGATCGAGCGGGCGAGCCTGGACACGCCGGGCGATGCGCCGCTGCTGCTCGGCATGGGGCGGCTGCACGAAGCCAAGGCGCACGACGTCAGCCTGGCGGCGCTCGCCAGATTGCCTGACGCCTACCTGTGGATCGCCGGCGCGGGACCGGAGGAGGCGAAGCTCAGGGCGCTCGCCGAGGCGCACGGCGTCGCCTCCCGGGTGCGCTTCCTGGGCTGGCGGACCGATCCGTCCGCGCTCTACCGGACCGCCGACATCTGCCTGTTCCCGTCGCGCTACGAGCCGCTGGGCAACGTGGTGATCCAGGCCTGGGCGCATGGCCTCGCGGTGATCGCCGCCGAGAGCCAGGGGCCGAAGGCGCTGGTCCGCGCCGAAGAGGATGGCCTGCTGGTGCCGATCGACGACGCCGAAGCGCTGGCGGAAGGCGCTCGCCGGCTGATTGAACAGCCGCAGTTGCGGGCGAGTCTCGCCGCCAAGGGCCTGGCGCGCGTCGCCGCGGAATTCTCGCAGGAGGCCGTGGTCGGCCACTGGACCGACCTGTTCGCCGACTACGGGGCGCTCTGAGATGTGCGGAATCGCCGGCGTCCTGGGGGGCGACGCGGCCGCGCGCGCCATCGCTCCGCAACTGATCGCGGCGCTCGCCCACCGCGGGCCCGACGGGATCCGCATCGAGGACGCGGCCGGCGCGGCGCTGGCGCACGCCAGGCTCTCAATCATCGACCTGGAAGGCGGCTGGCAACCGCTGCATGCGGCCGGCTCAACCGTCATCGGCAATGGGGAGATCTACAACTACGTCGAGCTCGCCCAGGACTTCGGCCTGCAAGGCGTGCTGGCCACCGGCTCCGACTTCGAGCCCTTCCTGCACCTCTATGCCCGCGAAGGGGAGCGCGCGTTCGATCGCCTGCGCGGCATGTACGCGCTCTGCCTGATCGGGGCGGATGGGCGCGCCTGGCTCGCTCGAGACCCGTTCGGCATCAAGCCGCTCTACATCATGGAGCATGCGGGCGGGCTCGCCTTCGCCTCCGAGCCGCGGGCGTTCTTCAAGGCGGGGCTGATGGCGCCGGTGCTGAACGAGCGGCCGGCGAGGGAACTCGTCTCGCTCAACTACACGCTCGGCGAACGGACGACCTTCCAGGGCCTGCGGCGGGTCGCTCCAGGCGAGATCATGGAGGTGCGCGACGGCCGGATCGTCAGCGGACGTCGGCGGCCTTGGCTCCTCCCTCGCGCCGCCAGCGCCGACTCCGCTGCTCCACGGTCACCCTCCCCCATCCCCTCGAAGACGAGCGGGGAGCGAGACGTCCTCAGCCGGCTCGACGCCGTCCTCGAGGATAGCGTCCGCGTACACCAGCGCTCGGACGTGCCCTACGGCCTGTTCCTCTCCGGCGGGATCGATTCGGCCGCTATCGCCACCCTGATGGCGCGGCTGAACGAGCGGCCGGTGACCGCCTTCACCTGCGGCTTCGAGGCGGCTGGGGCAAAGGACGAGCGGGCGCAGGCCGAACGGGTGGCCCGCGCGCTCGACCTCGACTGGCGCGAGACCCGGTTCGACGAGGCGGACTTCTGGCGGATCCTGCCGCAGGTGGCCTGGGCGCTGGACGATCCCACCGCCGACTATGCGACGCTCCCGACCTACAAGCTGGCCGAGGCGGCCAAGGGATCGCTCACCGTGGTGCTGACCGGCGAGGGCGGCGACGAACTGTTCGGCGGCTACGGACGGTATCGGCGGGCGCTGCGGCCGGCGTGGCTCGGCGGCCGGCCCGCGGAGCCGCGGCCCGGGGACGCAGGAGTCCTGGCCCGCTGGCGGGCGGAGGCCAAGCCGCCGCCGGGTCTCACGCCGCTGCAGCAGGCCCAGTGGGCGGACGTCACGACCTGGCTGCCGAACGACCTGCTGCTCAAGCTCGACCGCTGCCTGATGGCGCACGGGCTCGAGGGACGCACGCCATTCCTCGATCCGCAGGTGGCCGCCTTCGCCTATGCGCTCCCGGACCGCTTCAAGGTGCGCGGCCGCTACGGGAAGTGGATCCTGCGCAAGTGGCTGGAGCGCACCTGCCCGGCGGCGCAGCCCTGGGGGCGCAAGCAGGGCTTCACGGTTCCGGTCGAGGCCTGGATCGCGCCGCGCGCACCCGTTATTGGCGAGCGGATCGCCGGTTTCGAGGCGGTCAGGCGCCTGCGGGGGGCGGACGAGGTGAAGGCCCAGTTCGCGAACGAGCGCGCAACCGGGCGCTGGCCGCTGCTGTTCTTCGCGGTCTGGTCGCTGATCCACCTGGAAGGCGCGGAGCCCAGGGCCGCGCTGGAGGCGGCGGTGGGCGCCATCTGAGGAGGCCAATCATGCGCATCGCCCTCTCGATCCTCATGTTGGGTCTGTTGGCGGCATGCAGCCCCCCGGGGGCCAAGTCGCAGGCGGACGCCGCCGGGGCGCACGCCGCTGCGGCGGCCTCGGACGACAACGCGCCGGAGGAGACCGATCCGCCGAACGCCACGGGCCAGCACCCCGCTTTCCCCGGCCAGACCCGAGCGCCCGCGCTGCACGCCAATGTGGCCTTCCGGGTCGCCACGATCGCGCGCGGACTCGACCATCCGTGGGGCGAGGCCTTCCTGCCGGATGGGCGCCTGCTGGTCACTGAACGGGTCGGGCGGCTGCGCATCATCGGCAAGGACGGCCGGCTTTCCGCCCCGGCCAGCGGCGTCCCCGCGACTGTGCAGGGCGAGCAGGCCGGCCTGTTCGGCCTGGCGCTGGATCCGAAGTTCAAGACGAACGGCCTGGTCTATTTCGCATACATGGAGCCGCGGGCCGGCGGTTCGGGCCTGAGCGTCGCCCGCGCGCGGCTCACCGAGGCCGCCGGCAAGCCTGCGCTGCAGAACCTCGCCGTGATCTTCCGGGCTGAGCCTGCGCTCTCCGGGAACGCCAACATCGGCGGGCGGATCGTCTTCGCCCCGGACGGGACCCTGTTCATCACCGTCGGGGACCGTTTCTCGCCGCCGAACCGCGCCAGGGCCCAGACCCTGGACAACGACATCGGCAAGGTCGTCCGCATCAACGCCGACGGCTCGATCCCGCCGGACAATCCCTTCGTGGGAAAGGCCGGCGCGCGCGGCGAGATCTGGTCGTACGGCCATCGCAATCCGGAGAGCGCGGCGATCAATCCGTGGACGCACAAGCTCTGGATCGTGGAGCACGGCCCGCGCGGCGGCGACGAGGTCAACATCCCCGAGGCCGGCAAGAACTACGGCTGGCCGGTGATCACCTACGGCATCGACTACTCGGGCGCGCCGATCGGCCAGGGCGTCACCCAGCACGCCGGCATGCGGCAGCCGATCTACTACTGGGACCCGGTGATCGCCCCCTCGGGCATGGCCTTCTACGACGCGAGCCTGTTCCCGGCCTGGAAGGGCAGCCTGTTCGTGGGCGGCCTCGCCTCGACGCACCTGGCGCGCCTGACGCTGAAGGGCGACCGCGTGGTCGGCGAGGAATGGCTGCTGCAGGACATGGGCATGCGGATCCGCGACGTGATCGTCGGGCCCGACGGCGCGCTCTGGTTGCTGACCGACGATACCGACGGGAAGGTGCTCAGGTTGGCGCCGAAGTGAACGTCAGAGATCGAGCCGGCTCGCCACCTCCTCGCCGATGGCCAGCGATGAGGTGAGGCCGGGGCTTTCGATGCCGAACAGGGCGACCAGGCCGGCGATCCCGTGCGCCTGCGGCCCGTCGATGCGGAAGTCGCCCTGCGGCTCGCCCGGACCGTGCAGCTTGGGCCGGATCCCGGCGTAGTCGGGAGAAAGCGAGCCGTCGGGCAGGCCGGGCCAGAACTTGCGGATGTAGCTGTAGAAGCCCTCGGCCGCGGCCGGATCAACGCTGTATTCCGGCTCGTCAACGAAGATCAGGTCCGGGCCGAACACCGCCTGGCCGCCGAGGTCGCGGCGATAATGGGTGCCGAGCGCGCCGGGAATCGGCGGCGGATAGATCAGGTGCGAGAACGGCGCCTTGCCCTGCAGCCGGAAGTAGCGGCCCTTGCCGTAGTGACCGCCGGGAATGGCCGCAGCCGGAAAGCCCTCGATCGAAGCGGCGGCCGCCTGGGCCGAGAGCCCCGGGGCGGTGACCAGCCAGCGGCACGTCAGCGTCGCCGGCTCGGCGCCCCCGGCGCGGACCTCGAAGCCGCCGCCCGGCAGCGGGCGCGCCCCTTCGAACGGCGTCGCCAGCACCACCGCTCCGCCGGCCGCCTCGATCTCGCCTTGCAGGGCCAGCATGTAGCCGTGGCTGTCGAACACCCCGCTCTGCGGCGAGAAGAGCGCCGCCTCGCAGTTCAGCTCGGGCTCCAGGGCGAGCGCCTCGGCGCGGGAGAGCCTGGCCATCCCCTCGACGCCGTTGGTCGTCGCCTGCTCGAAGATCGCCTCGAGCCGCGGGAGATCCGCCGGCGCGGTGGCCACCACCAGCTTGCCGCAGCGGTCGTAGGCCACGTGGTGCTTGTCGAGGAAGGCGTAGAGGCGGCGGCGTCCCTCGACGCAGAGCCGCGCTTTCAGCGAGCCGGTCGGATAGTAGAGCCCGCCGTGCACGACCTCGGAGTTGCGCGACGAGACGCCCTGCCCGATCGCGGGTTCGCGCTCCAGCACGGCCAGGCTGAGGCCGCGCTGCGCCAGCGCATGGCCGCTCGCCAGGCCGACAGCGCCCGCCCCAACCACCACGGCGTCGAAATCGAAATCCATGGCCCCGCCTACTGCATGCCTCGCCGCCTGCCTAGCGGCGCTGAAGGCGCCAACGCGCCGCCGGGCCGCGGCGGGCGCCGGACGCGGTCCGGCTCGACGAGACCGAGTGAAGGAACCGGGTTCGACGGGACTCGCGCCTGCTGCGCCCCAGAGCTAGGCTCACGGTGCAAAGTCGCGGGAGATGCCGCCATGGATCAGATCGCGCCGCATCGCGCCCGCAGCCTGGCGGAGTTCGCAGCGCTGGCCGGCAAGATGTTCGTCCCTTCCGAGATGGCGGCCGCGATCGCCAGTTACCGGCCGCGGCCCACCGATTTGATCATCTCGCCATACGGCAAGTGCGGCACCACTTGGCTGCAGCAGATCTTCCACACCCTGCGCACCGGCGGCGACCTGGACTTCGACGACATCTCCCGCGTCGTGCCCTGGATCGAGACGGCGATGGTCACCGGCGTCGATCTCGAGGCGCCGCAAAAAGCCGCGCCGCGCGGCTACAAGAGCCACCTCGGCTATGATCGCGTCCCGAAAGGCGCGCGCTACATCGTGGCGTTCCGCGATCCCAAGGATGCCTTCGTCTCCATGCACCATTTCATGTCGGGCTGGTTCCTGGAGCCGGGGGCGGTCTCGCTCGGCGAATTCGCCTTGACCTGGTCGAGCCGGGTGGAGCTGGGAACGGACTACTGGAGCCACCTGAAGAGCTGGTGGGCCGAGCGCGACAACCCGGCTGTCCTGCTGCTCTCCTACGAACAGATGCTGGCGGACGCCGCGGGGACGATCCGGCGCGTGGCGGCCTTCTGCGGCCTGCCGCTGGACCAGCGCCTGCTGCAGCACACGCTCGAGCGCTCATCCATCGGCTTCATGCTCGAGCACAAAGCGAAGTTCGACGACCTGCTGATGCGCACGGCTTCGGAGCGGCGCTGCAACCTGCCGCCGGGCAGCGACTCGGCCAAGGTTCGCAAGGGCGGCTCCGGCGCGGGGCGGCAGGAGCTGCCGAGCGAGGTGGCCGACGCGCTCGATGCGCAGTGGCGGACCCTGATCGCGCCCGAGCTTGGCTTCGCAGACTACGCCGCGTTCGAGCAGGCCGTGCGGACGAGGACCCTTCAACCTGCCTCGAGCTGATGCTTGCCGGTCACCACGCAGCGGACGCCTGAAGGCCGCGCCTCCACCTCCGCGGTCAGGCCCGGGCCGATGTCGAAATAGACCGATCGGCCGTGCGCGGTGACTGCGATCGCCGCAGGCGCGGTGAGCCGGCAGGCCGGATAGGGCGGCCCGAACGGGCCATCGTGCAGGACTGTGCAGTCGGCGTCGCCGCGGCGGCGCGCGAAGGCGGCGCCCTGGAAGACGAAGCGGCGCGGCGGGTCGCGCCAGCCGCGGTAGAAGGCTGCCTGCGACACCTCCCGGCAGGCCTCGCCCCGGGCGCCCCGCCGCGGGTTGTCCGGATCGGGCGCGCCGGCCGCCACGCCGATCAGCGTCGGGATCATCGCCAGCGTCAGGATCGGGCCGCCGACGCCCACCGCCATGCCGATGCTGCGGACCAGCGACACCACACGCCCCTTGCGCGGGGATGGAGCGCGCCTGCCGCCAAAATCTCGCGCCATGGCGCGCTCCTCGGCCTGGGGAGGCCAAGCAGGAGGTTACGCTCGTAATTTATTACGTCAATAATCTTTGATGTCAGGCCGGAACCGGCTCGCGCACCTGCGCGAGGTTCTCCCACTCCCGCCAGAGCCGCGCCTCCTCGGCCTCGGCCGGACCGACCGACGCCTCCTTGATGTGGCCGAAGCCGCGGATCTGGGCGGGGACGGAGGCGATCTTCGCCGCCGTCTCCAGGCGCTCGGGCGTCAGGCCCTCGAGGAGCCGGTCCAGGGAGGCTTCGTACCCAGCCAGCAGCCGGCGCTCCATCTTGCGATCGGCGGTGCGGCCGAACAGATCGAGCGGCGTGCCGCGCAGGCGCTTGAGCTTGGCGAGCGCCGGAAACACCAGGTCCAGCATCCAGCCGCCGAAGGCGATCTTCCTCGGCCGACCCGCCGCATCCTTCGGCGCGAGGATCGGCGGCGAAAGCCAGACCTTCGCGCGGCCGCCTTTGAAGGTCTCCGCGCGGTAGGCGGCGAACCGACCGTCGACGTAGAGGCGCGCCACCTCATATTCGTCCTTGTAGGCCATCAGCTTGTGGAGGTTGACCGCGGCGGCGCGGGCGAGCGCGCCCGATCCGCCCGCCTTCGCCTCGGCCGTGCGGACCCTCTCCACCCGGTCGAGGTAGCGGCGCGCGTACGCGGCGTCCTGGTAGGCGGTGAGCTCCCTCGCCCGATGCTGGATCAGCTCGTCCAGCGGCATGGTCTCGGGCGTCGGGACATCATCCTGGCGCTTGCCGCGGGCGGACGGGTCATGGGCGGCTTTGCGGCCCAGCTCGAACGCCTGCAGGTTGGCCTCGGCGTCGACGCCGTTCAGCCGGATGGCGCGATAGAGCGCGCGGCTGGAGACCGGTATCACGCCCTTCTGCCAGGCGAAGCCGAGCATGATCATGTTGCCGTAGATGGCGTCGCCGAGCTGATCCACCGCCAGCGTCTGGGCGGGCACGGAGTCATAGCTCTTCACCGCCGCCTGGATGCGCCGCGCCTGGGCGTCGGAATCGAAGCGCACGTCGCGGTCGGTCACGAAATCGGCTGTCGGCGTGAAGTCGCAGTCGCCCACAGCCTCGGTGCGGTCCTTGGCGTAGAGGGCGAGCGCGTCGGGCCCGGCCGCCACAAGGACGTCGCAGGCGATCAGCACGTGGGCGCTCGCCGCGGGGATCCGGCCGCCGACATTGGTCTCCTCGGTCTCGCCGAGCCGCACGTGGCTGAAGACGGCGCCGCCCTTCTGGGCGAGTCCGGTCATGTCGACGACGGAGGCCGCGCGGCCGTCCACGTGGGAGGCCATGGCGAGGATCGAGGCGACGGTGGTGACGCCCGTGCCTCCGACGCCCGTGAAGAGGATGTTCTTCACGCCGCTGAAAGCCTCGAACCTCGGCAGGGGCGTGGAATCCGCGGTCAAGGCCGGCATCGCCTCGCGGTGCGGATTCTCCGCGCCTTCAACGGTGACGAACGACGGGCAGAACCCCTCCAGGCAGGTGTAGTCCTGGTTGCAGGTGGACTGGTTGATCTTCCGCTTGCGGCCGAACTCGGTGTTGAGCGGCTCGACCGAGACGCAGTGGGAGGTCTTCGAGCAGTCGCCGCAGCCTTCGCAGACCAGCGGGTTGATCATCACGCGCTGGGCGGCGGGCGGCATCTTTCCGCGCTTGCGGCGGCGGCGCTTCTCGTTGGCGCAGACCTGGTCGTAAAGCAGCACCGTCACGCCCTCTGTGGCGCGCAGCTCGCGCTGCACCTTCATCAGTTCGGAGCGGGGCTTCACCTCGACCCCGGGCGCGAGGTCGGTCACGGCGTCGTACCGCTCGGGCTCGGCGGCGACGATGACGATCTTCCGCACGGCCTCGGCGGCGAGCTGGCGGGTGATCTGCGCCGGGCTGAAGCCGCTCTCCGGCGCCTGCCCGCCGGTCATGGCGACGGCGTCGTTGAACAAGAGCTTGTAGGTGATGTTCGAGCCCATCGCGATCGAGGCGCGGATGGCGAGGGAGCCCGAGTGGTTGTAGGTGCCGTCGCCGAGATTGGCGAACACGTGCTTCTCGGTGGTGAAGGAGTGGGCGCCGGCCCAGGTCAGACCCTCCGCGCCCATGTGACTCGTGAGGTCCGTCTGCGGATCGGAGAAGCTCGCCATGTAGTGACAGCCGATGCCCGCGAGCGCGCGGCTGCCTTCCGGGAGACGGGTCGAGGAGTTGTGCGGGCAGCCGGAGCAGAAATAGGGCTTGCGCTGCTGATCGGACGACAGCGTCACCGCGGCCATCGAGGCCGCCGAGACGCGGGTGAGATAGTCGTGCACCCGATCCATGTGCGGACCCGGCGGCAGGCGGTCGGCGATGGCGAGCGCGATCTCCGCCACCGACAGGGCGCCCAGCTCTGAAAGCAGCGGATGGCCGTGCTCGTCGGTCTTGCCGACGATCCGCGGCCGGGCGTGCGCGGGCAGATCGTAGAGCACGGCGCGGGCCTGGGTCTCCACCAGCGGGCGCTTGTGCTCGACGACCATCAGCGTCTGCTGGCCGGCGGCGAAGGCGCGGACGCCCGCCGGCTCGAGCGGCCACGGCATGCCGACCTTGTAGATCGAGACGCCAAGGTCGGCGGCTTCGGCGAACGAGATTCCCATCGCCGCGAAGGCCTCGATCACATCCTTGTAAGCCTGCCCCTGGCAGATGATGCCAAGACGCGGCCGGGCCGAAGCCAGCATCACCTTGTCGAGGCGGTTGGCGCGGGCGAAGGCGAGCGCGGCCGGAAGCTTGTGGGCGCGCAGCCGCCGTTCCTTGTCGAGCGGCTGGTCCTTCAGGCGGATGCCCAGGCCCCCGGGCGGCATGCGGACGTTGTCGGGAACGATGAGCTTGTGGCGCGCGAGCGAAACATCGATGGTCGCCCCGGAGTCCATGGTGTCGGCGAGCGCGATCAGCGCCACCCACAGGCCCGAGAAGCGGCTCATGGCGTAACCCATCAGCCCGAAGTCCAGCACCTCCTGCACGTCGGCCGGCGACAGCACCGGGATCTCGGCGTCCTGGAAGGCGAACTCCGACTGCGACGGCAGCGTCGAGGACTTGCAGAAGTGGTCGTCTCCGGCCACCGCCAGCACGCCGCCCTTCGGCCAGACGCCGGCGAAGTTGGCGTGCTTGAACGCGTCGCCCGAACGGTCCACGCCCGGCGCCTTGCCGTACCACATGCCGAACACGCCATCGTAGCGCGCGCCCGGGAACAGGTTCGCCTGCTGACTGCCCCAGACGGCCGTGGCCGCCAAGTCCTCGTTGAGGCCCTCCTTGAAGACGATATTCGCCTCGCTGAGGAACCTCTCGGCCCGGTGCGCCTGCTGGTCGAGACCGCCGAGCGGCGATCCGCGATAGCCCGAGAGGAAACCCGCCGTATTGAGGCCCGCCTGCTCGTCGAGCCGACGCCGGTCGAGCAGCACCCGGATGAGCGCCTGCACGCCGGTGATGAAGACTCGGCCCTCGGTGAGCACGAATTTGTCGTCGAGGGTGACTTCCGAGTGCCGCATCGCAATATTCTTCCTTTCGGCCCTCGCGCCCGCTTTGGAATGATCATATAAGAACGGAGCAATTGCTTACCAAAGACGTGCCCGGCCTTCGCAGTTCCGGGGCAAGAACAGCGCGTGTAAGCGGCGAGAGAAGGAGGAAAACTTGTCGGAGGCATTAGACGCCGTCGATGCCAAGATTCTCGATCTGATCCAGCACGACGCGGCCTTGTCGGTCGCCGAGATCGCCGATCGGGTCGGACTCTCGTCGAGCCCCTGCTGGCGGCGCATCAAGCGACTGGAGGACGCCGGGGTCATCCAGCGGCGCGTGACCATCCTCGACCGCGAACGCCTGGGCCTCGGCTTCGAAGTCTATTGCACCGTGAAGCTGTCGCTGCCCACCAAGGACAATCTGGACGCCTTCGAGCAGGCGATCGCGCGGCTGGCGGAGGTCGTGCAGTGCGCGACCGTCACCGGAGCGGCCGACTACGAGCTGCGCATCGTCACCCGCGACATGCACGCCTTCGACGACTTCCTGCGCGACAAGATCCTGTCGCTGGGGCTGGTCTCCAACATCGAGAGCCGTATCGTGATCCGCTCGGTGAAGAACACGACGGCGGCTCCGCTCGGCCTGATCAGCCCGTACGTGAGCGCGCAGGCGTAGCCCTCGCCGACGTGCAGGAGAGGCCATGATCCAGCTCGTCATCGACCAGCGGCGCCGCGATCTCGGCGGCTTCGAGGTTGGGCGCGTGCTGCCGCACCATGGCGGCAGGATGGTCGGCCCGTTCATCTTCTTCGACCACATGGGCCCGGCCGACTTCCAGGCGGGCTTCCCGCGCGACGTCGACGTGCGCCCGCATCCGCACATCGGCCTTTCGACGCTCTCCTACCTGTTCGAGGGCGAGATGACGCACCGGGATTCCACCGGCGCGATGCAGGTGATCCGGCCGGGCGAGGTGAACTGGATGACCGCGGGCTCGGGCGTCACCCACTCCGAGCGGTTCGAGACGCTGCGCGCCAACGGCGGCCGGATGAACGGCATCCAGACCTGGCTCGCCCTGCCCCTCGAGGCCGAGGAGACGGAACCCTGGTTCGCGCATTACGACGGCGAGGACCTGCCGACCTACGACGGCGGGGGCATGTGGGCCCGCCTGATCGCGGGCGAGGCGTTCGGCGCCAAGTCGCCCGTGGAGGTCTCCTCGCCGCTGTTCTACGTCCACTGGCGACTCGACGCGGGCGCGACGGCGCAGCTCGAGTCGAAATACCCGGAGCGGGCGGCCTACGTGGCGCAAGGCGTCGTCGAGGTCGATGGACAGCAGTTGCACGAAGGCCAGATGGCGATCTTCGAGCCAGGAGCGACCGTGCCGGTGATCGCGGTCACGCCGGCGATCGTCCTGCTGCTCGGCGGCGAGCCGGTCGGCGAGCGTTTCATCGAATGGAACTTCGTCGCCTCCTCCAGGCAACGGATCGAAGACGCCAAGGCCGATTGGCGCGCCGGGCGCATGAAGCTGCCGATCTTCGACGAAAAGGAATGGATCCCATTGCCCGGTGATCCGCCGCCGCCGGCTAGCCCGATGAGCTGATCCGGGCCGGCAGGCCCCTGTCCGACGGCTGTCGGATTCGCCAGGTCGCGTGCGTCCTTCGGCCGACAACGCAAGGAGACCGCCATGCGCTACCTGATGATCGTCAAGGCGACGCCGCAATCCGAATCCGGCCAATTCCCGCCGGAAGCGGCGACGATGTTCGCCGAGATGGCGGCCTTCAACAACGAGATGATCGAAGCCGGCGTCATGCTGGACGCCGCGGGCCTGAAGCCGAGCTCGGCCGGCAAGCGCGTCCGCTTCGAGGGCCGCGGCAAGACCATCGTAACTGACGGCCCGTTCGCCGAGACCAAGGAGCTGATCGCCGGCTACTGGGTCATCCAGTGCAAGGACATGGGCGAAGCGCTGTCCTGGGCCAGGCGGGTCCCCTTCCACGAGGGCGAGGTCGAGCTGCGGCCCTTCCACGAACCGGAGGACTTCCAGGGCCTCGCCTCCGACGAGGTCATCGCCCAGGAGCAGGCCTGGCGCGACGAGCAGATGAGGAACGCGCCCAAGACGCCGGCCTGAGCGTCGTGGCCGTCGCCTTCACCCCCGCCGGCCTCGGCGCCTTGCAGCGCATCGTCGACGAAACGGCGGCGCGCGGCGGGGCGCCGGGGCTGGTGGGCCTGGTCTCGCGCGGCGCCGAGACGCACGTTGTCACGGCTGGAACCCTTGCGGTCGACGGGGCCGAGCCGATGCGGCGCGACACGCTCTTCCGCATCACCTCCATGACCAAGGCCGTGACCGCGGCGGCGGCGATGATGCTGATCGAGGAGGGCGCGCTCTCGCTCGACGAGCCGGTGGGCCGCCTCGCGCCGGAACTGGCGGTGATGAAGGTGCTGCCCAGCCTGGACGCGCCGCTCTCGGCGGCGATCCCCTCCCCCCGGCCGATGACCGTTGAGGACGTGATGAGCTTCCGGCTGGGCTGGGGGGTGATCATGGCGCCGCCGGGAACCTCTCCGGTGCAGCAGGTCATCGCGGGGCAGCAGCTCGTCGGGTTCGGACCCCCGGACCCCAGCGTGCCCTATGGCCCCGACGAGTACCTCCGCCGGCTTGGCCAGCTGCCGCTGTTCAGCCCGCCCGGCCGCGACTGGCGCTACACCACAGGCTCGAACGTGCTGGGCGCGCTGATCACCCGCGCCGCCGGCCGGCCGCTGCCGGAGGTCTTGCGCGAGCGCATCTTCGAGCCGCTCGGCATGACCGACACCGGCTTTCACGTCCCGCCGGAGAAGCTCGCGCGGCTTCCGCCGGCCTATACGGCGCAAGGCGTCCACGACCCGCCGCAAGGCGCCTGGAGCCGCAGGCCCGCGTTTCCGCAGGGCGACTCGGGGCTCGTCTCGACGGCGGACGACTTCGCCGCGTTCGCCCGGTTCCTGGAGACCGGCCGCGATGCGCGGGAGCGGGTGTTGCTCCGCCCGCAGAGCCTCGCGGCGATGAAGACCAACCACCTCACGCCCGAGCAGGCCAGGCGCGGCGCGCCCTTCCTCGCGGCGGGGCAGGGCTGGGGCTACGGCTTGGGCGTGATGTTC
Organism: Phenylobacterium sp.; assembly: GCF_025934275.1. Taxonomy (GTDB): domain Bacteria; phylum Pseudomonadota; class Alphaproteobacteria; order Caulobacterales; family Caulobacteraceae; genus Phenylobacterium. The sequence continues at coordinate 42,066 of NZ_JAICYI010000016.1, forward strand.
CAGGAAAACCCGCAGGACCTGCCCTTGGGGACCTACGGCTGGATGGGCGGCTTCGGCACCTCCTGGATGACCGAGCCGGGGCGCGGTCTCGTCGCGCTGCTGATGACGCAGCGGATGTTCGACGGCCCGGGCGGCGGCGCCGCGCACGCGGCGTTCCACGCTGCGGCGCTGGCGGCGGCACGCGTCTGACACCCGAAAATTTCACTTGGCCTTGTCGGCGCCTCTGGCGCTCAGTCGTCCTCGGATAGCGAGGACGCGCCCATGCTCTACACCCTGCTCTGCTACAATTCCGAGGACATGGTCTTCTCCTGGAGCCAGGAGGAGGACGACGCCGTCATGGAGCGCCTGCATCAGGTGCACGGCAAGCTGCACAGCCAAGGCAAGCTCGGCCCGTCGCTCCGGCTGATGGCGACCACCACCGCCGCCACACTCCGCAAGTCTGACCCGCCGGTCGTCGTCGACGGTCCGTTCGCCGAGACCAAGGAGCAGCTGCTGGGCTTCTACGTCGTCGACGTGGAGAACCTCGACGAGGCGCTGGCCATCGCCAAGGACCTCGGCCAGGCCAATCCCGGGGGCTCCTACGAGATCCGCCCGGTGCGTCTGTTCCTGCCTGGAAGCCTGCCGCAGAGCGCCCAGGAATCCGCTGCGGAAGCGGCGACGGAAGACGCATGAGCGCCGACCTCGCCTGGATGGATGCGGCGCTGACCTCGGCGCGCCCCCAGGCGATCGGGGCCCTGCTCCGCTACTTCCGCGACCTGGAGACCGCGGAGGAGGCCTACCAGGACGCCTGCCTGCGGGCGCTGAGGGCCTGGCCGCAGAACGGGCCGCCGCGCGATCCCGCCGCCTGGCTGATCATGGTCGGCCGCAACGCCGCCCTCGACGCCAAGCGAAAGACCGCGCGCCTGGACGAGCTGCCGCCCGAGGAGGCCCTCTCCGACCTGGATGACGTGGAGACCCCGCTCGCCGAGCGGCTGGACAGCGCCAACTACCGCGACGACATCCTGCGCCTGCTGTTCATCTGCTGCCACCCGCAGCTGCCGCCGACCCAGCAGATCGCGCTGGCGCTCAGGGTGGTTTCCGGCCTGTCGGTGAAGCAGATCGCCCGCGCCTTCCTGGTCTCGGAAGCCGCCATGGAGCAGCGGATCACCCGCGCCAAGCGCCAGGTCGGGCGCGCCGACATCCCGTTCGAGACGCCCAGCGACGAGGAGCGGGACGCCCGGCTGTTCGCCGTGATGGCGATGATCTACCTGGTGTTCAACGAGGGCTATTCCACGGCCGCGAAGGACGCCGCCGCGCGCATCCCGCTCTGTGATGAGGCGATCCGGCTGGCGCGCCTCCTGCAGCGGCTGTTCCCGTCGGAGCCCGAGGTGATGGGGCTCACGGCGCTGCTCGTCCTGCAGCACTCCCGCGCCGCCGCCCGCTTCGACGCCGAGGGGAACGTCATCCTGCTGGACGACCAGGACCGCAGCCGCTGGAATCGCCAGCTCATCGGCGAGGGTCTGGCGCTGATGGACAAGGCGCTGCGCCACAACAGCCCGGGGCCCTACCAGATCCAAGGCGCGATCGCCGCCCTGCACGCCCGCGCCGCCAAGCCCGCCGAGACCGACTGGGCGCAGATCGAGCGGCTGTACGTGGCGCTGGAGCGGCTGACGCCCTCGCCGGTGATAAGGCTCAACCGCGCCGTGGCGGTGAGCAAGGTGGCGGGCCCGGCCGCCGCGCTCGCCATGATCGAACCCCTGGAACCGGCGCTCGAAGGCTATTTCCACTTCCACGGCCTGAAGGGCGCGCTGCTGAAGGAGCTCGGCCGCAGCAGGGAGGCGCGCGTCGCCTTCAACCGCGCCATCGCACTCGCCAATACCGCGGCCGAAGCGGCCCACATTCGTCTTCATCTCGATCGGCTGGAGAATGACACCACCGCCGCGTGAGCCCGTGTCGGGACCGCGCCGGCGCCTTCGTCCTAGGGTCGTAAGATGGAGGATCGGACCATGACCACCGAAACCCTAGAAGCCCCGAACCCGCAGGCCCTCCCTCCGGTGAAGGGCGGCGTCTCGCCCTACCTCACCGTCGACGGCGCAGCCAAGGCGTCCGACTTCTACCAGCGCGCGTTCGCCGCCGAGGAGGTCACCCGGATCGGAGGGCCGGACGGCAAGTTCATGCACATCCACCTCTACATCAACGGCAGCTCGGTGATGCTCTCCGACGCCTATCCGGAGCACGGCCATCCCTGGCAGCCGCCAGCCGGCTTCACGCTCACCTTGGAGGTCGACGACGCCGACGCCTGGGCGGATCGCGCCATCAAGGCGGGCGCGACGGCGGCGAACCCCGTCTCCGACATGTTCTGGGGCGCCCGCTGGGGCACGGTCCGCGACCCGTTCGGCGTCGAGTGGGCCTTCAACGCCCCGAAGCGCTAGAATTCGAGGAGGCGAAGGGCGTCCCATGAAAGCGATCGGCCCAGCCCTGCTGGCGAGCGCGGCGCTCTGGGCCTGCGCTCCGCAGACCCCGGCGCGCAGGGCTGCCGCTCCGCCGCCCGCGGCCGCGCCGGTGAAGGGCGAGCCGGTCGTGCCCGGGCCGCCCGGCCGGACCCAGGCCCCGGCCGCGACCTACACGCTGGACAAGAACCACTCGACGGTGGTGTTTCGGCTGAACCACCTGGGCTTCTCCCACTACACGGCCCAGTTCGCCAAGCTGGACGGCCAGCTCGCCTTCGACCCGGCGCATCCGGACGCGATGAGGGTGACCGTCTCGATCGATCCCCGTTCGCTCGCCCTGCCGACGCCCCCCGCCGGCTTCAGGGAGACCCTGCTCGGTCCCACATGGCTGGACGCCGGCAAGTTTCCGGAGATCCGCTTCGTCTCGACCAAGGTCGATCGGACCGGGCCGAACACGGCGCGCGTCACCGGCGACCTCACCCTGCACGGCGTCACCAGGCTCGTGGTGCTGGAGACCACCTTCAACGGCGGCTACCCGGCCAACGCCTTCGACGGCGCGCGGGTCGGCTTCTCGGCGCGGACGAGCTTCCGCCGCTCGGACTTCGGCGTCGCGTCCGGTCTGCCGGCGCCGGGCACGAACCTCGGCGTGGGCGATCGGGTGGACGTCGCCGTTGAGACCGAGTGGAACAGCGGCAAGCCGACCGGCAAGTAGCTCGTCAGGACAGCGCCTTGCGGGTCTGCTCCCAGTACTGGGCGCCGGTGATCAGGGTGACCAGGGCGGCGAGCCAGAAGAGCGCGTGAGCGCCAAATGTGGCGGGTCCGCGCAGGGCCGGATCGTCCGGCAGGGAGAAAGCGCCCCAGGCGGCGACGATCAGCTCGAGGGCGAGGGCTGTGAGCTGCAGCGTGGTCTTCCACTTGGCGAGGCGGGTGACCGGCAGCTTCACGCCCTTGCCGGCGCCCACTTCGCGCAGCGCGCTGACCGTGAACTCGCGGAACAGGATCAGGCCGGCGGGCAGAACGACCATCGGCTGGGGCCCGAGCGACAGGAGGCCGAGCACCGCGCCGCAGACCAGAACCTTGTCGCCGATCGGGTCGAGGATCGCGCCCCAGATGCTGGTGGCGTCCAGCTTGCGGGCGAGCCAGCCATCGAAGAAGTCGGTCACCGCCGCGACGACGAAGGCGTAGACCGCCCAACGCTCGAGGGCGAACTGCTGCGGCGCGTCGAGCCGTTCGGCCAGCCCCGGGACCGAGCCGGAGGCGGCGGCCAGCGCCACGAACATGAACAGCGCCAGCACCAGGCGCATCGAGGTCAGGATGTTCGGCAGGGCCTTCATCGAAACTCCTTCGCGGCCGCCACTATGGCCAACGCCGCGATCCGCACAACGCGTCTTCAGCCGGCCGGTCGCCGAGGCTATCCTTGCGGCGGCGGGGCGGCCTTAGGTTCTAAGGAGGCGTCCGTGCGCGTCTGGTTGGTCTCTCTACTCGCGGGCGGTGCGGCCCTGGCCGCGGCGGGATCCGCCCAGGCGCAGCTGCTGCAGTCCTGGCGCGACTGCGTGGGCGACGGGGAGGCCGGCCCGCTGCAGCAGATCAACGGCTGCAGCGAGGTGATCCGCTCGGGGCTGGAGACCCCGCCGCACCTCGCGGTCGCCTTCTATAACCGCGGCGTCGTGCTGCAGGGCCAGGGCGAGATCGAGCACGCGATCGCCGATTACGACCGCGCAGCCCAGCTCGATCCGACGCTGCCCGACCCGCTCGCAGCGCGCGGCGCCGCCCACTTCGCCAAGGCCGACTTCGCGGGCGCGCTGGCCGACTACGACGCGGCGCTGCGGACCCGGCCCGCCAACGTCGACGCCCTGATCGGACGCGGCGCGGCGCATGCGGCGCTGGACGACGTCCCGGCCGCCATCGCCGACTACGATCGCGCGCTGGAGATCGCGCCCAGCTCCACCGAGGCGCTGGAGGCGCGCGGCCTGGCCCACGCCAAGCTCGGCGAGCCTGAGCGGGCGGCGGCTGACGAGAGCCGCGCCATCGCCATCGACCCGCGCGACGCCGCCGCCTACCGCAACCGCGCCTCGCTGGAGGCGGCGCGCGGCGCCTACGCGCCGGCGCTCGCCGACTATGGGGCGGCGCTCCGGCTGCATCCGGACGACGCCTATGCGCTGGCCGGCCGGGCCTGGGTCCTGACGCGGACCGGCGAGCCGGCGGGCGCCGTGGCCGACTACGCCGCGGTGCTGCGGCTTCGGCCGAACGACGCCTCGGCCCAGTTCGACCAGGGCTTCGCCCGCGCCGCGAGCGGCGATGCGGCCGGGGCGGTCGCGGCCTACACCGCGGCGATCGCGCTCGACCCGAAGGACGCCGGCGCGTTCAACAACCGCGGCGACGCCGAGGCGACGCAGGGGCGGGTGAAGCAGGCGAAGGCCGACTTCGACCAGGCCCTGGCGCTTCGGCCCGGCTACCGCCTGGCGCTCGCCAACCGCGCCGGCCTGGCGCTGCAGGCCGGCGAATTCGAGTCCGCCGCAGCGGACTACTCGGCCGTGCTGCAGCAGGATCCGGCCGACCTGGAGGCGCTGCTCGGCCGCGCCATCGCCTACGGCGCGGACAGGAAGCCGGTCCTGTCGCTGGCCGACGCCGACGCCGCCGTGCGCCTCGCGCCCACATCGGCCGAGGCCCTCAACACCCGCTGCTGGACCCGCGCGCTGGCCGGCCAGGCGCTGGACGCGGCGCTCGCCGACTGCGACCGGGCGCTCGCCCTGAAGCCGGACGTGCCCGAGGCCTACGACAGTCGCGGCCTGGCCCGGCTGCGCCGCGGCGACTTCGCGCCGGCGCTGGCGGATTACGAGGCCGCCCTTAAGCTCAGGCCACAGATGGCCAGCGCCCGCTTCGGCCGCGGGCTGGCGGAGCTGAAGCTCGGGCGGAGCGACGAAGCCCGCGCCGACCTCGCCGCCGCGGCGAAGCTCGATCCCGACGTCGCCGCCAACTACGCCCGGTTCGGGATCACGCCCTAGCCAAGTTGACTCCGCCGGGCGCGCGGGATGGCATCGCGCAATGCCGCAGCTTGGCTTTCCGAATGCGCTGACGGCGCCGCGGCCGTCCTGGCCCAGGCGGCGGACGCATCCCGTCGTCGGCCGCCGCGGGATGGTGGCGGCCGCTCACCCGCTGATCGCCTCCAGCGGCCTCCATGTGCTGCGCCGCGGCGGCAACGCCGTGGACGCGGCGGTGGCGGCAGGTCTCACGGCGGCGGTGGTGATGCCGGAGATGTGCGGCCTGGGCGGGGACCTGTTCGCCATCGTCCATCCCGGCCCGCGCGCGGGCGAGCCCCTAGCCTTCCTCGGCAGCGGCGCGGCGCCTGCGCAGGCGAGCCTCGCCATGGTGCGCGCCAAGGCCGAGCGCGGAGCGGACGGGTCGCCGCGGATGCCGCTCCGGGGCGGGCTCTCCATCTCGACGCCCGGCATGGTGGCGGGCTACGGCGCGCTCCTGGCGCGGTTCGGGACCTTGCCGCTCGGCGAGCTGGCGGACGATGCGATCCGGCTGGCGGAGGACGGCGCGCCGCTCAGCCCGCTGGCGTCCCACGTGATCAGCCTGTTCCAGGCTGTGCTGGCCTCGCATGCCGCCACGGCGGCGGTGTTCCTGCCAGGGGGGCGGCCGCCGCGACCCGGCGACCTGCTGCCGCAGACGGACCTGGCGGCTACCTTGCGCCGACTGGCCCGCGAGGGCCCTGAGGCCTTCTACGAGGGCCCGCTGGCGGCCCGGATCGCCGCCGGCGTGCAGGCGGCGGGCGGGGCGCTGACGGCGCACGACCTGGCCAGGCATGCGACGACGATCGAGGCGCCGATCGCCACCACCTACCGCGGCCGCACGATCCTGCAGACCGGCCTGCCGAGCCAGGGTTTCCTGCTGCTGGAGGCGCTCAACATCGTCGAGAACGCGCCGGCGGCGACGCTCGCCCGGGCCGACGCCGAGGCCGTCCACCTGATGGCCGAGGCGCTCAAGCGGGCCTATGCGGACCGGCTGGCCCACGCCCGCGATCCGGCCGCAGGGCCCACCCCGCTCCACCGGCTGCTCGCCAAGCCCTACGCCGCCCAAGCGTTCGCCCGCATCGATCCCGCGCGCGCCGCCGAGGCGCCGGCGCCGGCCCTGCAGGACGGCGACACGACCTACCTCTGCGCGGTCGACGCCGAGGGCATGATGGTCTCGCTGATCCAGTCGGTCTCCTCGGCGTTCGGCAGCGGCATCGTGGCCGGCGACACCGGCGTCCTGATGAACAACCGAGCCGGCCGCGGCTTCGAGCTCGATCCGGCGAGCCCCAACCTCTACGCCCCGGGCAAGAAGACCATGCACACGCTGAACTGCTGGCTGGTGCTGGACGAGGCGGGCGCCCCCGTCGTGGTCGGCGGCACCCCGGGCGGGGACGGCCAGCCGCAGTGGGGCCTGCAGCTCGTCTCGGCGCTGATCGACGGCGGCCTCGACGTCCAGCTCGCGACCGAGGCGCCCCGCTGGCAGGTCTGGCCCGGCACCGACCCGCACGACCGTCCGAACCCCTGCCGGCTGCAGGTCGAGACGCGGATCGGCGAGGCGGCGCTGGAGGGCCTCGAGGCCAAGGGCCACCGCATCGAGCGGCTGCCCGGCTGGGGCGGCCAGGGCGCGGCCCAGATCATCGCCCGCGACCCCGCCACCGGCGTCCTGATGGCCGGCTCCGACCCTCGCGTGGAGGGGCTTGCGCTGGGGTTCTAGGCGCGCGGTGGAGAGGCGCCTGCCTATCGTCCGGCTGTTCCTCCTCCTGGGCGCAACGCCACGTCCCGCCACGCGCGAGCGGCTGCTCCAGCGCCTTGAAGCGGATCTGCGCGGCAGGACCGCATAGGCGGCGGCGGCCTCGGCCATCCTTGCGCCTTGCCGGTGAGGGATTAGTCTTCCCCTCCTGTAGTGGATGAATCCCATGAGCGACGCTGTTGGCCCTGGCGATCTGGTTCTATGCGTCAACGCCGCCCCGAACCATGCCACGGGACGGCCGGTGCCCCTGCAAGCCGGAGAGACCTACCGCGTCATCGGGGTGATGGATTTCGCCTGCCCCTGCGGGCGTTCCGACGCCTTGCTCGACGTGGGCGTCGACTTCGCGTGGTGCCAGACGCGCTTCCGACTGCTGCCAAAGCCCAGGGCGCAGGCCAGGACACGCCGTGTTTCGGCGCCCAGGGAGAAGGAAACCGTTCGCTGAACGGGAGACGACGGGCGCGGGCTTGGGCCGACTGGTCGGGGCGCCGCGCTCGCTATGCCTTGCGGAAGAAGTCGTGGATGCGCTGGGCGAGGGCTTCGGAAACGCCGTCGACCTTGGCGAGGTCCTCCACCGAGGCGCGGGAGGCTCCCCGGGCCGAGCCGAAGGCGTGCAGCAGGGCGCGCTTGCGCGAGGGTCCGACGCCCTCGATCTCGTCGAGCGGATTGCGGCGCATGTCCATGGCGCGCCGCGTGCGGTGGCTGCCGATCGCAAAGCGGTGCGCCTCGTCGCGGAGCCGCTGCAGGTAGTAGAGCACCGGCGACTTCGGTTCGAGCATGAAGGGCTCCTTGCCGGGGATGAAGAAGCGCTCCAGGCCGGCGTCGCGGTCCGGGCCCTTGGCGACGCCCACGACGGGGACGTCCTGCACGCCCAGATCGGCCATCACCTCCAGGGCGGCGGCGAGCTGGCCCGCGCCGCCGTCGATCAGCACCAGGTCGGGCCGCACGGCGTCCTCGCCCTCCTCCTCTTCCCTGACCAGGCGGGCGAACCTGCGGCGCAGCACCTCCTTCATCATCCCGTAGTCGTCGCCGGGCGTGAGCTCGGTCGAGCGGATGTTGAACTTGCGGTACTGGTTCTTCTGGAAGCCCTCGGGGCCGGCCACGATCATGCCGCCCACCGCGTTCGTGCCCATGATGTGGGAGTTGTCGTAGACCTCGATGCGCTCGGGCTGGGCCTCCAGGCCGAGGGCTTCGCAGACGCCGGCGAGCAGCTTCGACTGGGCCGAGCTTTCGGCCATCTTGCGGCCCAGCGCCTCGCGCGCGTTGGTGAGCGCCGCCTCGACCAGCTCGCGCTTCTCGCCGCGCTGCGGCCGGATGATCTCCACCTTGCGGCCGGCCTTGATGGCGAAAGCCTCGCAGAGCAGGTCCTTGTCCGACGGCTCGACGTTCAGGAGCACCAGCCTGGGGATCGGCTTGTCCTCGTAGAACTGGCCGAGGAAGGCGGCCATGACGTCGGGATCCTCGTCGGACTTGTCGACGCGCGGGAAATAGGCCCGGTTGCCCCAGTTCTGGCCGGCGCGGAAGAAGAACACCTGCACGCAGGCCTGGCCGCCCTCGGCGTGGAGGGCGAAGACGTCGGCCTCGTCGACGGTCTCCGGATTGACCTTGGTCTCCTGGGCGATGGAGGCGAGGGCGCGGATGCGGTCGCGCAAGCGCGCGGCCCGCTCGAACTCAAGGTCGTCGGCGGCGGCCTGCATCTCGGCGCTCATCCTGGCCATCACCGAGCGGCTCTTGCCGCGCAGGAAGAGCTCGGCCTGGCCGACCAGGCCGTTGTAGTCCTCCAGGCTGACGAGGCCGGTGCAGGGCGCCGAGCAGCGGCGGATCTGGTGCAGCATGCAGGGCCGCGTACGGGTCTCGTAGACGCTGTCGGTGCAGGAGCGGAGCAGGAACGCCTTCTGCAGGGTGTTCAGCGTCCGGTTCACCGCCCAGGCCGAGGCGAAGGGGCCGTAGTAGTCGCCGGGGATCGCGTGGGCGCCGCGGTGCTTCTTGAGCTGCGGCGCCGGGTGATTGCGGCGGATCAGGATCTCCGGGAAGCTCTTGTCGTCGCGGAGCAGCACGTTGAACCGCGGCTTCAGCTGCTTGATCAGGTTGATCTCCAGCAGCAGGGCGTCGGTCTCGGTGCGGGTGACGACGAACTCCATGGCGCGCGTCAGGTCGACCATGTGGGCGATGCGCTGGGTGTGGAAGCGCCCCTGCGCGTACTGCACGACCCGCTTCTTCAGGCTGCGCGCCTTGCCGACGTAGAGCACCTCTGCGTCGTCGCCGATCATGCGGTAGACGCCCGGCTTGTCGGGCAGCCGCCTGACCTCGTCCTTGATCAGCGCCGCGCCTCTGAGCGGCGCCTCGGCGGGAGTGTCGAGCATGCGCGAGATATAGGCCGGTTCGGCTCTCGGGATTAGACCTTCGCGAGGCCGCCGGTGATGCGTTCGTGCACCGCCTTGGTGAGCTTGACGTAGCCGCGCCTGGCGTCGTGGAAGTAGAGCGGGCCCTTGATCCTGGCCGGATCGTAGCCGTCGGCGACCAGGTCCATCTTGCGCAGCTTGAAGGTGCCGGTGGTCTCCATGGCCGGCAGGATGCGCACGAACAGCGGCTGGGCGTAGGAGGGCAGGTCGCGGGCGATGTGCTCGCCGAACGCCTTGATGTCGAACTCCGGCCCGACCACCAGCGCCGCCATGCCCGCCCGGCCCTCGGCGCCTTCCACGGCGACGCCGTAGACGTTGGCCTCGCGCACGCCCGGCGCCGCCTGCAGGCGCTCGGCCACCTCGTTGGTGGAGACGTTCTCGCCCTTCCAGCGGAAGGTGTCGCCGATGCGGTCGACGAAGTAGAAGTAGCCGTCGGCGTCCGTCTTCATCAGGTCGCCGGTGGCGAACCAGGCGTCGCCCTTGGCGAACACGTCGCGCAGCACCTTCTTCTCGGTGGCCGCCTTGTCGACGTAGCCCGAGTACTCGGCGCGGGCGTCGTCGCCGATCTTGCCGATGCACTCGCCGATCTGGCCCGGACCGCATTCGACGCAGAAGCCGTCGGCTCCGCGGATCGGCTGCTCGCGCTCGACGTCGAACTGCACCAGGCGGATGTTGAACCGGCCCCGAAGCCACTTGGGCGCGCGGCCGATCGCCCCCTCCCGGCCGTCGAAGTTGAACATCGAGACGTTCCCCTCGGTCGCGCCGTAGAACTCCAGGATCTCGGGGATGCGGAAGCGGCTCTTCATCAGCGGCCAGATGTCCGGGCGCAGGCCGTTGCCGAACGCCAGCCGGATCTTGTGGCGCCGCTCGTCCTCGGCCGGCGGCTGGTTCACCAGATAGCGGCAGAGCTCGCCGATGTAGACGAACATGGTGCAGCCTTCCTGCGCCACCTCGCCCCAGAAGTGGCTGGCCGAGAAGCGCCGGCGCAGCACCACCGAGCCGCCGTTCAGGAAGGCGGCGCCCAGGGCGCAGAGGCCGCCGGTGGCGTGGTAGAGCGGCAGGGCCACATAGATGCGGTCGGAAGCCTTCGCGCCGGTCGCCCCGGCGAAGCCGCGCATGTAGAGCTGGGCCCGCACATGGGTGATGCGCGCGGCCTTCGGCATGCCCGTCGTGCCGGAGGTGAAGATCAGCAGCGCCGTGTCGTGGGCCCTCAGGTCGTCGCGGACGCTGCGGTCGGGCGGCAGCTGGCTGCAGCTCTTCAGCGCCTGGACGAGGTCGCGCTGATCGCCGTGCGCCGGCCCCAGCACCCACTCGCGCACGGTCTTCTCGAGCAGCGGCCGCGCGGCCTCGAACGCGGGCGCGGTCTCGGGATCGACGATCACGTGGCCGGCGCCGGAGATGTTCAGGCAGTGCGCCAGCGGCAGGCCCGCCAGCTGGTTATTGATCAGCGCCGTAACCACCCCGATCTTCGAGAGCCCATACCAGACCGCGAAGTACTCCAGGCGGTTGGGCATGAAGAGCGCCACCGTCTGACCGCGGCGCAGGTTGAGGCCCTTGCCCCAATGGGCGAAGCGGTTGGCGATGGCGTCCAACTCGCCATAGGTCACCGTGCGGCCCTCGAAGGTGAGCGCCGCGCGCTCGCGCCACGTCTCCACCGCATCCTGCAGGTCGTCGCAGACGAGGTTGCGGGAGTCGGAGTCGATCGACTTGACGCGGGCCAGGGTGCGATTGAGGCCGCGCACGAAGCGCCACTCCCGCTGGAGCTTGGCCTTCAGGCTCATCCGATTCTCCGACTTGCGGAGCAAGCTTGGGGGCGCGCGGAAGCGGTGGTCAAGCGCCGCGATTCGCGCGTTTGGTCACACGGCGGAGAGGCTCAGGAAAACCGTTCCCACGCCGATTGCCGCGAGACCCCGAGCGCCTCGCCGATGGCGGCCCAGCTCACCTTGCGCTTGCGCAGCGCGTCGACGAGTTCCTGCAGGAAGTCGCGGTTGGCCTCGCTGGCGAAGTTGACCGACGGCAGCAGCTCGACGAGCTCCTCCGTCGGCCGCTCCAGCGGCTTGAACGGCTTCTCCTCGGACGGCTTCCAGGTCCCTGCGATGATCTGATCGCACAGGCCGACGCACTCGTTGCAGATGAAGACTCGCGGTCCGGCGATCAGCTTCTCCACCCGGCGCTGCGACTTTGCGCAGAACGAACAGTGCAGCGTGGCCGGCAGCTTGTGGCCGAGCACGCCCTCCGCATGCTTCCGGGCGCGAACTTCATCCGGCGAACGCTCGGGGTTCGGATCGTTCATCGCGCGACTTCCGTCAGGCTTATCCTGACAGCCAGGTACGCCCCGACAGTCGGCGTGTCAAGTCGGACCTGACGAGGCCGGGGAACCAGAGCGCGTCCGGCGCACGCCTGCCTCTGTTGTATAGATTGAATATATCCGGAGATATTCATCGCTCAGGCTTCAGCTTGCACGCGGTCGCATCGCTCGAAAAGGCCACGCTTCACGGTAAATATGGGGGAACTGACATCAAGCCCTTCCGTTCATGCTCTCCATGACACTCTTGGGAGAGACAGATCATGTCTGTTGATTATACGCGGGGTCCGGGGAATGACCCGGCGAATACCGACGCGGACGCCTCGATGTTCGCGCCCACCCCGATCTGGGACAAAAGCAGCCGCCGGCGTCGCGGCGCTCGAGCGCGCCCGAGCGCGCCGATCGCGACCGGCGCCGCAGCCACGGACGCGGACTTCGAACGCGAGGAAGCGATGAGCCCGACCGGTGAGCCGATCGTCGCGCCGCCGCGCACCGCGCCGGCTCGCCGCGGCTCGATCGCGCCGGCGGCGATCGTCGTCGGCGTGCTGGTGCTGGCGGCGCTCGCCGCGGCCGGCTGGTACGCCACCCGCTCCAATTCCGGCATGGCCCAGATAACCCCGGGCGTGCCGGCCGGCTCGACTCCGGCCACGGCGATCACGCCGAACGCCGGCACGCTGGCCGCCAACACGACGCCGCCGCCCGAAACGCCGCCCGCCGCCATCACGACGCAGACGACGGCGACGCATGATGTGGCGACCACTCCCGCCAGGACGACCACCGTGCGCCATCGGGCCACCCGTTCGACGACCGTGGCCGCCTCGCCCGAACGCTCGGTGACGTCCACGTCGGCGACGGGCGCGGGCGTGAACACCGGTGCGATCGCTCCTGCGCCGAGAGCCGGCGCCAACCCGCCGCTGCTCAGCATGACCCCGCCGTCCTCGACGGCGGCGCCCTCGGCCCCGGCGACCGCCCAGCCGCCGCCGATCGCGCCTGCGCCGTCCGCCGCGACGCCTTCGGTCCCGAACACCGCGACGTCGGCCTCGGCGACCCCGCCCGGCGACGTCGGGACCACGACCGCCCCGCCGGCTTCGCCGCAGTAACGCGTTCAGCTAGGTCAAGCGCAGGGCGGCTCCCCTCGCGGGAGCCGTCCTTTCTTGAGCGCGGTCGCCAATGTGCGGCCGTGTCGCATCGCGGCGCAGCCTCGGTTTTGGCATTGGGTGGACGGACTTCCCACACCAGCCGCCAGGGGCCTCGCATGCTGAGCAAGAAGGATCTCGTCGAGTGGGGCTCGGCGGCCATGGTGTTCGTCTGCGGCGGTCTGGCGGGTCATTACGCATCGCTCGGCATGACGCCGATCCAGTGGGCCGGCGCGGCCGCCGCGGTGCTGGGCTCGGTGACGGTGGCGGTCGCGGTGAGGGTCTGGCCGGCCCCGGCGAAGGTCAGGTCCGAGCGTCGCGACTGAGGCCGCGGGCAGGGTTCATCCGTCGCCGGATGCGGCGATCCAGTCCATCCAGGAACAGACGCAACGCCTCGTCCGAGGTGAGCCGACGCGCTTCGGCGGCGTGCCGCATGGCGTCGTCCGCGGCGCCGGTCTTCCATCGCGGCCCCCAGCGCCTCGCGGCTGCGCCTGGGCCGAGCCATTTCACTCGGCCGGCGCCACCGGCACCAGGATCTCGCCGCCCGCCTGGCGGAACTTCCGGGCCATCTCGTCGAGGCCGGCGTCGACCTCGTTCTGGGCGCGCGCCGCGTCGCGGATGTCCTGGCTGATCTTCATCGAACAGAACTTCGGGCCGCACATGGAGCAGAAGTGGGCGGTCTTCATCGCCTCCTTCGGCAGGGTCTCGTCGTGGAACTCCCGCGCCGTCTCCGGATCGAGGCCGAGATTGAACTGATCCTCCCAGCGGAACTCGAAGCGCGCCCTTGAGAGCGCATCGTCCCACATGCGGGCGGTCGGATGGCCCTTGCCGAGATCGGCGGCGTGGGCGGCGATCTTGTAGGCGATGACCCCCTGCTTGACGTCGTCTCGGTCCGGCAGGCCCAGGTGCTCCTTCGGGGTCACGTAGCAGAGCATGGCGGTGCCGAACCAGCCGATCATCGCCGCCCCGATCGCCGAGGTGATGTGGTCGTAGCCCGGCGCGATGTCGGTGGTGAGCGGGCCAAGCGTGTAGAACGGCGCCTCGTGGCAGTGCTTCA
>NZ_JAICYI010000020.1 GCF_025934275.1 Phenylobacterium sp.
GAGCAGTACAGCCACGAACCCTACGTCGCGGTGGCGCGCTTCCAGGTCCATCTCGGCAAGGACCCTGCCGAACTCGAGCCGCGGCTGGTGGAGCGTGGCAAGGCGGCCCTGCAGCGGTTGGAGGATGCGCTGGCGGGAGCGCGGTTCCTGGTGGGCGCCCGCCCGACGCTCGCAGACATCTCGCTGGTGGCCTATACTCGCGTGGCCGGCGAGGGCGGTTTTGCGCTCTCCGACTATCCCAATGTGCAGGCCTGGATCGGCCGGGTGGAAGCGGCGTTTCGGATCCCCGACTGAGCCCTTGCAAGCCGCGGCGAGTGCGGCCAAACCCGGCCCATGCGCCGCCGCCTCGCCGCCTTCGCCAGCGTGATCGTCCTCACCGCGCCCTGCGTGGCGCTCGCGTGGGGGAGCACCGGACATCGGATCATCGGCGAGACGGCGATGCGCGCCGCGCCGGCCGAGCTGCCGGGGTTCCTGAGAACACCGCAAGCCGCGATCGACGTGGGCGAATATTCCCGCGAGCCGGATCGCTCCAAGGCCGCGGGCAAGGTGCACGATAATGAGCGCGACCCGGCGCACTTCGTGGACCTGGGCGACGATGGGCGGATCTTCCACGGCCCGACGCTGGCCAACCTGCCGCCGACCCGCGAGGACTACGACAGCGCGCTTAGGGCCGTGGGCCAGGACAGCTGGAAGGCCGGCTGGCTGCCTTATTCGATCGTCGACCGCTGGGAGCAGCTCGCCAAGGATTTCGCCTACTGGCGGGTGCTGACCGCGGCCGAGGCCAATCCGCAGTGGCGTGCGCACCGCGCCTGGTTCGCCGCCGACAAGCGTCGGCGCGAACAACAGATCCTGATCGACATCGGCGAGCTGTCGCACTTCGTGGGCGACGGCAGCCAGCCGCTGCATGTCAGCGTGCACTACAACGGCTGGGGCGACTTTCCGAACCCGCAGGGCTTCACCAACGCCAAGATCCACGGGCCCTTCGAGGGCGACCTGGTGGCGCAGAGCGTGCGGCCGGCGGCGGTGGCCAGCGCGGTCGCGCCGCTCAGGCTCTGCGGCTGCGCCATCGATAAGCGCACCGCCGATTACCTGGCCGCCACCGGCAGGCAGGCGATCCCGCTCTATGCGCTCGAAAAGGCCGGCGGTCTCAACCCCGGCGATCCGCGCGGGCCGGCGTTCGCGACCCGGCAGCTCGCGATCGGCGCCTCGGAGCTGCGCGACCTGATCGTCGAAGCGTGGAGGACCAGCCTCAAGGAGACGGTCGGCTACAAGCCGGTCGCCGTCGGCGACGTGCTGGCCGGCAAGGCCGATCCCTATCCTGCCCTCTACGGAACCGACTGATGAACGTCCCCCAGTTCGGCCAGCGCGAGCCTGGCCGCAGCTATCCCGACCGGCCTGCGGCCTTTGCGGTGATGGCGCGCGAGGGACGCATCGCGCTCGCGCACGTCAGCCTGAAGACCGGCGGGATCCGCATCGACCTGCCCGGCGGCGGCCTGGAGGACGGCGAGAGCGCCAGCCACGCGGCGGTGCGCGAGTACGGCGAAGAGACGGGCCTGGTGATCGAGGTGGAAGGCGAGCCGTTCACGCTGGCCGATCACTACTTCATCAACGATAGCAACGAATCCCACAACACGCGCGGACGGTTCTTCGCGGGGACGCTGTTGCGCGAGGATGTGGCCCGCAAGATCGAGCACGACCACACGCTCATCTGGCGCACGCCGCACGAGGCGCTGCTCGAGCTCGACCGCGACTCCCACGTCTGGGCGCTCGCCTGCTGGCTGCGGCGCGAGCGCGCCTAGGCGGACTTGCGCGGGGGCTGGCGAGTGCGGCGGGTGGCGCTCTTGCCGGCCGGGCGGATATCCGCTTTCCGCTTGGCGGACGCGCGGGCCTCTGCGCGGCGAACGACGTCCGGCCGGTTTTTTTCGCACTCGATCAGGATGTCATCGAGCTCCTCGTCGCTCAGGTTCTCGATGCCGATGAACTCGTTCTTGGCCTTCGAGGCGCGGATCAGCTCGTCGAGCTTGGCCTGCAGGGCGGCGTTGTCGCGGTTCTGGGTGTTCTGGATCAGGAACACCATAAGGAAGGTGACGATCGTCGTGCCGGTGTTGATCACCAGCTGCCAGGTGTCGGAGTAGTTGAACACCGGTCCGGTGACCGCCCAGACGATCACGACGAAGCAACACAACAGGAAGGCGGAGGGCCGGCCGGTCCAGCGCGAGGTGGCGCTCGCCGCCTGTGAGAAGGCTTGGCTCAGATTGACCATGTCTCGCGTGCGGCCTCCCGGTTTGCGAAGCCCTCGATGAACGGCTAGTCCGTGGCCCAGTTCCGGAGGTCGCCATGGCCGAGTCTGCAGGCCCAGCCAAGATCATCGACGGCAAGATCTACGCCGAGCGGCTGCACGCGCAGGTGACCGCAGAGGTGGCGAGGCTGAAGGCCGAGCACGGCCTGACGCCCGGCTTGGCCGTGGTGCTGGTGGGCGACGATCCCGCGAGCCAGATCTATGTCCGCTCCAAGGGCGAGCAGTCGAAGGCGGCCGGCATGCATTCGGCCACGCACCGGCTTGCCGAACAGACCACCCAGGCGGAGCTCCTCGGTTTGGTGGCCGCGTTGAACGCCGATCCGGCGATCCACGGGATCCTGGTGCAACTGCCGCTTCCGAAGCACCTCGACGAGCGGGCGGCGATCGCCGCCATCGATCCGGCCAAGGACGTGGACGGTCTGACCATGATCAACGCCGGACGGCTGGCGAGCGGCCTGCCGGGGCTCTACCCCTGCACGCCGGTGGGCTGCATGGTGCTGCTGCGCGAGACGATCGGCGATCTTACGGGCCTGCGGGCGGTGGTGGTGGGCCGCTCGATGCTGGTGGGCCGTCCGGTCGCCCAGCTGCTGATCCAGGCCGACTGCACGGTGACGGTCGCCCATTCCCGGACGCGCGACCTGCCGGCGGTCTGCCGCGAGGCCGACATCCTGGTGGCGGCGGTCGGGCGTCCCAGGATGATCCGCGGCGACTGGATCAAGCCGGGCGCGGCGGTGATCGACGTGGGCATCAACCGCGTGCCGTTCGACGATCCCGTGAAGGCGGCGCAGGGCAAGACCAAGGTGGTGGGCGACGTCCACTTCAAGGAGGCTGCGAAGGTGGCGGCGTGGATCACCCCGGCGCCCGGGGGCGTCGGCCTGATGACCGTGGCGGTCCTGCTGCAGAACACCGTCACCGCCGCCAAGCAGAGCGTCGGCCTGGCCTGAGGCGTCTTCCCAGAAACTCAGCTGGTCTTTTCGTTCGTCCAGGCGACGAGCTGGGCCAGCACGTCGTTCACCGCCTTGTCGTATGCCGCTACGATTGCGCCGACGCGGTTGTCGGCGGCCGGCGCGCGGGCCTCGAACAGCTGGTCGGAGAGCAGCGTGTGCCCGCGGTCGCGGGTGAGCGTCGCATGCAGCCGGACGAGCACCGTGGGCGCCGCGTTCGGCCCTGACTCGTAGCGGGTCTCGAAGTCGCGCACGTCGACGCGCAGCACGAAATCGGTGGGCGCCGGCGCGCCGCGCGGCGCCAGCCGGACTCGGCCGCCGGCGGCGTCAAAGGCGTCGAACACCGCCTGGTCGAACAGCACCTCGGCCGGCGCGGCCCAGCGGACCTCGGCGATGTAGGCAACCTTGTCGCCGGTGACGGTCAGGATGCGGTCGGCGGCGGATTCCCGCTGAAACGCGCCGTCCGACCAGAAGACGCCCACCGTCGAACTCCCGGGCGGGCGGCGGGTGGGCTGCGCGTGCGTCGCGCCGAAGCGATAGAGCTGGGCGGGCTTGCTCTTCGGCAGCAGCGAAACACAGCCGCTGAGGGCCAGGGCGATGGCCATGGCGGCGCCCAGCCGCAGGAAGGCTCCGGCGCGACTCATGGCTTCACCTTCAGGTCTTCGGAGGGGGGCTTCGCCAGCGTCCCCTGCGGGCTGGCCTCGATCTCGTCGACCAGCCGCTGCAGCGCCTGGGCGGCGGTGCGCATCTGGATCACCGCGGCGGTGATCTGCGGCAGGCCGTTGTTGGCGAAGTCGGTGGTCGGGCCTTGCAGCTTGTCCATCAGGGCATGCGCCTGGGCGGCGGTCTCCTTGGCTTCCTGGGCGGCGTCGGCGATGTTCTTCAGGCTGCGGCGGCCGTCGGTGTCCAGCATGTTCTGGCTGGTCGAGGCGAGGTCGGTGATCTTCTGGGTCGCCACGTCGATGTCCTGCAGCGCCTTCTGGGCGTCGGCGATCACCTGGCGGTGGGTGCGCAGTTCCTCCGTCACGGCCTGGGTGTCGGACAGCGCGGTCGAGAAGGTCTTGATGTTCTGATCCGAGAGCACCCGATTGACCCGGTCGAGGGCTTCGATGGTGCGGGTGAGCACGGTGCCGCCGCCCTGCAGCAGGTCGGAGAGCGCGCTGCGCTGGCTCCGCAGGATCGGGATCGTGCCGTGCGGCACGGTGTCTTTCAGCAGCGGCTTGGTGGCCGTGCCGGCGGTGATCTGGACGTAGTTCACTCCGGTGATGCCGAGCGGCTCCAGCGTCGCGTAGGAGTCGGCGCGGATCGGCACGTCGGAGGTGATGCGCGCGCGCGCGATCACCCGGCTGGGATTGGTGCGGTCGAGCGCGATCTTGGTCACCTCGCCCACCTTGATTCCGTTGAACCGCACCTCGCCGCCCTGGGACAAGCCGTTGATCGGCCCCTGGAAGAGGATGTCGTAGAGGTCGTACTCGGCGTTGATGCGCAGGCGCGCGAGCCAGACCACGAAGATCACCAAGCCCACGAACAGCACGAGGGTGGAGAGGCCGACCAAAGCGTAGTTGGCGTTCTTTTCCATCAACCCTCCGTCGTGGCCATCGCGGCCGCGGCGCGCCCCCGTGGACCCAGGAAATACTCGCGAATCCATGGGTGATCAGAAGTTTCTAGATCGCGAACCGGGGCCGTGGCGACCACCTTCTTGTCGGCGATGACCGCAACGCGGTCGGTGATGGCGTAGAGGGTGTCGAGGTCGTGGGTGATCAGGAAGACCGTCAGGTCCAGACTCTCGGATAGGTCGCGGATCAGCTCGTCGAACGCGGCCGCGCCGATCGGATCGAGCCCCGAGGTCGGTTCGTCGAGGAACAGCAGCTCCGGATCGAGCGCCAGCGCCCGCGCCAGGCCCGCCCGCTTCTTCATGCCGCCGGAGAGCTCGGCCGGCTTCAGCACCCGCGCCTGAGCGGGCAGCCCCACGAGCGCGATCTTCAGGTCGGCGAGGTCGTAGATCTCCCGTCGCGAGAGGCTGGTGTGCTCGAAGAAAGGCGCGGCGACGTTCTCCCGCACGGTCAGGTTGGAGAACAGGGCGCCGCCCTGGAACAGCACGCCCCAGCGGCGCTCGATGGCGCTCCAGCGGCGTTCCGACACGTGGGCGATGTCCTGGCCGAACACCTGGATGGTCCCGGCCCGCGGCCGCTTCAGGCCGATGATGGTGTTGAGCAGCACCGACTTGCCCGACCCGGAGCCGCCCACCACGCCCAGCACCTCGCCCCGGTTGAGGGTCAGGTTCAGCCCGTCATGGACCAGGTGATCGCCGAACGCTGAGCGCAGGTTCTTGACCACCAGGACCGGCCCATCGCCCTCGAGCGCCGCCTCGTCGGGATCCTCGGCGACAGGCCCGCTCACAGGTCGAGTTCCATGAACACCAGGGCGAAGGCGGCATCGATCATGATGATGGCGAAGATGGCGTGAACCACCGCCGCGGTCACCCTGCGGCCCAGGGACTCGACGTCGACGCCCACCTCCATGCCCTGCCGGCAGCCGACGCCGGCGATCACCGCGGCCATGACCGGCGCCTTGGACAGCCCCACCCAGAAGTGAGTGACGCCGACGTTGTCGATCATCCGCTGCAGGAAGAAGGTCGGGCCCAGCCCGAGCACGCTCCAAGTCACCATCAGCCCGCCGAACAGGCCCGCGAGGACGGCCACGAAGGTCAGCAAGGGGATGGTCAGCAGCAGGGCGGCGAAGCGCGGGAACACCAGGGCTTCGAACGGATCGACGCCCATAACCTGCATGGCGTCGATCTCCTGGTTCATCTTCATGGCGCCGATCTCGGCGGCGAAGGCGGAGGCCGAGCGGCCGGCCAGCAGGACGGCGGTGATCACGATGCCGAACTCCCGCAGCACCGCGATGCCGATCAGCTCGACCGTGAACACCTCGGCTCCGAACTGGCGCAGCTGGTTGATTCCGAGAAGCGCAATCACGGCGCCGATGAAGAAGGAGGTGACGGCGACGATCGGGATCGCATCGAGGCCGGCGCGCTCCATCTGCGAAACCACCGCCGCCCAGCGGATCCGCCGGGGATTGACGACGAGGCTCACCAGGCTGCGGCCCAGGACCACCAGCAGGTGCCCCAGGAAGACCATGGTGTCGACGCCCTCCATCGCCACGTTCACCACGCCCTTGCCGATGCGGATGGTGAGCTCGTGAAAGCCGGACGGCGCGGGGCGGGGCGGCGGCCCCGCCTTGGCCGCCTCGGCCACGATGCTGATCAGCCGCAGCGTCTCGGGCCGCGCGCGGACCTTGGCCACATCGAAGCCGTCGCCGGCGGCCCGGATCACGGCGAACGCGCCGGCGGTGTCCAGGCGGCCGACGCCGGTGAAGTCGAAGACCGCGGGCCGCTCGCGGCCCAGCGCGCGCCGCAACGCAGCGGGCACGCCCCCCAGGTCATTGGCCGTCCAGTCGCCGGAAAGCGCGACCGCGGGACCCTTCTCGCCGGGTTCGACCTTGAATTCGGCGGGGCTGTCCATCCCGGGGCGCGGTCTCCGACCAGCGGGGCGCGCGCGATCCCGTTCCGAGTCGCTGCGTCCCTCGCGGGCGAGCCTAGCAGAGCCGAACGGCGCGCCGAACGCTCTTGTGCCCGCGCCGCCGCAGACCCGCCAAGGCCAAGCTCACGCAGGCGTCATCTCTAGGGCCAAGCTAGGCCCACATTTGGCCCAAGTCCGCCGGGTATCCATGGGCGGGCCCGCCTTGCGCAGACCCCAATAAGCCGATTTCTGGAGAGAGTGCGCTTGACCCGACCGATCGAGCTCGCCGGCAAGTCCGGCGCCCGCTACCGCTACCTGCCCCTGGAGGAGGAGCGGTTCCTGCCGCCTGCCGGCGCGAACTTCGTGATCGCGGAGATGACCCCCGAGGGCGCCAAGGTGGTCTACGCCGGCGAGACGGACAACTTGGCCAATCAGAGCTGGCGCCAGGCGCTCGAGCGGGCGCGCAAGACCTACGGCGGGGCCAAGGTGCTCACGCGGCTAAACGTCACGCGCGCCGTGCGCGAAGCCGAGCGGATCGACCTGATCGAGCAGCACCAGCCGCCGCTGAACGGCAAGGAAAGCCGCGCCTGAGAGGTCTCAGCGCGCCGCCAGCACCACGCCGACGAGCACCGCCGCCCAGTGCGCGCCTGCGGCCGCGACCACGTGGCCGTGCCAGATCGCGCGGGCGAACTTCAGGCGCTTGTTGACATAGAAGACGACGCCGGTGGTGTAGAGCAGGCCCCCCACCCCCAGGAGCAGCAGGGCGACCCAGGTCACGCTGTCCAGCATGGGCTTCAGGGCCACCACCACCAGCCAGCCGAGCGCCAGGTAGAGACCGATCCAGAAGCGTCGGTCGAGGTGCATGAAGACCATCTTGCCGAGCGCGCCGAGCCCGGCGATCGACCAGACTGCTGCGGTCATGCCCCAGGCCCAGGCGCCGGTGAGGTCCTGGGTGGTGAACGGCGTGTAGGAGCCGGCGATCATCAGGAAGATGCCGGCGTGATCGAGCCGGCGCAGGACCGGCCGGTGCTGCGGCCTCGCGAAATTGTAGGCGGTCGAGAAGGCGAGCATCGCCAGAAGCCCCGCCGCATAGATCGCGACGCCGACCACCAGGCTGATTGAGCGCGCCTGGACTGTCAGCGCCAGCAGCACGATGCCGCCCACCAGCGCCAGCATCAGGCCGACGATATGGACGACGAGATCGGCGCACTTGGCGGCAGGGGTCGGATAGTGCCGCGGCGGCTTGGACGGCGCGGCGGGCGGTGGCAGGCTCATGGCGATCTCCAGGCCTGGGAGGCGCGCCTGCATGAGATGCGACTCCGGCTTGCCCCGCGCAAGTGAATAGGCGGTGACAAGCCGGCCCAAGGCCTTCCATGCTGCGCCGATGAGCGGCTCGGCGATCGTCATCTTCGGGGCGGCGGTGCGGTCCGACGGGCAGCCGTCGCCGACGCTGGCGCGGCGGATCGACTATGGGCTGCAGGCCGCGGCGCTCTGGCCGGAGGCGCCGATCCTGTGCTCGGGCGCGGCCGGGCGCATCGGGCCCAGCGAAGCCTCCGTGATGGCGCGGATCCTGGCGGCGCGCGGCGTGTCCGAAGCCCGCCTGGTGCTGGACGAGGCGAGCCGCGACACCTTGCAGAGCGTGGTGGCGGCCGCCCGCTTCGCCCGGGCCCGCGGCGGCGTCCATTGCGTCATCTGCTCGGACCGCTACCACCAGCCGAGAATCCGCCTGCTGCTGGGCGCGCTGGGCGTTGCAACCGCGCCGGGGCCGCTGACGCCCGGCCGCGGCGGCACGTCCGTGCGCCACTGGGCGCGCATGCGGCTGCGCGAAGGCGTGGCGATCCCCTACGACCTCGTCCTGGTGCTCGCGAAGCGCCGGAGCCTGCTCGCGGAAATGGCGGCCGAAGCCGGATGATCAGAGCGGCGCGGCCGGCCGGGCGGCTCGGCTGGTCATCATGCAGCTCTGGGAAGATTGGGCCGCGAGCGTCACCCCAGGTAGAGATCCGCGCAAGCCTCGACGATCGCCTCGAGGTCCAGGCGGTAGTGGCGGTAGAGGTCCGGTAGGTCGCCGACCTGGCCGAAGGCGTCGACGCCCAGGGCGCTCACCCGGTGGCCCATGACGCCGCCGAGCCAGGAGAGCGTCGCCGGCGAGCCGTCCACCACCGTGACCAGGCCCGCATGCGGCGCGAGCGCGCCCAGCAGCGCCTCGGCTTGGCTCTGCCGCTTGAGGCCTGCGGCCCATCGGTCGCGGCGCGCGGCCATCCAGTCGCGATGCAGCAAGCCCGGCGAGACCACGTTGAGCACGCCCAGGCCGGGGATGTCGTCGGCGAGCGCCTCGGCGGCCGCCAGGACCTCGGGGGCGACGGCGCCACAGAACACCAGCGCGGCCTCCGCCCCCGTCGCGGGCGGTTTCAGCCAGTAGCCGCCCTTCAGCGCCTCGGCGGACCATGCGCCGTCCGCCCGCTCGGGCTGGCGGATCGAACGGGTGGTGACACGCAAATAAACCGAGCCGCCGTCCTCCGCCTGCAGATGCTCGAAGCTCCAGCGCATGACCAGCGCCAGCTCGTCGACGAAGGCGGGCTCGAAGTAGGTGAGGTTCGGCTGGCCGATGCCGATCAGCGGCGTGTAGATCGACTGGTGGGCCCCGCCTTCGGGGCCGAGCGTCAGGCCCGAAGGCGTCGCCACGAGCATGAACCGCGCATCCTGATAGCAGGCGTAGTTGAGCGCATCGAGCCCGCGGCAGATGAACGGGTCGTAGACGGTGCCGATCGGGATCAGCCGCTCGCCGAACAGCGGCGCCGCCAGTCCGAGGGCGGCCAGGTTGAGGAACAGGTTGTGCTCGGCGATGCCGAGCTCGATGTGCTGGCCGGCGCGCCCGCCGCCCCAGCGCTGCGGGGAGGGGATCTTGGCGTCGCGGAAGACGTCGCGGCTCTCGCGCCTGCGGAACAAGCCCCGCTGGTTGACGAACCCGCCGAGGTTCGTGGACACGGTCACGTCCGGCGAGGTGGTGACGATGCGGTCGGCCAGCGGCTCGTGGGTGCGGGCGAGATCCGGGAGGATGCGGCCGAAGGCGGCTTGGGTGGATTGCTCGCCGCCGGGCGGGGCCGGGATCTCGGGCACGGGAACTGGCTCCGCGGCATAGCGCCGGGTCCGCGTCGCAGCGAACGGCGCGGCGTCCACGAAAGCCGTCAGGGCGCGGACCTCGTCCTCGGGCAGGCCGGCGAATGGCTCCCACTCGGCGCCTTGCGGGATGCCCATCGAGACCCGCAGCGCCTCGACCTGGGCGGGCGTCATCAGGCCCGCGTGGTTGTCCTTGTGGCCCTGCAGCGGCAGGCCGTAGCCCTTGACCGTGTAGGCGATGAAGAGGGTCGGCGTGTCGTCGCGCGCCGCCGTATCGAAGGCCTCGATCAGGCTCTCCACGCAGTGCCCGCCCAGCCCGATCATCAGCTGGTGGAGGGCCGCATCGTCGAAGCTGCCGACGAGCGCTGCGACGCCGGGCTTGCGGCCGATGTCGCCCATCAGGCGCTCGCGCCAGGCCGAGCCGCCCTGGAAGGTGAGGGCGGCGTAATCGGCGTTGGGGCAGTCTTCGATCCAGCCGCGCAGGGCGCCGCCGCCCGGCCGGGCGAATGCCCGCTCCTGGGCCTTGCCGTACTTGAGCGTCATCACCCGCCAGCCGGCGGTCTCGAAGATGTCGTCGAACCGGTCGAACATCCGGTCCGCGGTCGTCGCGTCCAGGCTTTGGCGGTTGTAGTCGACGATCCACCAGACGTTCTTGATGTCGTGCTTGTACGCCTCGATCAGGCACTCGTAGATGTTGCCTTCGTCGAGCTCGGCGTCGCCGAGGGTGGCGATCATCCGCCCCTCGCGCGCCGGATCGAGCCAGCCATGGGCCTTCAGGTAGTCCTGGGTGAGCGCCTCGAAGGCGGTGACCGCGACCCCCAGTCCCACTGAGCCGGTCGAGAAATCCACGTCGTCCTTGTCCTTGGTCCGCGACGGATAGGATTGCGCACCGCCGAACGCGCGGAAGCGCTCGAGCTGATCGCGGCTCTGGCGGCCATAGAGGTGCTGGACGGCGTGGAACACCGGGCTCGCGTGCGGCTTGATCGCCACCCGGTCCTGCGGCCGGAGGGCGTGGAAGTAGAGCGCCGCCAGGATCGTCGTCATCGAGGCGCAGGACGCCTGGTGGCCGCCGACCTTCATCCCGTCGCGGCTGTCGCGCAGGTGGTTGGCGTTGTGGATCATCCAGGTGGCGAGCCAGCGCAGGCGCGCTTCCAGCCGCTGCAGGTGTTCGACCTCACGGTTGCTGGCGAGGCGGGAGGGCGTGCGGCGCGGCGCAGCTTGGGACATTCGTGCAGGTTACCCCGTGACCCGGGGCAAATCCTTGCCTAATTGATCCGACGTCAGCTGCGGAACACCCCGCGGGTGACTAGGTCCGCCCAGGTGAGCCCGATCAGGATCGGCCGAAAAGGATCGCGGAGCGATTCGGAATGTCGCACAGCGATGCAACCGCGCCGCAGTTCAGTATTGGCTCGCCCTGGACTGGGAAAATGGTGGATGCGACAGGGATTGAACCTGTGACCCCCTCGGTGTGAACGAGGTGCTCTCCCGCTGAGCTACGCATCCGCCGGAGCGCCCCTGGCAGCAAGCGAAAGGGGCGCGCGAGAAGGGTTGGGCGTATAGCTTGCAGGCCTAGGCGCTGCAAGCGCCGAGGAGGCGCAGGCACGCGCCCGGCAGCTCCTCGAAGCGCCCGATCAGCACGTCCGGCGCAAGCTCGGCGGGGGCGATCTCGGTGTAGCCGAAGCTGACCAGGACGAGCGGGACGCCGGCCCCGCGGGCGGCTTCGGCGTCGGTCGAGGCGTCGCCCACCATCACCGTCCGATCGAGCGCGCCGCCGGCCGCGGCGACCGCCGCTGCGAGGTGCCGGGGATCCGGCTTGCGGGCGCGCGCGGCGTCCGGGCCCACGACCGCGGCGAAGAGGCGCTGGAGGTCGAGCGCCTCCAGCAGCGCGGTCGCAAGGTCGGTCGGCTTGTTGGTGCAGATGGCGAGCCGCGCGCCTTCCGCGATCAGCGCCTGCAGCGCCGGCGCGGCGCCCGGGAACGGGCGGCTCTCGTCGGCGATATGGGCGCGGTAATGGGCGATGAACCGGTCGAACAGCTCGCCCTCGCGATCTGCGGAAAGGCGCGCTCCCGCCGCCTCGAAGCCGCGCTCCAGCTGCCGGCGCGCGCCGTGGCCGATGAGGTTTCGCGCCGCCTCGAGCGGCAGCGGCGGCAAGCGTTCCTGCCGCAGGATCTCGTTCAGCGTGCCGACCAGGTCCGGCGCGGTGTCGACCAGCGTCCCGTCCAGGTCGAAGACGACGGTCGCGCCGGCGAGCGCCCGGTCAGCGGCCATCCACGATCCCACGCGCCTTGTCGAGCTCGCGGGCGTAGGCGTTCAGCGCCTGGGCGGTGAGCGCGATGTAGGTGGTCGCATCGGCGAAGCGCCGTTCCTCGATCGCCTCGCGCACGCCCGGCAAGGTCTTGGCGCTGTAGCCGGTGAACCGGCCGGGCGCATAGATCATGTTCTTGTACCAGGGGCGGAACGGCAGGCCCTCCTCACGCAGCAGGACCTGATCGAGCGGGCGGATCACCGCGTCGAGGCGCCCGCGCTGCGGCTTTGGAAGGCCCGCGCCCTTGGCCGCCAGCGCGGCGTCGAAGGCGCCGGCGCTCGCCTTCAGCTTGGCGACGGCCTGGTCGAGCGGCGTGAAGTCGAGCGCGGGCGAAGCCGGAAACGGCGTCGGCGCGCCGCTGGTCTCGGTGGGATCGGAGGCCAGCCGGTAGTCGTGCGCCGCCAGCATCTTGGCCTGGGCCGCCGCCTCTTCGCGCTTGGTGTCCGCCAGCTTCTTCACCTCCTCGGCGTAGCGTCCGACCGCGTCGGCGAAGTCGCCGTAGCGCTGCACGGGCAGGTCCGTGTCGGCGAGCCGGATCACCATCCGCCCGACCGTCCTCGCCAGCGTCGCGTCGTAGACGAAGCCGGGGTCGACGAAGCGGCTGTGGTGCTCGTAATCGTCGTAGAGCGAGTGATAGACCCCGCCGCTCTCGCCCTCGCCGCCATAGCCCACGTCGATGGCCGCCAGCCCCAGGTGCTGCAGATAGGCGGAGTAGTCCGAGCCGGAGCCGAGCGGACCGATCAGCAGGTCCTTCGATGGATCGAGCGCCACCTTCCCGAGCTGCTTGGCCTCCTCGGTGGCGCCCGGCTCCGAGGCGATCACGGCCTCACGGGCGCGCAACCTGTCGCGCACGGAGGCCCCGGTCTCCGGGTCCTTCACGTCGGCCGCCACTTCGTTGACGAAATGCTGGAAATCCTGGCTGCCTCCGGCGTTGAAATAGCCGCGGCCGTTGCCGTCGGAGTTGATGTAGATGAGGCCCTTGGCCTTCAGCTCGGCCGCGTGCGTCTCGGCCCACTCGGTGGAGCCCAGCAGCATCGGCTCCTCGCCGTCCCAGCTTGTGTAGACGATGGTCCGCTTTGGCCGCCAGCCGGACTTCAGAAGCCCGCCCAGCGCCTTGGCCTCGGCCAGCAGGGCGATCTGACCCGACAGCGGGTCGGACGCGCCCATCACCCAGCCGTCGTGGTGGTTGCCGCGGATGATCCACTCGTCGGGCTGTTCCGAGCCGCGCAGCGTGCCGATCACGTCGTAGAGCGGCTTCAGCGACCAGTCGGACTTCACGGCCAGGTGGACCTGACCGCCGCCGGGGCCCACGTGGTAGGTGATCGGCAAGGCGCCGCGCCAGCTCGCCGGGGCCACGTGTCCGCCGAGCGAGGCCAGCAGCACCTGGGCGTCGGCGTAGGAGATCGGCAGCGTCGGGATCTTCAGGATCGTCGTGGCTTCCTCCCGCGTCAGGCGCTTGGCCGTCTTGGTCGCGCCGACGCCGGGCGTCAGGGGGTCGCCCGGATAGAGCGTCATGTCGGCGACCGAGCCGCGCTGGAACCCGTGCGGCGGACGCGCCGCGCCCTTTGGATAGACGTCGTCAGTGGCATACCCGTCGTCGTGCGGGTCGGAGTAGATGATGCAGCCGACGGCGCCGTGGTCCTGGGCGAGCTTCGGCTTCAGCCCGCGCCAGCCCCCGCCGTAGCGGGTGATGACGATCTTGCCCTTCACCGAGACGCCCATGCGCTGGAGCGCGTCGTAGTCGGCGGGCATTCCGTAGTTGGCGTAGACCAGCGGCGCGGTGACGTCGCCGTCGCCCTGGTAGGCCACATAGGCGGGCAGCGCCGTGGCCTGGCCGCGGAGGGACGACTCGTCGCCGGGGATCGGCGGCTCCTGCAGCGTCGCCTTGAACGGCGCGCCGGGTCCGCCCACCAACTCCAGCGTCTCGCTGATCGGCGTCGGATAGAGGACGTCGAAGACCTCGATGTGGGCGTCCCAGCCCCAGGCCTTCAGCTGCGCCAGGATCCACTCGGCGTTGGCCTTGTCGTGCGGGGACCCCACGTGGTTCGGCTCGTAGGCGAGCTGCTTCAGCCAGCGTCCCATTTCCGCCGGATCGATCTGCGAATCGAAGCGGGCTTCCAGGTCCGCCGCGCGAGGCGGCGGCGCAGCGGCCCACGCGGAGCTGACCGCGCCCAGCGCGCAGGCGGCGAACAGGGCGGACAGACGGACACGACGCTTCATGAGACTTCCCCCAAACTTGAGGCCGGGACGCTAGCCGCTTCTCGCGCCCGGCCACAAGGCTTGCTAAGCCACACGGGCCGAGACCTTTGACTCGCTTAGGAGACCGCTCGCCATGACCGCCCGCGCCGCTGTCATCTTGGCCGCCGGCCAAGGCACGCGGATGAAGTCGGCCACGCCCAAGGTGCTGCACAAGGTGGGCGGCCGCGCGCTGCTCGACAGCATCATCGACACGGTCCAGGCGAGCGGCTGCGAACGCATCGTGGTGGTGGTGGGGGCGCAGAGCCCGGCGGTTCGAGCGCTGGTGGTCGCGCGGCTGGGCGAGGCGGCCGTGGCCGTCCAGGACCCGCCGCTCGGCACCGGCCATGCGGTGCAGGCCGCCGACGCCGCACTCGGCGATTTTGCGGGCGATGTGCTGGTCGCCAACGCCGACGCGCCCCTGCTGCGCGCGGAAGACCTGGAGCCGCTGTTCGCGCTCAGGGAGACGGGCGCCTCGCTGGCGGTGATGGGGTTCGAGCCGGCCGATGCGCTGCTTTATGGCCGGCTGATCCGCGATCCGTCTGGCCGCGTGCTGAAGATCGTGGAGCCCAGCGTGGCGACGCCGGAGGAGAAGGTCGAGCGGGCGTGCAACGCCGGCATGTATCTGGCGGCGCGCAGCGACCTCTTCCGTTGGCTCTCGCGGGTGACCAACGACAATCCGAAGGGCGAATACTTCCTGACATCCATCGTCGCCGAGGCGGTGGGGGAGGGCGGCGAGGTGAGGACCCACATCGCCCCGGAAGCTTCCGTCATGGGCTGCGACACGCCGATGCAGCTCGCCCAGGCGGAAGCCGTCTTCCAGCAGCGCCGCCGCGCGGAGTTCCTCGCCGCCGGCGTCGCCATGCAGGCGCCGGACACGGTCTACTTCAGCTTCGACACGGAGATCGCGCCCGGCGCGACGATCGAGCCCTTCGTGGTCTTCGCCCCTGGCGTCGCGGTGGAGACCGGCGCGGTGATCCGCGCCTTCTGCCACCTGGAAGGCGCCCGCGTGCGGGCGGGCGCGCTGATCGGCCCGTACGCGCGGCTGCGGCCGGCCGCCGACATCGGCGAGGAGGCGCACATCGGCAATTTCGTCGAGGTCAAGAAGGTCAAGGTCGGCAAGGGCGCCAAGGCCAACCACCTGGCCTACCTCGGTGACGGCAGCGTCGGCGCGGGCGCGAACATCGGGGCCGGCACGATCTTCTGCAACTACGACGGCTTCGACAAGCACGACACCCACGTGGGCGCGGGCGCCTTCATCGGCTCGAACACCGCCCTGGTCGCGCCGGTGACGGTGGGCGAGGGGGCCTACACGGGCTCCGGCTCGGTGATCGCCAGGGACGTGGCGGCCAATGCGCTGGCGCTGGAGCGCGGCGATCAGACGGAGAAGCCGGGCTGGGCCGCCCGCTTCCGCGAACGCAAGCTCGCCGAGCGCGCAGCCAAGGCGAAATCCAAGAAATGAGCGACGTCGACGCGCAGAAGAGGGCGGCGGCCGAAGCCGCCGCGGAGCTGGTGCAGTCCGGCATGGTGGTGGGCCTCGGCACCGGCTCGACCGCCGCCTGGTTCGTCAAGGCGCTGGGCGCGCGCGGCCTCGACATCACCTGCGTCGCCACGTCGATCGCCACCGGCGAGCTCGCCGCCTCGCTGGGCATGAAGGTCGCCGAGCTGGGTGAGACGCGTGAGATCGACCTCACCGTCGACGGCGCCGACGAGATCGGCCCTGGGCTCGCGCTGATCAAGGGCGCCGGCGGCGCGCTGCTGCGGGAGAAGCTCGTCTGGGAGGCTTCCAAGCGCTGCGTGGTCATCGCCGACGCGGCCAAGCGCGTGCCGGTGCTCGGCCGCTTCGCGCTGCCGATCGAGGTGGTCGCGTTCGGGCACAGGACGACGGCGCTGCGGATCTGCGACGCGCTCGCCGAATGCGACATCGGGACGGCCCCCCGGCTGAGGCTGCGCGAGGGCCAGCCGTACCGCACCGACGGCGGCAATGTGATCTACGATGCGCCGTGCGGTCGCATCAGGGATCCGGCGGCGCTCGCCGCGGCGGTCAAGAGCGTGACGGGCGTGGTGGAGCACGGCCTGTTCCTCGACCTCGCCGACGCGGCGCTGGTCGGGACCCCCGAAGGCGTGACGCAACTGGAGCCTTAGGCGCCCCCCGTGTGGCCCTATCCGATCTTCCTGATCAACCTGAAGGCCAGCCCCGACCGCCGCCGCGCCGCCGTCGAGCAACTGGCGCGGCAGGGGCTCGCGCCGACGATCGTCGAGGCGGTCGACGGGCGGAATCTGCCGCCGGAGGAGATCGCGCGCCTGGTCGACGCCGAGGGGCGGCTGCGGCGCGCGCCCAAGCCGCTCTCGCCGGCGGAGGTCGGCTGCTATCTGTCGCACCGGGCGGTCCTCGAGGGGATCGTGAGCGAAGACATTCCGCAGGCGCTGGTCCTGGAGGACGACCTCCTCGCCACGGGCGAACTTGCAGGCGTGCTGCAGGCGATCGCCGCCGGCCCCATGCCGCCCTATGACATGATCAAGCTCGGCATCAGCGAGCCGCAGGAGAAGGCGTTCACGCCGATCCTGCCGCTGACAGAGGCTTCGTCGCTCGTGCGGCACCACAACGTGGTCAACTCCAACCTCGCCTATGTGATCACTCGCGCCGGCGCCGAGCGGTTCCTGGGCTATGGCCGAACGATCCGCTATCCGGTGGACGTGGCCATGAACCGAACCTGGCGCCACGGCCTCGACATCCTGGCGGTCCGGCCCTGGCCGGTGCTGCCGAATCCCGCGTTCGCCTCGACCATCGGCGGCGACCGCTTCGAGGCGGCGCAACAGCCTGGCACGGCGGCCCAGCGGCTGGAGCGGCGGGCGCGCAAGGCCTACGACAGCCTCGCCAAGCGCCTGGACGTCGGCCGCCGGATCCGAGCCGACGCCGCCTGGCGGCGGGCGCACGACGCCTGAGACGCCCCGGGTCCTGCGGTCCGACGACGCGATTTCCAAGGTCCGGTACGCGTGCGATGCTTCCGCTCCGCGACGGCGGCAGGGGGGCATGATGCTTGCGCAAATCCTGGGGGTGCTGGCGGCCGCAGCGCCGCAGGCGCAGGCCGCTCCGACGCGGGCCAAGGTGGTGAGCCCGCTCACGGTCACCTCGCAACCGAGGACCTCCCCGCCGGTGGACGTGACGGTGTCGGTCGGCGGCGACGAGGACAGCCTGGGGACGCAGGAGGTCTCCATATGGCCGGCCTCGGCCTACGAGGCCCGCGCCACCGGTCACGTGACGCTCACCTGCCGGGTCGACGTCCATGGCCTGGCGGAGTCCTGCCGCGTGGCCTACGAGGCGCCGCAGGGCCGCGGGTTCGGCAAGGCCGCGCTGGCGCTGCGCCCGACCCTGAAGATCGAGCCGGCCAAGGGTCCGGATGGCCGCCCGGTCGCGCGCGAGATGAACATCGGGCTCGTGTTCCGTGCGCCGGACACCGAGTTCTCGATCGACGACACCGGCAGCGCCATGCCCGGCGCCGTCAACGTCGAGGTTTCGCACAATCCGGTGCAGATGCGCCGGGTGACGCTGATGACCGACCCGGTCTGGGTGAGGGCGCCCACCTTCGACGAGGTGGCCCGGAGCTACCCGTCCGCCGCGGCGCACGGGGAGGAGGGCTATGTCGTCGCCCACTGCGCGGCCATGCGCGACGGCTACCTGAGGAACTGCAGCGTGGCCAAGGAGCTGCCGCCGAAGCACGGCTTCGGAGCGGCGGCGCTGAAGCTCATGCCCGAGTTCCGGGTGATGCCGGAAGTGATGGCCCGTGCGCCGGGGGGCGCCCCCGTCGAGGTGGACGTGCCGGTGCGCTTCGCCGCGCCGAGCCCGGATCGGACCGTGCTCTCGCCCCGGTGGCTGGTGGGGTTCGACCCGGAAGCTGCGCCCAAGCTGTTTCCGCCGGAAGCGGCCGCCAAGGGACTGACCAGCGGCCGCGGGGTTGCGCGCTGCAGGGTGGCCGATGACGGCTCGGTGCAGGACTGCGCGCCCGAGGCGGCGGATCCCGACGGCCTCGGCTTCTCCGAGGCGGCGGCCAAGCTCGCCTCGACCATGAAGATGAATCTCTGGTCGGCCGACGCCGGCCCCGTCGAGGGCGGCGTCGTGCACGTGGCCATCCGCCTCAACCTGCGCCCGGCGAGCCAATGAAGACCTACATCGGCCACCTCTCGGAGAGCCCCGTCACGTCGCCGAGCGGCCATCTGGCCCGCCACATCGGCCGCCACGAGCGGCAGCTCGGCAAGCGCGTGGGCCTCACCCAATTCGGCGTGAACCACCTCACGCTCGCGCCGGGGGCGACCTCCTCGCGGCGGCACTGGCATGAGGGCGAGGACGAGTTCGTCTATGTGCTGACAGGCGCCGTCACGCTGATCGACGACACCGGGACGCACGAGCTTGGGCCCGGCGACTACGCAGGCTTTCCGGCCGGCGCGCCCAACGCCCATCATCTGACCAATCGCACCGACACGCCCGCAGAGTTGGTCGTGGTCGGCACGCGCAAGGTGGGCGAGGAGAGGATCCACTATCCGGACGAGGCCGATCCCGGCCCGTTCAGCGTCGTCCGCAACGCCCGCGGCGAGCGGATCCCGCGCGCCGGCTGAGGCGGCCAGCTAGGCTCGCGCCGCGCATCGCTCTAGATACCTCACCGTAGCGGCGAGCCGCATGGGTCCCCACCTCCAAGCGGGGCCGCCGATCCAGGAGCCTGTGTCTTGGCGCAATACGACTACGACCTTTTCGTCATCGGCGCG
Source organism: Phenylobacterium sp. (assembly GCF_025934275.1). Classification (GTDB taxonomy): domain Bacteria; phylum Pseudomonadota; class Alphaproteobacteria; order Caulobacterales; family Caulobacteraceae; genus Phenylobacterium. The sequence goes on from NZ_JAICYI010000020.1 coordinate 19,183, forward strand.
GGCTCGGGCGGCGTGCGCGCGGCCCGGCTGGCGGCCCTCTCCGGCGCGCGGGTGCTGGTCGCCGAGGAGCACCGGGTGGGCGGCACCTGCGTGATCCGCGGCTGCGTGCCCAAGAAGCTGATGGTCTACGCCTCGGAGTTCTCGCAGAGCTTCAAGACAGCCCACGGCTTCGGCTGGACCATCGAGAACGCCCGCTTCGACTGGCCTGCGTTCCTGGCCGAAAAGGACAAGGAGATCGCCCGCCTTTCCGGCGTCTATGTGCGCAACCTGGAGAACGCCGGCGCCGGGCTCCTGCACGGCAAGGCTCGCGTCCTCGACGCCCATACCGTCGACGTCGCGGGGCACGGCAAGGCCACGGCGGAGAAGCTGCTGATCGCGACCGGCGGCCGGCCCTGGATGCCAGCCCAGCTGCCCGGCGTCGAGCACGCGATCAGCTCCAACGAGGCCTTCCACCTCGAGGAGTTGCCGGAGCGGATCGTGATCGCGGGCGGCGGCTACATCGCCGTCGAGTTCGCCGGCATCTTCGCCGGCATGGGCGTGGACACGACGCTCGTCCACCGCGGCCCCAACATCCTGCGCGGCTTCGACGACGACATCCGCACCCACGTGGCCGAGGAGATGGGCCGGCGGGGGATCAAGGTCGTGCTGGCGACCCAGCATGCGGCCATCGAGAAAGGTCCCGGCGGCCTGGTCAGCCGTTTCGCCGACGGCCATCACTGCGAAAGCGAGGTGGTGATGTTCGCGCTCGGCCGCGAGCCCTACACCGAGGGCCTGGGCCTGGAGACGGCGGGCGTGAAGCTCGATGCGCGCGGCGCGGTGGTGGTCGACGACTACTCGCGCAGCAACGTCGAGAACATCTGGGCCGTGGGCGACGTCACCGACCGGCTCAACCTGACGCCGGTGGCGATCCGCGAGGGCCACGCCTTCGCCGACACGGAGTTCTATGGCCGGCCGACCCGCTTCGATCACGAGACGGTCGCCTCGGGCGTGTTCTCGCAGCCGCCCGTCGGCACGGTGGGCCTCTCGGAAGCGGACGCCCGGCACAAATACGGCAAGGTCGACATCTACCTGACGCGGTTCCGGCCGATGAAGACCGCCTTCGCCGGCGATGACGAACGGTGCCTGATGAAGCTGGTGGTGGACGCCGCCAGCGAGCGCATCGTCGGCTGCCACATCGTCGGCCCGGAAGCTGCGGAGATGATCCAGATGGCGGCCGTCGCGATCAAGATGGGAGTCAGCAAGGCGCAGTGGGACGCGACCTGCGCGGTCCACCCGACGCTCGCCGAGGAGCTCGTCACCCTGCGCGAGAAGTACGTGGCTCAGGGGTTGGGCCAAGCGGCATGATGGGCCGGCAGGGCCTTGGCGGCGAGGTGCTCGGAAGGCGGGATGCAAGCGAGCAGGGCGACCGGCTGGGCGCTTGGTGCGGCTGGCTGGCGGCGGGCGCCTTCGCGCTCGCGCCGGCGCTGGGATGGCTGGGCCCGCTGGGTCTCCCGATCCTGGTCGCGCTGGTCGGCCTGCTCGGCCTGCCGGCGTTGCGGATCGAGGACGACGACCGGCCGGTGGCCGTGCTCCTGCTGGCCGCGCTGCTGTGGGCGGCGGTCTCGACCGTCTGGAGCCCGTTCCATCCGTCGAAGCCGGCGAACAACACCGCGCTCAAGCTGGCGCTCGAGCTGCCGCTCTACTGGTCGGCGATCTGCGCCGCGAGGCGGGCCAGCCCGCCGCTGAAGCGGCGGGCGCTGCAGGTCCTGGTGTGGGGATCGGCCCTGTTCGGGCTGGTGCTGCTGGTCGAGTTCATGACCGACGTGCGGCTCTACGAAATCCTGCACACCGCCTTCTACCAGCCGATCCGCCATGACCTGGCGCAGTCCAACATCGGCCATTCGACATTCGTGCTGGCGATCATGTGGCCGCTGGCGCTCGCCGCCGCCCTCAAGCTGCGCGCCCCCGCCTGGCTGGCCTTGCTGATGGCCGCAGGAGTCCTGGCCCCGGCGCTGCGCTTCGGCTCCGATGCGCCGGTGATCGCCGTGCCGCTCGCCGCGGGCGTCGGCATCGCCGTCTGGCGCTGGCCGCGCGGCGGACCGCGGGCCCTGGCCTCCGCAGCGGTGGTCTATTGCCTCGTCGCGCCGCTCATCGTCTTGGCGGGCCGGGCGAGCGGCCGCTACGCCGGCGTGGAGGCCGCCATCCAGCCCTCCTGGTCGGAGCGGATGAGCTACTGGAGCCATGCCCTCGACTGGATCGGCGACCATCCGCTCCGCGGCTGGGGCCTGGACGCGAGCCGGGTGTTCGGCCCCGGCATCATCCTGCATCCCCACGACGACGCCCTTCAGGCCTGGCTGGAGCTCGGCCTGTTGGGCGCGCTGCTGATGGCCGCGATCTGGTGGCTTTCGATCTCGCGACTGGCGCGGCGCGGGCCCGAGGCCTGGACCGCCGGCGTAGCGGCCTCGGCGAGCGTCTATCTGCTGTTCGGCGCGGTCAACTTCGGGCTCTGGCAGGAGTGGTGGCTGGCCCTGGCCGCGCTCATCGCCATGGCGGCCGGCCTGATGGCCGAGCCCGACCCGTCGCAAGCATCGACCTGAGCGCCCATATCGATTAGAAGGCGCGCTTTCGCTTGGCGCTCCGATCGGGGGGCGCGGAGTCTGAGGCGATGACGGAGCACTGGACGCCGGCCTCCTGGCGGGGGAAGCCGGCAAAGCAAATCCCCACCGACTATCCGGATCTCGCGGTGCTCTCGCGTGTCGAGCAGACGCTGCGCGGGATGCCGCCGCTCGTCTTCGCGGGCGAGGCGCGCCGCCTGAAGGCGCTGCTGGGCGAGGTCTCCGACGGCCGCGCCTTCCTGCTGCAGGGCGGCGACTGCGCGGAGAGCTTCAAGGAATTCCACGCCGACAACATCCGCGACACGTTCCGCCTGATCCTGCAGATGGCGGTGGTGCTGACTTTCGCGGGCGGCCAGCCGGTGGTGAAGGTGGGGCGCATGGCCGGCCAGTTCGGCAAGCCGCGCTCTTCGGCCATCGAAACGCAGGCGGGCGTCACCCTGCCCTCCTATCGCGGCGACAACGTCAACGGCATGGAGTTCACGCCCGAGGCGCGGACCCCCGATCCGCAGCGCCTGGTGCAGGCCTACGCCCAGGCCTCCTCGACCCTCAACCTGCTGCGCGCCTTCGCCGGCGGCGGCTATGCCGACCTCTACAACGTCCACCGCTGGACGCTGGGTTTCGTGGCTGACAGCCCCCAGGGCGCGCGCTATCGCGAGCTGTCCGAGAAGATCACCGAGGCACTGACCTTCATGGGCGCCATGGGGATCACGCCGGAGACCCACCGCGAGATCCACCAGGTGGAGTTCTTCACCAGCCACGAGGGCCTGCTGCTGAACGTCGAGGAGGCCATGACCCGGGTCGATAGCACCTCGGGCGACTGGTACGACACCTCGGCGCACCTGCTGTGGATCGGCGAACGCACGCGCGACCCCGAAGGCGCCCACGTCGAGTTCTTCAAGGGCATCAAGAACCCGATCGGCGTGAAGTGCGGTCCGACCATGGAAGCCGACGAGCTGCTCAGGCTCGCCGACATCCTCAATCCGAAGAACGAGGCTGGGCGGCTGACGCTCTACGGCCGCTTCGGCTTCGACAAGATCGAGGACCGGCTGCCGCGCCTGCTGCGCGCCACCAAGCAGGCGGGAAGGAGCGTCGTGTGGGCGATTGATCCCATGCACGGCAACACCCTCACCGCCAACAACGGCTACAAGACCCGGCCGTTCGACCGCATCCTGTCTGAGGTCCGCAGCTTCGTGGAGATCTGCAAGGCGGAGGGCGTGCATCCCGGCGGCGTGCACCTCGAGATGACCGGCCAGAACGTCACCGAGTGCACCGGCGGCGCGCGGCGGGTGAGCGAGGGCGACCTCGCCGACCGCTACCACACCCACTGCGATCCCCGTCTGAACAGCGAGCAGGCGCTCGAGCTCGCCTTCCTGGTCGCCGAGAAGCTGAAGGACGAGCGGAGCCAGCTCGCACAGCGGGCGGTGGCGGGCGCCTAGCGCGCCATGGCCACGCTGGACCGCAGCCTGGGGCGGACGGCGTTCGGCGCCGATCCGGCGAGCTACGACCGCGCGCGGCCTGCCTATCTTGATCCTGAGCCTCGCCTCCTGCTTGGCGCCGAGCGCATCCACCAGCCGGCCCGCGGCGGAAGCTCGCTGAACAATTCCGCAGCGTCGAAGGCCCAGCCGTCTTGCGGCGCGCGGCCGCTTCGGCCAGTGTCCGCGGCTTCTTTGAACCAGGCGTCGCCATGGACCGTCTTGCGGCCCAGGCGCCCTCGCTTGCGGGAGGGCGCGCAGCTTCCGTCCGCACCGAACTGGCCGAGCTCCTGAAGCTCTCCGGGCCGGTGGTGGTCGCGCGCCTGGGCGTCATGGCCATGGGGCTCTCGGACGCCGTCGTGGTCGGGCGCTATTCCGCGAGCCAGCTTGGCTATCACGCGCTCGCCTGGGCGCCGACCAGCGTCGTCGTGACCATGGGCATGGGCTTGCTGACCGGGGTGCAGGTGATGACCGCCCGCGTGATCGGCGAGGGCCGCCGCGACCTCACCGGCGCGGTGCTTCGGCGCGGGCTCGCCTACAGTCTGTGGATCGGCGCGGTCTCGGCGCTGGTCCTGCTGGTCGGCGGGCCTCTGTTCCTGCATGCGATCGGCTTGCCCGGCGACCTTGCGGACGGCGCCTCGCCGGTGCTGCGGATCTTCTGCCTCTCGCTCCCGGGCTTCACCCTGAGCGTGGCGGCGGCGTCATGGCTGGAGGGGCTCTCGAAGCCGGGCCCTGCCGCCTGGATCATGTGGATCGCCAACGGCCTGAACCTGGCGGTCGACCTGCTGCTCGTGCCGGGCGCCTTCGGTCTGCCGGCGCTGGGCGCCATGGGCGGCGCCTGGGCCACGACCATCGCCCGAAGCTTCCTGGCGATCGCCACGCTCGGCTATATCGCGCTGATGCCGGAGGCGCGCGCGCTCGGCGTGTTCGCCAAGCCCGCGCGGGATCGGGCGGCGGAGGCGGAGCAGCGGCGGATCGGCTTCGGAGCCGGGGCGTCCAACTTCTTCGAGGTCGCCGCCTTCGCGAGCCTCAACATCATCGCCGGTTGGATCGGCGGGCTGGCGGTGGCGGCCTGGACCATCGTCATCAATGTGGCCGCGATCGTCTTCATGGTCCCGCTGGGGCTCGCCACCGGCGCGGCGGTGCGGGTGGGACGGGCCTATGGCGCCCGCGATCCGGCGGGGGTCACGCGGGCCGCGGGCGTCGCCTTTGCGGTGGCGGCGCTGTTCGGCGTGCTGGTGATGCTGGGGATCTGGCCGTCCGCCTCGCTCGTCGCGCGCGGCTACACGGGCAGCGCGGCGACGCTGGCCATGGCGGTCCCGGCGCTGGCGCTCTCCACCCTGATGTACATGCCCGACGCCCTGCAGGTGGTGGTGGCGCAGTCGCTGCGGGCGCGCGGCGACGTCTGGCTGCCCTCGCTCACCCACCTGACGAGCTACTTCGTGGTGATGATGCCGCTCGCCTGGTGGCTGGGGATCGGGATGCGGCTGCAGGTGATCGGCCTGACCTGGGCGGTCGTTGTCGCGAGCTTCGTCTCGGGCGGGCTGCTGCTGGCGCGCTTCTGGCTGCTCACCCGACGGGACCGCTAGCGGAGCGGCCCGGGAAGGGCGAAGGCCACCATCTTGTCGCCGCGCTTGGTGCCGGACTTGGCGTGGCCGCCGGCGGCGATCACCACGTACTGCCGCCCTTGCCAGACATAGGTCATCGGCGTCGCCTGGCCGCCGCCCGGCAGCCGTCCGCGCCAGAGCTCCTTGCCGCTCGCCGCATCGAAGGCCCGCAGGTAGTTGTCCATGGCGGCGCCGATGAAGACCACGCCCGAGGCCGTGGCGATCGGCGCGCCGAAGTTGGGCGTGCCGGTGTGATGCAGGATGAGCTGCGAGCCGGGCGCGAGGTCACGCGTGGTGCCGAGCGGGACCTCCCAGACCACCCGTCCGGTCCGCATGTCGATGGCGTGCAGCTGGCCCCAGGGCGGCGGATTGCAGGGCATGCCGATCGGCGAGAACACGACTTCCCGCTTCATGCCGTAGGGCGCGCCGGTCTGCGGCGAGATCTCCTTATTGGGTTCGCGGCGCTGCGCGGCGCGGACGTCCTTGGCCGGGATCAGGGTTATCTTGTGGATCGCATTGGAGGTGTTGACGAAGACCAGCTGACGGGTGGGGTCGAAGGCGAGCCCGCCCCAGTTCACCCCGCCGCCGGAGAACGGATACTCCAGCGAGCCCTGCAGGGACGGCGGGGTGTACATGCCCTCGAAGCGCGCCGCGGCGATCTCCTTCTTGCAGTGGTTGCGGTCCCAGGGCGTCAGGCCGAACGCCTGCTCCGGCTTGATCGTGCTTGGCGACAGCGGCCGAGGCAGGCGGGGGAAGGGCTGGGTGGCCGAAAGCTGCTCGCCGGGCGCGGCGCCGTCCTGCGGGACCGGCCGCTCATCCACCGGGATGACCGGCGCGCCGGTGTCGCGGTTGAGCGTGAAGATGAGCCCCTGCTTCGTGCCCTGGATCACGGCCGGGGTCCCGTGTCCGCCGAAGGCCACGTCGGCCAGCGTCGGCTGGGCGGGGACGTCGTAGTCCCAGATGTCGTGGTGGGTGGTCTGGAAGCTCCACACGACACGGCCGGTGGCGGCGTCCAACGCGACGACCGAATTCGCCTGACCGTCGGGGCCCTTGCGCAGCCCGCCGTAGTAATCCGGGCTCGGATTGGTGGTCGGCACGAACACCCAGCCGCGCACCGGATCCACCGACATCGGCGCCCAGGCGTTGGCGGCGCCGGACACATTGCCAGGCGCCTGGCTGGCCAGCGGATCGAAGCTCCATTTCGGCGCGCCGGTCCGGGCGTCGTAGGCCCTGACCGCGCCGGAAACCTCGCGGACCCGCTCGTTGTCGTCGAGCGACGAGCCGATGACGACCGTGTCCTTGACGATCACCGGCGGTGAGGTGATCTGCATCTGGCCGGTGCGCTCGAGCACAACCCCGGCGCCCACGTCGACCGTGCCGCTCTTGCCGAAGCCGGCGCAGGGCGCGCCGGTCGCCGCATCGAGGGCGATCAGCCGGCGGTCCACCGTCCCGACATAGACCCGCTCGGAGCAGCGGACGTTGTCGGCGACGGCCGGGTCGCGCCAATACGCCACGCCCCGGCAGGTGAATTCGTTGGGGTAGCCCACCTTGGGGTCGACCTTCGGGTCGAACTGCCAGAGCTGACGGCCCGTGCCCGGATCGACCGCCGAGACCGCGTCGAACTGCGAGCAGACATAGAGCCGCCCGCCGGCCAGGATCGGGGTGTCCTCGAACGAGGCGTGCTTCAGGTCGTGCCGCGCGGCCTCGCCTGTGGAATAGGTCCAGGCGACGGCGAGATCCCCGACATTGGCCGGGGTGATCTGAGCCGCCGGCGAGAAGCGCTGGCCGCCGGCGTCGCCGCCGTAGACGGCCCAGCCCACGTCCGGCGCCCGGGCGACCGGCTTGGGCGTGTGCGGCCCGCAGCCGGCCAGGGTCAGCAGGCTTGCCGCCGCAAGCACCCTCAGGAGCAATCCAAAGCTCATGTCACGGTCCCCCACTTGACGCGGCTGGCACTGAAGATCACGGCGCGCCGGGCGGCAAGGCCGCGGGGACATCCGGCGCGCCCGACGGGACGCCGGGGACGAACGGCGCGGCTGGCGGGGCGAGCGGTGGCCGCTCAGGCGCCCGCGCCCAGGATCCAGCCTTCCTCACCCTCGGCGTCCAGCACCACGTCCGCGCCGAGTCCCTTCGGCGGGCCGAACAGCGCGCCCAGGCGATTGGCTTCATCGAGGCGCGCGAAATGCTCGGCCGTGGTCCGCACCTGGGTGAGGTCCTTCACCTCGCCGGGCGCGCCCTCCGGCTTCAGCAACGAGGGATAGACCTCCGCGGCCACCACCGCGACGCCGGCGAGGTCCGCCTCGGTCAGCGGCCGGAAGCCGGTCTCGAACGGCCACACCCGGACCGCCTCGCCGCGCGCGAGCTTGAGCCGGCGCACCGCGGGGATGCCCAGCAGCGCCTGACCGCCGACCGAGCCGTTGTAGTAGAGCTTCCAGATCGAGGCCGCGCCCTTGGCCGCGAGGTCCGCGTGGCGGAACTCGGGCAGGTCGTCCGGCCCGTGCGCGCGCGTCCGCTTCGGCTGCAGGGTGGTGAGCGCGTCCTTGGGCGGGCAGCCCCAGAACGGGAACGGGCCGCCGGTCAGCCGGCGATTGATCTCGGAGCCCACGCCGAAACGGTTGTTGGTGTTGTCGGCCTTGTCCTTGACCATCCGATCGAGCTGGTCCCAGACGGCGCCCCAGGCAGGCTCCGCCACAAGCTTCATGGCCGCCGCGAACCCGCGCGGGAAGCCGAGCGGGAAGTCGAAGCCCACCAGCGCCCGCTCCGAGCGCTTCTTGAGGTCGTCGAGCACCCCCGCCAGGCGCTTCTCCGCCTCCGCGCGGGTCGCGGGATTGTAGCTCTCGAAGGCCATGCGGAACCGCACGTCGCGCTTGAGGACGCCGATCCAGATGGAATCCGCGCCCGTCGTCGGCTTCGCGGCCGCGCTCCAGTCGACGATGATGTAGGCGCTGAACAGGCGCGGCACGTGCGGCTCCCGCTGGGGTGGGCGCTATTTAGACCTAGAGCGGAAAGCGGCCAATCACGCTGTGTTAACCGGTGGGCGTCCGTGCATTAGCATGTCGCATGACCCAGGCGCTGCGCACCCCCGACGAACGGTTCTCGGGCCTCCCGGATTTCCCCTATCGGCCCCACTACGCGGACGACCTGCCGGGCTACGAGGGCCTGCGGGCGGCCTGGATCGACGAGGGGCCGAAGGATGCGGCCGCGACCTTCCTGTGCCTGCACGGCGAGCCCACCTGGAGCTTCCTCTACCGCAAGATGGCGGCGGTGTTCCTGCGCGCCGGCGGGCGGGTCTTGGCGCCGGACTTCTTCGGCTTCGGCCGCTCCGACAAGCCGGCGGAGGAAGGCGTCTACAGCTTCCACTTCCATCGCAACCACCTGCTGCGTCTGATCGAGCGGCTGGACCTCAAGGAGATCACCCTGGTGCTGCAGGACTGGGGCGGTCTGCTCGGGCTCACCCTGCCGCTCGACGCCGGCTTCCGGCGTCGGCTGAAGCGGTTGATCGTGATGAACACCACCCTGGCGGTGGGCGAGACGCCGAGCGCCGGCTTCACCGCCTGGCGGGCGTACGTGGCGGGCAACCCGGAGTTCGACGTGGCGGCGCTGATGAAGCGCGCGGCGCCGATCCTGACGGGGGCCGAGGCGGCCGCCTACGGCGCGCCGTTCCCCGATCCCAGCTACATGGCCGGCGTCCGCGCCTTCCCGAAGCTCGTGATGACCGATCCTTCCATGGAGGGGGTCGAGGAGAGCCGCGCGGCGCTCGGGTTCTGGTCGCGTGAGTGGGACGGCCCCACGTTCATGGCGGTGGGCGCACAGGATCCGGTGCTCGGGCCCGACGTCATGGCGCGGCTTCGCGCGCACATCCGCGGCTGCCCCGAGCCGATGATCGTCGCGGACGGCGGCCACTTCCTGCAGGAATGGGGCGGGCCGATCGCCCAGGCCGCCCTCGAGAGCTTCGGCGGCGCCTAGCCCAGCTTCACCAGCATCTTGCCGAGGTTCTCGCCGGTGAACAGGCCGAGGAAGGCGTCGGGCGCCTTGTCGATGCCCTCGAACACCGTCTCCCGCCACTTCACCTTGCCCTCGCGCACCCAGCCGGAGAGGTCCTCGATGAATTTCGGCATCAGGTCGAAGTGGTGCGAGACGATGAAGCCCTCCATGCGGAGGTTCTTGCCGATCAGGAGCGCGAGGTTGGACGGGCCGGGCTGCGGGGCCGAGGCGTTGTAGATCGAGATCATCCCGCAGATCGCGAAGCGGGCGAACAGCTTGGCGGCGTTCAGCGCCGCCTCCAGGTGCGCCCCGCCGACGTTGTCGAAATAGACGTCGACGCCCTCGGCGTTGCCGGCCAGGATCGCCGCCGTCAGATCCCGCTCGGCCTTGTAGTCGATCGCATGGTCGACGCCGATCTCCTTCAGGAACGCGACCTTCTCGGGGCCGCCTGCCGAGCCGATGACCTTGTGGCCCTTGGCCTTGGCGATCTGGCAGACCAGCGAGCCGACCGCCCCGGCCGCGCCGGAGACGAACACCACGTCGCCATCCTTCAGCGCCGCGATGCGCAGCAGGCCGGCGTACGCGGTCAGCCCGGGCATGCCGGCGACGCCTAGGAAGGCCTGCGGCGGCAGACCGCGGGGATCGAGCTTCTGCACGCCGCTGGCCGGCGCGGTGAAGGCTTCGCGCCAGCCGTTCTGCGACTGCACGAGGTCGCCCTCCTTGAACGCGGGGTCGCTCGACTTCACCACCTGGCCGATCGCGCCGCCGTTCATCACCTCGCCGAGCGCGAACGGCGGGGCGTAGCTCTTCACGTCGTTCATGCGGCCGCGCATGTACGGATCGACGGTCATCCAGAGGTTCCTGACCTGCACCTCGCCCGGCCCGGGGTCGCGCATCTCGACCCTGGCGAGCTCGAAATTGTCGCGGTTCGGCATGCCGACGGGGCGGCTCTTGAGACGGACTTCCGTGACGGTGGTCATGCGGTTTCTCCTGCCGGCGACCCGGCGCTTCAAACAGGTGTTTAGCTTGGCGGGGCGGGTGGCGTCGAGGCCGCAGGGCGTGTTAGGGCCCGCCCGGGTTCGGAGCATTCGATGGCAGAGTCACTTCGGGCGGGCGTGATCGGCGCCGGCGTCTTCGGCGGCTATCATGCGGGCCAGTACGCGCGTCTGCCGGGCGTGGTGCTCTCTGCCGTGCTGGACGTCCATCCGGAGCGGGCGGCGAGGCTCGCCCTGCCGCTGGGCGGCCGCGCCTTCCGCGAGATCGAACCCTTCCTGGAGGCGGTCGACGTGGTGACGGTGGCCACGCCCGCGACGGTGCACGCCGATCACGCGCTGGCGGCGCTCTCGGCCGGCAAGCCGGTCTATGTGGAAAAGCCGATCGCCGTCAGCGTGACCGAGGCCGAGACGGTGCGCGCGGCGGCGGCGGCAAGGGGCCTCGTGGTCGCCTGCGGCCATCAGGAGCGGGTGACCTTCCGCGCCATGGGCCTCCTCGACATCCCCGAGCAGCCGGTCCTCCTGGAGGCTTTGCGCCACGGTCCGGCCTCGGAGCGCAGCCGCGACGTCTCGGCGGTTCTCGACCTTATGATCCACGATCTCGACCTGGCGCTGACGCTCACGACCGCCGAGCCGGTCACCGCCGAGGGCGAGGGCCGCATCGGGGCGAGCGGGGCCTGGGACGAAGCCCGCGCGGAGGTCACGTTCGAGGCCGGCTTCACCGCCCGCTTCGACGTTTCGCGGATCGCCGAGGCGCGCCGCCGCGCCATGCGCATCGTCTTCCCATCCGGCGAGATCGAGATCGACTTCCTCGGCCGTGCGCTGCGCAACACCACGCCCTATGCGCTCAACCGCGACTATGCGGAGACGCCGGCGGCGAAGGATCCGCTTCGCGTCAGCGTCGAAAGCTTCCTGGCCGCGGTGCGTGGCGAGGCGCCGCGGCCGGTGGTCACCGCCGAGGAGGCGATCCGCGCGCTCGACCTGGCGCTCGCGGTGGAGCAGGCGCTCGAGGAGGCGGGCTGAGGGCGGATAAGAAAAGGCGCCCCGCCGGAGCGGAGCGCCTTCCTCCAGGTAGCCGTGGGGAGGCTTTAGAAGAACTTGTAGCGGAACTCGATGCCGTAGGTCCGCGGCGGAGTCGTGAAGAACGTCTTGCGGATGCCTTGCACGCAATTCAGCACGCCGCCCGCGACCACGGGGCTGCAGGTGAGCTGGCCGGCCGGCAAGGCGGCGACTTGCGCCGCGTAGACCGCGGAGACGGCGCCGTTCAGGAGTTCGCTCGTCGCGCCCTGGTCATAGCCGGTCTTGTTGAAGATGTTCTTGATGTAGGCGATGACCTCGTACTTGTCGTTGGAGTCTTTCCACAGGGCCCGCGCGTCCCACTGATCCCAGGACGGCGCCTCGTTGTACCACCGGGTGAAGAGGGTGCCGTAGGCCTTGTCGCGCCAGGACCACGACACGTTGCCGGTGATCGATCCCGAGTTCAGCCGCCAGGTGTAGTTGGCGGCCACCGCGATCTTGTTGCGCGGCGCGTTGGGCAGGTCGTTGCCCGACAGGTCCTGGATCCGCTGGAAGCCGCCGTTCGGCAGTCCCAGAGTATTCGGGTCCGCGACGCAGTCGCCCACTAGAGCCGCGCCGCCCGCCGCGCACTGCGCGAGCGTATGGACCGGCTTGGAGCCTGGCTGAAGGGCGTCAGGGTCGGTGAGGTCCTCGGCCGTGCCGCGCTCGATCCTCGTGTTGTTGTAGGAATAGTTCAGGATCACCTGCAGGTTCTCGATCGGCTGCCACAGGGTCTCCAGCTCGAAGCCCGCGGACCGCGACTTGGGAATATTCTTGAAGGAGGTCGTGGCCTGCGCGAGCGGCCCGGATCCTTGGATCACCAAGATCGGGATCTGCAGGTTGTTATAGCTGTAATAGTAGGCGGCCATGTTGGTCTGGAGAGTGTTGCTCCAGTTCTTCTTCAGACCGATCTCGTAGGCGTCGACCGTCTCCTTGTTGGAGAACGGCAGGAAGCTCAGGACGGTGAAGATGCCGATGTTGAAGCCGCCCGAGCGGTAGCCGCGGCTGTAGCTGGCGTAGAGATTGGTGTCGGGGTCCGGCTGCCATTCGGCCTTGGCCGTCCCGGTGACCGCCTGCCAGCTGGCGTCGTAGTGACGGTTTGCGAAGCCGGTGGCCGGATCGAAAACGGTCGGCCCGCTGACGCCTTGCGGAATCTGGTCGATCCCGACGCCGGTGCCCGCCGCGACCACGGTGTTCACGCCTGTCAGGTCGAGCGGCGCGGCGAAGATCTCGGGCGGGAGGCCGCCCAGGCAGGCCGGCAGGCCGAAGCACAGCAACCGCACCGATTCCGTGCCGTCCTTGCGGTCGTGCGAATAGCGCAGGCCGCCGGTCAGGGTCAGCGTCGGCAGCACCTTGTAGCTGAGCTGTCCGTACGTCGCATATGACGTGTCATGGACGTCGGGGCGATTGTCGAACCGGCGACCGATGCCGGTCGGGCAGGTGATCGACTGCAGGTTGGGCGCCGCGCCGGACAGGCAGACGCCGAACGGCGGCGAGATGTTGAACTGGGTCTGCCGCGCATCTTCCTCGGTGAGCACGGGCTGGGTGTAGTGCTGCTTGAAGTAGTAGAAGCCGGCGATCCATTGCAGCGGCCCCTGGGTCGTGGAGACGAGGTTCAGCTCGTGGCTCCAGAAGCCGTTGTGCTCCTGGTAGTCGAACGACTCGATCGGGAAGAACTGCGTCGCCCCCGAGGTGAAGGAGTCGACGGGCGCCTGACGCGTGCCGTTCGGCACCGAGCCGGTCAGGTGGTAGTAATAGTGAACGCCGCCCGTGATGTACTTCACGTCGAATCCGGGCGCGTGGTAGGTCCACTCGCTGGCCACCGTGTAGGCGTTCGGCAGGCGCACGCGATAGGGGACCGGGTCGGGCTTCTGCCAGGGATTGTCATGCGCGGTGTTCACGCAACCTGACGGGCTCAGCAGGACGACGTTGGTCGGCAGGCCGCTGCAGCCGAAGCCTTCGTTGATCGCGGTCGCAAACTGCGGGAATTCGATGATGTTGAAGCCGTTGCCGCCGTTCGGGTGGCCGGGCGAGATGTCCGGCAGGACCTGGTTCGGATGCGTCGGGTCGGCGTTGTAGATGTTGGGCGACCAGCCGCCTGACTGGGCCCCGGGGCCGCCGGCTCCGTTCTGCCAGGTGTTGTAGTTGATCTTCGACCACATCTCGAGCTTGTCATTGAACTGAACCGAGATCTGGGCCTCAAGGAAGGAGGTGTTGATGACGCCGCCTTCGGACGGACGCCCGGGCGTGGTGTTCTTGATCCAGCCGTCGCGCTGGTCTTCCCATTGCCCGGCCAGACGGAACTGCACCTTGTCGCTCAGCGGGCCGGAGACTGCGAACTCCAGGTTGGAGTGATTGTAGTTGGCGTAGGCGCCGCGCACCTCGGCGTACCAGTCCTTGGTCGGCCGCTTGGAGACCTCGTTGATCGCGCCGGCGATGGCGTTGCGCCCGTAGAGGGTGCCTTGCGGGCCGCGCAGCACTTCCACGCGGTCGAGGAACAGGGTCGAGGCGCCGGCGCGCACCGCGAAGGTCTCGTAGACGCCGTCGGAGTAGTTGGCGACCGAGGCGTCGGCCGAAAGCACGTTGGTGAGGCGTCCCAGGCCCCGCAGGGTGATCCGGTCGGTGGATGTCGAGTACTGCAGGCCGGGCGTGAAGTTGGTCATGTCCTGGATGGACTGGATGCCGACCACGTCGCGGGTCTTGTCGGTGAACGCCGAAATCGCGACGGGCACGTCCTGAAGGTTCTGCTCGCGCTTCTCGGCGGTGACCACCAGCTCTTCGATGGTGTTGGCGGCCGCGGCCGTCGTCCCGGTCCGCGCCTGGGCCATCGCGGTTCCGCTGAGCGAAGCGGCCAGAAGCGCACTGGTCGCCATCAGATATGGCTTGAACTGCATCGACATCCTCCCCGGCTGCGCGGCTGTTTCGCCGGTCAGCTACGCCGAAGCTGACCTTCGCGCCGCGGACCGTCAACGCAAAATCGGAGCTTTGTTCAGCGAGCGATGCTTTCTGACCGGTTGGTGAAACCTGCAGGACACAGCTATCGTGATTGACGCCCGCGTCACCTCGCCGGCGCGGCGGAAACCTGGAGACCAGATCATGAGCGCAAGCGCCCACGAATTCGAATTCGAGTCCATCGCCGGCGGCCAGCTGCCTCTGACCAGCTTCCGCGACAAGGTGGTGCTGGTGGTGAACACCGCCTCAAAGTGCGGGCTCACGCCGCAGTACGAGGGGCTCGAGCGGCTCTACTCGGACTACAAGGATCGCGGGTTGGTCGTGCTGGGCGTGCCATGCAACCAGTTCGCCGGCCAGGAGCCGGGGACGGAAGCCGAGATCAAGGGCTTCTGCGAGACCCGCTTCAATGTCGACTTCCCGATGACCGCCAAGACCGATGTCAAGGGCGAGGGCGCGCACCCCTTCTACAAGTGGGCCAAGGCCCAGCTGGGCGAGCCGGCCGAGCCGGTGTGGAACTTCCACAAGATCCTGATCGGCAAGCACGGCGAGGCGATCCGCGCCTTCGGCCCGCGCACCGATCCGCTGGACGCCGAGGTGACCGCCGAGATCGAGAAAGCGCTCTAGGCGTTCACGTCGACGACCACCCGGCCGCGGATCCTGCCCTCGACGATGTCGGCGCCCAAGCGGGGAAGGTCGGCGAGCGTCGCCGGAACGGTCATCGCCGCCAGCTTGCCCAGATCGAGGTCGCGGGCCAGCCGGCTCCAGGCTTCG
This sequence comes from Phenylobacterium sp., assembly GCF_025934275.1. GTDB lineage: Bacteria > Pseudomonadota > Alphaproteobacteria > Caulobacterales > Caulobacteraceae > Phenylobacterium. The sequence continues at coordinate 34,608 of NZ_JAICYI010000020.1, forward strand.
ATCCGGTCCGGCTTGGGTCGCATGACGCTGTCGATTCCGGCGAGCGTCACGCCGCGCAGGATGAACGGGGCGACCGAGCCCGGCACGTCCATGCCCTGGGCGAGCCCGCAGGCGGTGACGACGCCGCCGTAACGGGTCTGGGAGAGCACGTTGGCCAGGGTGTGGCTGCCCACCGCATCCACCGCGCCCGCCCAGCGCTCGCGCGCCAAGGGCCTCGCCGGACCCTGGAAGTCGGCCGCATCGATCACCTCGGCCGCGCCGAGGCCGCCGAGATAGCCGGCTTCGCTGTCCTTGCGCCGCGATGAGGCGACCACGCGATAGCCCAGCTTGCCGAGCACGGCGATCGCCACGCTCCCGACGCCGCCGGCCGCGCCGGTGACCAGCACCTCGCCCTTTTCCGGCGTGACGCCGAGCTGCTCGAGGCGCAGCACGCACAACATGGCCGTATAGCCGGCGGTGCCGATCGCCATCGCCTGGGACGTGGAGATCGCTTCTGGCAGCTTGACCAGCCACTCGCCCTTCACGCGCGCCAGTTGCGCATAGCCGCCGTTGTGGCTCTCCCCGACGCCGAAGCCGTTCAGCACCACCCGCTCGCCCGGCTTGAATTCCGGGTTGGACGAGCTTTCCACCACCCCGGCGAAATCGATCCCGGGGATCAACGGCCAGGCGCGGATGATGGGCGAGCGGCCGGTGAGCGCCAGGCCGTCCTTGAAGTTCAGCGTCGAGTATTCGACCCGCACGGTGACGTCGCCGTCCATCAGCTCGGCCGGCGTCAGCGCCTCGAGGCGGACCTCCTGGCCGGCGTCGGTCTTGTGCGCGCGCAGCGCCCGGAAGGTGTCGCTCACCTGGTGTGTCTCCCTAGGACGTTTGCTTCGCCGCGGCCGGCTTCGGCGTCAGCCCGAAGCGCTCGCCCCGCCGCCCGCGCACGGCGAGATCCACCGTGAGCAGCCGCCGCTCGCCCGCCACGCGCATCTCGTGGCCGGGCATGTACATCATCGCCACGTAGTCGCCCAAGGAGTCTTCGACCGCCTGGGTGAAGCCCTGGGCGTCCTCGGCCTTGTTCATCTGGATCTTGGCCATGCGCAGGGCTTCCGGGCTGTTCTCGGCCACCCGGCGAGCCCAGGCGAGGCTTTCGCGTTCCAGCTCGGCCTTCGGATACACGCGGTTGACCAGGCCGTATTGCGCGGCTTCGGCCGCGGAGATGAAGCGGCTCTCGAACACCAGCTCCTTGGCGCGGCGGATGCCGATGTCCCAGGGGATGGTGTTGTACTCGACGAAGCCGCCGAGGAATTCCGCGTCCTCGGCCGCAAAGATCACGTCCATGGCCGCGGCCAGCATCCAGCCGGCATAGATGCAGTAGCCCTCGACCATGGCCAGGGTGGGCTTCGGGAAGTTCCGCCATTTCAGGAGCAGGTCGAGGTTGTACTTCTTGAACTGGTCGTAGGTCTCGATCCCCGGCTGGGCGTCCTGGGCGTAGCGGTAGGCCATGCCGTCCGGCGTCCCGAGGTCGTGGCCGGTAGAGAAGACGCCGCCCGCGCCGCGCACGATCACGACGCGGGCTTCCCGGTCGCCGCGCGCCAGCTCGAACGCCTGGTCGATCTCGTCCAGCATCCGGTAGCTCTGGGCGTTGCGGTATTCGGGCCGGTTCAGCGTGATCTGCGCCACCCCGTCCGCCGCGGCGTAGAGGATATCCTGGAACTGCATCGACCGACCTCCCAAAGCCGTGCGCCCGCGGCTATAGGCAAGGGCCCGAGGTTGCGGCGAAAGGTCAAGTCCCTGGCATGGGCGGGTCGAGTGAGGTCATTGAGGAGAGCCTGGAGAAGCTCGCGGAGCGGGCCGGTGATCCGACGCAGGCCGTCTATGCCCGGCTGTTCGCCCGCTATCCCGAGATGCAGGCGCTGTTCGTCCGCGACGTGAACGGCGCGGTCAGGGGTGAGATGCTGGCCAAGTCGCTGGAGTGCGCGCTCGACCTGGCTGGCCCCAATGCCTATGCGGCGAACTTCATCCGCTGCGAAGTCGTCAACCACGAGGGCGTAGGTGTCCCGGCGGACGTCTTCCCACGGTTCTACGAGGTGGCCGTCGAGACCTTCGCCGAGTTGCTGGGCGACGACTGGATCCCGGCCTACGAGGCGGCCTGGGGGGGCATCGTCGCGCGGGTGGCCGAGCTCGCCTGAGCCTCAGACAAATCGGCGCCCCGCCGCGGCGGAGCGCCGATCAGCCGGTGGCCGGGCGCCTAGAAGCGGTACTGGAACTCGATCCCGTAGGTCCGAGGCGGCGTCAGGGCAAAGCCGGTCACGAGGCCCTGGACGGCGTTGTGCGTTCCGGGGATGCGGCCCGCAAGTCCGGGGGTAAGCCCCAGCGCCGCGATGGTCGTGTCGTAGAACACGCCGCTCTGCCGCGTGGCCGAGGCGCCGCCGTCGTAGCCCAGGTCGTTGAAGACGTTCTGGACGTAGGCGATGATCGAGTAGTGGTTGTCGCGGTCCTTCCAGGTGACCCGCAGGTCGGTCTGATCCCAGGACGGCGCCGCATCGATCGGCCGGGTGAACAGACCCGAGTACTGCTTGTCGCGCCAGATGTAGCTGATCTCGGGCGTCAGCGAGCCGGCGCCGAAGTTGAAGGTGTAGGTGACCGCGATCGCCACCTTGTTCTTCGGCACCTGCGGTAGCTGGTCGCCCCTGAGGTTCTGCGGCCGTTCGACCAGGCCGGTGTTCACGTCGCACAGCTCCCCGGGCGCCTGGGCGCAGGTGGTCAGCGGGATCAGCGGCTTCGCGCCGGACTGCAGCGCCTGTGGATCGCTCGGGTCGACGATCCCGGTCAGGCTGCGGATCTCGGCGTCGTCGTAGGCGTAGTTGAGCAGCACCTGCAGGTTGTCGATCGGCTGCCAGATGGTCTCCAGTTCGACGCCGGCCGTGAGCGCCCTGGGAATGTTGAGGAACCGGCTCTGACTGACCGCGAGGTTGCCGCTCAGGTTCACGACGGTCAGCGGCGCCTGATACCCGTAGATCGGATTGTAGAAGAGGGCGAGGTTCACCTGCAGGGTGCGCCCGAACGTCTCCTTGATCCCGGCTTCGTAGTCGTCGCTGTGCTCGGCGTCGGTGAAGGGGAACTGGCCTTCGGTGCTGGTCACGCCCGAGGCGAAGCCGCCCATCAGGTAACCGCGGCTGTAGCGGACGTACAGCATAGTGTCCGGCGACGGATTCCACTGCAGGCCCGCGGTGCCGGTGACCGCGTGCCATGAGAAGTCGTACGCGCGGTGGGCGAAGCCCTGGGCGTCGAAGGTGATTCCGCCCGGCTGCCCGTTGTCCACCACGCCGGTCGGCAGGCCCTTCGTGAAGACGACGGCCTTGGTGACGTCGAGCACGGGCGCGGCGGCGCCGTTGGTGTCGACGGGGAAGCCGCAAGCCGAATTCCCGTAGCAGATCAGGCGAACGGCTTCCGTGCCCTTCAGGTTGTCATGGCTGTAGCGCAGGCCGAGCGTGGTCTTCCAGGTCGGCGCGAATTGCCAGTCGATCTGGCCGTAGGCGGCGTAGGATTCCTGCGCGAAGCTCGGCCGGTTGTCGAAGAGCCGGCGCTGGAAGTCAGGCGCGGCCGTGCCGAAGTTGATCAGGCCGTCGAGCGCCGGGTTGTCCGGCTGTTCCGTGTAGACCGGCTGGTCGTAGCCCTCCTTGTAGTAATACAGGCCGCCGATCCATTGCAGAGGTGATTTGCCTGTCGACGCCAGGCTGACCTCATGGCTGAAGTTGTGGTAGAGTTCCTGATAATTCGAGAATTGTTTAGGGAAGATCGTGGCGGGCGGTTTCCCGTTGACCGTGTTTACCTTGAACGAATCGATCGCGCCGCCGTTACTGTTGTTGGAGATCAACTCGTAGTGGTAGTTCAGACCGCCATGGACGTACTTCAGGTCCATGTTGTCGAAGTGGTAGGTCAGATTGATGGCCCAGGTGTAGGTGTCGTTCAGGGACACGGTCTGGGCGATCAGGGAGGCGAACTTGCGCGGGTCCGAGGCCGCCGGGTTGACGCAGCCTGTGGGCGAGAGGTTCACGACATTGGCGACCGGCGCGCCGGGCCCGCAGGCGAACATCATGTTGACGTTCTGGCCGCCGTATTCGTCGAGGCTGTACGGACCGGGGTCGTAGCCTGAGCGGGCGCCGGGGCCGCCCGAGCCGTTGTTCCAGCCGGTCGCGGACCACTTGCCCCAGGCGTCGAGCCGGTCGCCCAGCTTGGCCTGCAGCTGGCCCTCGATGAACCACTGGTCGATGACGTTGCCTTCCGAGGGCATGCCGGGAACGACGTTCTTGAAATAGCCCTCGTTCTGCTGCTCCCAGTTCCCGGCCAACCGGAACTGCACGTTGTGCGCGATCGGGCCGGAGACCGCCGCCTCGAGCAGGGTGCGCTCGTAGTTGGCCACCGTGCCGCGGACCTCGGCGTAGAAGTCCTCCGTCGGGCGCTTGGAGATCACGTTGATCGCCCCGCCGATGGAGTTGCGTCCGTAGAGCGTCCCCTGCGGCCCGCGCAGGACCTCGACACGGTCGGTGAAGATCGGCGTCTTGCCGGCGGTGACGGTCGAGGTGGTGTAGATGCCGTCGTCGTAGACCGCGACGGGAACCGCGACCGGGTGGGCGTTGGTCAGGCGCCCGACGCCGCGCAGCGTCGTGCGGTCATTGCCGCTGGTGTAGTTCAGACCCGGTGTGAAGTTGGTCAGGTCCTGGATGGACTTGATGCCCAGCAGGTCGCGCCGCTCGGACGTGAACGCCGAAATGGCGACCGGCACGTCCTGCAGGTTCTGCTCGCGCTTTTCCGCTGTGACCACCAGCTCTTCGATGGTGTTGGCGGCCGCGGCGGCGGTGGCGGGCCGCGTCTGAGCGTTGGCGACGTGGCCGAAACTTGCGGCGAGCACGGCGCTCGTCGCGAACAGGTACGCTCTCGATGTCATTGTGCTTCCCCCCCAGGAAACTGGCGCTTTATCTCCGCGCCTGTGAGCAGACTGGATCAGTAATCCCGTGGCGTCAAATGCAGCTCCTGTAGTCGCACCGAACTGGGTAGTTCGCTTACTTAGTATATTGCAGCCCATCGCGTAATATTGCGTCAATGCAACACATTTCCGCCCCGATGGGTTGGCGGAGTGTTGTGCCATTCGCGGCCTGGCCAAAGAACCGCCAAAAAGAAAGGCGCCCCGCCGATGGCGGAGCGCCTGAGGTCTTCCGGGGGGAGGATGCCCTAGAAGAAGCGATACTGCAGCTCGACGCCGAAGGTGCGGGGCGGCGTCAGGAGATAGGTGCTGGCGATCCCTTCGTTGACGGGCGCCGCCACCGCCGAGGCGGGATTGGACAGCGGCAGGCCGAGCGCATAGCCCGGCGTGAAGCCCGCCTGCCGGGCCGCCGCCGCGCCGCCCTCGTAGCCGAGGTCGTTGAAGATGTTCTTCACGAAGGCGATGACCGTGTACTTGTTGTCCCGGTCCTTCCACGACAGGCGGGCGTCCCATTGGTCATAGGAGGGCGCCTGATAATACGAACGGTCGAAGATCGAGCCGAACTGCTTGTCCCGCCAGATGTAACTCACTGAGCCTGTCAGCGAGCCCGGCGCGAAATCCCAGGTGTAGTTGACGTTCACCGCCACCTTGTTCTTCGGGGCGTTCGGCAGGTGACCGCCGGAGAGGTCCTGACCGCGTTGCAGGTCGCCGGTGAAGACGTCGCAGCCGGGGGCGGTGAGCGTCGAGCAGGCCGTCAGCGTCGTCAGCGGCTTGGCGCCCGCCGCCACCGCGGTCGGATCGGCCGGATCGACCACGCCCGAGCCCTTGGTGATGTGGGCGTCGAGGTAGGAGTAGTTGAACAGCACCTGCAGGTGCTCGATCGGCTGCCAGGTCGTCTCCAGCTCCACCCCCTGGCTGATCGCCTTGGGGATATTGAAGAAGATGGACTGGCCGAGCGCCGTGCCGCCGCCGGTCGGAATGATGGTGATCGGCACCTGGTCGTTTCGGTAGTTGTAGCGGAACACCGCCAGGTTGGCCTGCAGGGTGCGGCCGAAGTCCTTCTTCAGGCCGACCTCGAAAGAATCGAGGTGCTCCGGCTGGGTCTCCGGCGCGGCGCCGAGGGTGGTGTCGATGCCCACCCGGAACCCGCCTGACTTGTAGCCGCGGCTGTAGCGGAAGTAGGCCATCGTGCCGGGCTCCGGATCCCACTGCAGGCCGAAGGTGCCGGTGGTCGCGCCCCAGTGGTCCTTGTAGGTGCGGCTGGCGAAACCGGTCGCGGGATCGACGACGGTGTTCGACGAGACGCCCGGCGTGCCGATGCCGCCGGGAAAACCCGGATAGCCGCTAACCACCGTCGGCACCTGGGTCAGGTCGAGGACGAAGTTCGAGCCGAGCAATTCCGGCGCGACGCCGCAGGCGGAAGCGTCGAAGCAGAGCACGCGCACCGACTCCTCGCCCTTCATGTCGTCGCGCGTGTAGCGCAGGCCGAGCGTGGTCTTCCATTGCGGCGTGAACTGCCAGTCAATTTGGCCGAACGCCGCCTTGGAGGTGATCTGCATGTGCGGGCGATCGTCGTAGATCCGGTTGTCGCCCGCCAGGCTCGGACAGGCGCCGGCGGTGAAGGCGCAGGCGCCGGCGAGGCTGGAGATGTTCAGCCCCAGCGAGGGCTGGTCCATGAGGGTGGTGTAGACCGGCTGCCGGTACTCCTCATTGTAATAGTAGAGGCCGGCGATCCACTGGAACGGCCCCTTGTCGGTGGAGGCCAGGTTGATCTCGTGGGAGATCCAGTTCTCCTGCTCCTGGTAGTTGAAGGCGTACCGCGGATTGACGGTGGGTCCGCCGCCCGGGATCACCAGCGTGCTCGTCTGGGTCGCCCCCAAGGTGCCCGCGGGCAGCACGCGGGGCAGGGTGTAGGAGACGATCGGGGCGCTCTCAACCGGCTGTGGGCCGGTCAGGAAGTAATGGTAGTGCGTCCCGCCCGCGATGTACTTCAGGTCCATGTTGTCGAAGTGGTAGGTCCACTCGCTGGCGAAGATCATCGTGCCGGTGAGCTTCACTTGATAGGGCACGTCGCTGGCGAACTTGCGCGGATCGCTCGACGAAGGGTTGGCGCAGGCCTGCGACAGCGGGATGCCGCCGGCGGTCACCACATTGGTCACGCCGGAGCCGGGCAGACAGGCGTACCCGGGGTTCATCACCTGCGGCGGGTTCGCCACCTCGAAGTTGGTGAAGGGCGCCGGTGAGTAGCTGTTGCGCGAGCCGGGTCCGCCGCCGTCGTTGTGCCAGTCGGCCCAGGCGAGCTTCATCCACCCGTCGAAGTTGTCGCTGAATTTGAACTTCAGCTGGCCCTCGACATACTTGGTGTCGATGACGTTGCCCTCATCGGGCTGGCCGGGGACAGTGTTCTTGTACCAGCCTTCGGTCTGCTTCTCCCAATTCGCGCCGAAGCGGAAGTCGACGCCCGGGATCGGCGTCGGGCCGGAGACCGCCCCTTCCAGGATCGAATGGTTGTAGTTCTGGTATTGGCCGCGGACCTCGGCGTACCAGTCATCGGTCGGACGCTTGGAGATGATGTTGATCGCGCCGCCGATCGAGTTGCGGCCGTAGAGGGTGCCCTGCGGGCCGCGGAGCACCTCGACCCGGTCGACGAACAGCGGCGTCTTGCCGGCTTCGACGGTGGAGGAGGTGTAGATGCCGTCGGAGTACTGGGCGACCGAGCCCTGGGCGGCGTGGACGTTGGTGTTGCGGCCGACCCCGCGCAGCGTGTTGCGGTCGTTCTGGGCGTTGTACTCCAGGCCGGGCGTGAAGTTGGTCATGTCGGCGATGGTGTTGACGCCGATCAGGTCGCGCTTCTCCGAGGTGAACGCCGAAATGGCGACGGGCACGTCCTGCAGGCTCTGCTGACGCTTCTCGGCGGTGACCACCAGCTCCTCGATGGTGGTGGAGGACGCCGCGGCGGTTCCGCTGGCGGTCTGGGCATGCGCCGTGGCGGCGAACGCGGCGGCCAAGACCGCGCTGGTGGCAAGAAGACTGGACTTGAAATGCATCGTCGCGCTGCCTCCCCGCAGCTGGAATGCGCGGTACGGGCCGCGCCTCAGAGGGAGGGCGCTGCTGCGATGGAGCCGGACGGGCGTCAACCGGCCGCCGCATAAATGAACAGCGATAACTTGCCGACGGCCCCCGGCATGGCGCCGAGGACACAGACTGGTCCGGCAAATGGCGCCAAATCGCCCCCTGCGACCGCCGGTCGCGGAACGATGTTCAACTTCTAGTTTGGTCCGCCGAGTGGCGAGGGTCGCGCTAGCGCGTCTGAATCACCACTTTTCCGAGTTTCCGGCGCAGGCCCCGAATTGCGCCGCGGAAGCCCTGCACGGCCGGCTTGGGCTTCCCTGGCGGCGGCGCGCCTTCTAAGGAGATCGCGCCTCGCATTTGGAGCCCGACCATGCATCGCCGACCGGACGGATCCTGGGACAAGACGCGCCTGCCAAGCCGGCATGTGACCGAGGGGCCGGCGCGCGCGCCGCACCGGTCCTACTACTACGCCATGGGCCTTGGCAGCCGCGAGATCGCCCAGCCGTTCGTGGGCGTCGCCTCCTGCTGGAACGAGGCGGCGCCCTGCAACACCGCGCTGATGCGCCAGGCGCACGCGGCGGCGGAGGGGGTGAAGGCGGCCGGCGGCACGCCGCGCGAATTCTGCACGATCACCGTCACCGACGGAATCGCCATGGGCCACGAGGGCATGCGCTCGTCTCTGGTCAGCCGCGAGGTGATCGCCGATTCCGTCGAGCTCACGATGCGGGGCCACGCCTATGACGCGCTGGTCGGCGTCGCCGGCTGCGACAAGTCCCTGCCGGGCATGATGATGGCCATGCTCAGGCTCAATGTGCCGAGCGTCTTCCTTTATGGGGGCTCCATCCTGCCGGGCCGGCTCGACGACCGGGACCTGACCGTTCAGGACGTGTTCGAGGCGGTGGGCCAATTCTCCGCCGGCGTGATCGACGAGGCGCGGCTCTGCCAGGTGGAGCAGCACGCCTGCCCGGGCGACGGCGCCTGCGGCGGCCAGTTCACCGCCAACACCATGGCCCTGGTCTCGGAAGCGATCGGCTTGGCGTTGCCGCTCTCCTCGGCTCTGCCGGCCGCCTACCTCGACCGCGATCGTTACGCTCGCGCCTCGGGCGAGGCGGTGGTGCGGCTGATCGAGGCCAATATCCGCCCGCGCGACATCTGCACGCGCAAGGCCTTCGAGAACGCCGCCGTGGTGGTCGCTGCGACCGGCGGGTCCACCAACGGCGGTCTCCATCTCCCCGCCATGGCCCATGAATGCGGGATCGAGTTCACGTTGCGCGACTTCGCCGAGATCTGCGCGCGCACGCCCTACATCGCCGACCTGAAGCCCGGCGGCCGGTTCGTCGCCAAGGACATGGGCGAGGCGGGCGGCGCGCCGATGCTGATGAAGACGCTGCTGGAGGGGGGCTACCTGCACGGCGATTGCATGACCGTAACCGGCAAGACGCTGGCCGAGAACGTCGCCGACGTGAAATGGCGCGACGACCAGGAAGTGATCAGGCCGGTCTCGCGGCCGCTGTCGCCGACCGGCGGGCTGGTGGGTCTGTGGGGCTCGCTCGCCCCCGACGGCGCCATCGTCAAGGTGGCCGGGCTGAAGCACCAGAAGCACCGCGGTCCGGCCCGCGTATTCGACGGCGAGGAGGCCTGCTTCGCCGCCGTCGAGGCGCGCGCCTATAAGGAAGGCGAGGTGCTCGTCATCCGCTACGAGGGTCCGAAGGGCGGACCCGGCATGCGCGAGATGCTGTCGACCACTGCCGCGCTCTATGGTCAGGGCGTGGAGAACATTGCGCTCATCACCGACGGGCGCTTCTCGGGTGCGACGCGAGGGCTCTGCGTCGGCCACGTGGGACCGGAAGCCGCGGCCGGCGGGCCGATCGCCCTCGTCAAGGACGGCGACATCATCTCCATCGACGCCGAGGCGGGAACCATCGAGCTGGAGGTCGATCCCGTCGAGCTGGAGCACCGCGCCTACGAGCTCGAGAAGGCCGAACCCCGGCCAACCTACTACGGCTCCGGCGCGATCTGGAAGTTCGTGCAGATGGTCGGCCCCGCTTATCGAGGCGCCGTGACCCAGCCGGGCGCGGCGGCCGAGCGGCACGTCTACGCGGACATCTGAGATGAAGACCGTCGGCCTCATCGGCGGGATGAGCGCCGAGAGCACGGCGGTCTACTATCAGGCGATCAACCGACGGGTCCGCGAGCGGCTGGGCGGTCTGCACTCGGCCAAGCTGATCCTCTGGTCGGTGGACTTCGCGCCGATCGCCGCGGCGCAGGCGCGGGACGACTGGGCCGCCACCGGGCGTGAGCTCGCGCAGGCCGCGCGTCGGCTGGAAGTCGCCGGCGCCGAGGCGCTGCTGATCTGCGCCAACACCATGCACCTGAACGCGGCCGAGGTTCAGGCGGCGGTCTCCGTCCCGCTGATCCACATCGCCGATGCGACGGCCGAGGCGCTGAAGGCCAGGGGCGCCGCGCGGCCGCTGCTGCTCGCCACGCGCTTCACGATGGAGAAGCCGTTCTACCGCGAACGCCTGGCCGCCTCGGGGCTGCCGGTGCGGATCCCCGACGCGGCGGACCGGGCTCGCCTGCACGCCATCATCTACGACGAGCTGGTGAAGGGCGTGATCCGGGGAGAGTCCAAGGCGCTCGTCATGCAGATGATCGAGCGCGGCGTCGCGGCCGGCGCCGACGCGGTGATCTTCGGCTGCACCGAGATCGGCCTGCTGCTCGATCCGGCGGAGCTGCCGCTGCCCGCCGTCGACAGCGCGATCGCCCACTGCGAGGCGGCGGCGGATTTCGCGCTCAGCTAGGCAACGCGCGCACGCCGAACAGGTAGGGATGGGCCCAGGCGAGCGCCGCCCAGACCAGCACGGCGAGCGCGATCCTCCACCAGCCGATCTCGCGTACGTCCAGGCGCTGGCGGCCGGCCGCAATGGCGACGAAGGGGATGTTGGAGGTCTGCGCCGCGAAGACCTCCCAGAGCTTGCCGAGCTTGCGTCGCCGCTTGGCGTCGATGCTGACGGTTCCGAACAGCGCCAGCGCCAGCATCGAGCCGAACAGGATCAGGCCCGCGGCGTCGCCGCCCGCCAGAAGGTGGCCCGCCGCCCAGGCGGCGACGCCCCAAAGGAACGGATGGCGGGTGATCCGCAGCATGCCGCGGACCACGTCCACCCGGTCGAGAGCGTTCTCCTGGCGCACGCTCGTCGGGTTGCGCGTCGTCAGGCCCGGGACGATCAGCAGCATCGCCGCCAGCTGCACGGCGATCTGGATCCAGCGGGTCGCAGGCGTGATCAGCCAGAGCAGGTCATCCGCCGTCGACGCCTTTGCCTGGGCGAAGGCGAAGCCCAACCAGACCAGCGTCGTGATCGAGGCGAGGCTGAAGAGGCCCATGTAGGGGCCCTCGCCGATGCGCACGGTGAGCGCGTCGCGCAGCCGTGTCCCGGAAACCAGGAGGTGCAGCAGCACGAAGACGGCGGATGCGGCGATCAACATGCCCATGCGAGGCCCTCCCGAGCGCCGAGACTGCCGCGAGCCGTCAGAAGGTCAAGCTGTCATCGTCCTCCGCGTCGCGGTCGAATGGCGGCGGGTCCGGTTTCGGCGGGGCGGGCGTCGTCGCAGCCGCGACCACCGGCGAGAGCCGGCGCGGTAGCGGCCGGCGGAACAGGGCTTCGGTCCGAGCCAGCCAGCGGTTGCCCTCCTCCATCGCTTCTGTCGCCATGCGCTTGCGCTGGTCCGCGGCGATCCAGAGGTCGAGATCGAAATCGGGATTGGCAGGATCGCTGAACACAAGCCGCAACCGGACCAGCCGTTCGCCGCCCGTCAGGCTGTCGACCGCGCGGCGCGGTTCGCCGCGATGCACCCGCCCCGCCACCTGGCCGTCGACGACCAGCTCGGCGCCGATCAGCTCGTCCACGCCGTAGATCAGGCACCAGGCCCCGGCGTCCCAGGCGACGGCGAGCAGGTTCTTGGTGAAATTGAAGCCCACCCCTCGGCCGCGGCCGTTGGCCACGAGCAACGCGTGCGGAGCCTCACCCAGCACCTTGCGCAGGCCGCGCCGGATGCGCCGGCTCTCGTCCATCGACCAGGCCGCCGCGCCCCCGGCCGCGGTCAGGCCAAGGCCTGCCACGACGATCAGAAGCACGAGCCTCGCCATCTCGTCCATCGGCCGAGGCTATCCCCTTGTCCGAGTCTGACCTAGACCCCGCCCTCGGCTATTTGGGCGCGCGTCCGCTGCCGCCGGCGCGCTTCGCGGTCCCAGGCTCCGCCGCCAGCCGGCGGAGCGTCTTGAGGAGCTCGCGGAAGATCGGCGCGCTGGCGGAGAGTTCGCGAAGGTTGATCGCGACCACGCGCTCCAGGAGGCCCTCGGCCTCCGCCGTCGGCCGCAGCAGGATCCGCCGCCGATCGAGCGGCGAGGGGCTGCGGGTCACGAGGTCGCGCTCCACGAGTCGGGCCACCAGCCCCACCGCGCTGTGGTTCTTGATCATCAGGGCGTCGGCCAGTTCGCTGATGGTCATCGGCTCGGCGCCCGCGTGGGCGCGGATCGCCAACAGGGCCTGGTGCTGCTGCGGCGTCAGGCCGACCGACTGGGCCGCGGTCTCGCTGAAGGCGGCGAACCGGCGCAGCGCCTGCCTGAACGCGGCCATGGCCTGATAGTCGGCGGCGACGAGGCGTTCGGTCGGGTCGCGATCGGCCATCGTCAGGCCTCCAGTTCGATGATCAGCGGGACATGGTCGGACGGCTTTTCCCAGGATCGCACCTCGCGGTGGATCGAGACGCCGCGCAGGATGTCTGCCGCCTGCGGCGACAGCAGCGCGTGGTCGATGCGGATGCCGTTGTTCCGCTGCCACGCGCCGGCCTGGTAATCCCAGAAGGTGTAGGCGCCCGGCGCCCCGTTGGCTTCCAGATAGGCGTCCGAGAACCCCATCCATTTCAGCGTCCGGAACGCCTCGCGGGTCTCGCGCTGGAAGAGCGCGTCGTGCGTCCAGTTGGTCGGGTACTCGGCGTCGCGCGGCTCGGGGATGACGTTGTAGTCGCCGAGCAGGGCCATCGGCTCCTCGAGCTCGAGGAGCGAATGCGCATGGGCCTGGAGCCGGCCCATCCAGGCGAGCTTGTAGCCGAACTTCTCGGTGGCGATCGGATTCCCGTTCGGCAGGTAGATCGAGGCTACGCGCACCGGCCGCGGCCCGGAAACCACCGCCTCGACATAGCGGGCGTGATCGTCGCCGTCGCCGCCGTGATCGGGATGCACGGGAAGACCGCGGCGCACGTCGTCGAGCGGGAATTTCGAAAGGATCGCGACGCCGTTATAGGTCTTCTGGCCGTGGACCGCGAGATTATAGCCCAGCCTTTCAAAAGGTTCGGCCGGGAACTTCTCGTCGACGCACTTGATCTCCTGCAGGCAGGCCACATCCGGCCTGGCCTCCTCGAACCAGCGCACGACGGTCTCCAGCCGCGCGTTGATCGAATTCACGTTCCAGGTGGCGATCCGCATGGAAATCCGAGACTCGTACCGTCGCAGCGAAGGTTATCGGGCGCGCGGGCCCGGCTCAAGCGCGGGCGTCACTCGCTTCCCGGTGGCATGTCACGGCGGCGTCACGCGGGCTCCATAGGCCTGCCGCGCAATGCTGTTGCTCTTCGGCGGCGCCGCCGCGCGGATGCCGGCGCACAGCAGACGTCACGGGCGACCGGTCGCCCCCAGGGGAGCGGATCTTGAGCGACAGCGACTTTTCGGTAGTCGATGAGCAGCGGTTCCAGGCGTTCCACTGGCGCGCGATCCTGACCACCGGCCTGGGCGTCTTCTGCGACGGCTACGACCTCTCCTCCATCGGCCTCGTGCTGCCGCTGGTGCTGGCGTCCTACGGGACCGCCACGCTCAGCAGCCTGGACAGCGCGTTGCTGGCGGCCTCGGCCCTCGTGGGCGCGGCGATCGGCGCGCTGATCTTCGGCATGCTCGGCCAGTGGGGCCGCAAGCGGTTCTACGGCTACGACGTGCTGATCCTGGGCCTTGCGGCGCTCGCCCAGGCGTTCGCCCCGAGCATCGCCTGGCTGATCGCGCTGCGCTTCATCCTCGGCCTGGGCGTCGGCGCCGACTATGTGCTCTCGCCGGTGATCATGGCCGAGCACTCCAACCGAGCCGACCGGGGTCGCGCGCTCGGCCTGGGCTTCGGGACCATGTGGCCGCTCGGCGCCCTCACGGCGGCCATCTTCAAGTTGCTGCTGCAGGCGCTGCACGTGCCCCCGGACCTGCAGTGGCGGCTGGTGCTCGCGGCCGGCGCGGTCCCGGCGCTGGCGGTGCTCTACTTCCGCCGGAAGATGCCCGAGACGGCGCGCTTCCTCGCCCGGCTGGAGGCCAACCAGGCCGCAGCCAAGCAGGTCATGGCGCAGGTCGGCGGCCATGATGTCACGCCCCCTGCGGCCGATACCCGTCCCTTCGGCGAGGTGTTCGCCCTGCACGCCAGGTGGATCTTCTCCGGGGCGCTGTTGTGGATGATCTACGACCTGGTGGTCTACTCGACGATCCTGTTCGGCCCCTCGCTGATCGCCAAGGGCATGGGACTCGCGCCCGTCGATTTCACCCTGCTGATCGAGCTGGTGTTCGTGGTCCCGGCCTCGCTGCTGATGTCCTGGTTCCTGCTCGACAAGATCGGACGCAAGCCGCTGCAGGTCTGGGGGTTCGCGATCTCGGCGGTGCTGCTGATCATATTCGCCATGCTGCGCTCGAAGCTCTCCGGCGCGCCTGGCCTCGCCTTCATCGTCTACGGCCTGTTCAACGTCTCGCAGACCGGACCGGGGCTGGTGTCCGGCGCAGGCGTGTTCGGCGTGGAGCTCGCGCCCACCCGCATCCGCAGCGTCGCCCAGTCGATCACTGTGGCCGGCGGCCGGATCGGCGCGGCGATCAGCGGCTTCGCCTTCCCGCTGCTGTTCGGCGCGGTCGGCGAAACCTCGACCATGTTCATCCTGGTGGCCATCTCGATTGCAGGCGCGATCTGCACGCAGGTGCTGGTGCCTGAGACCAGCGCCCGCTCGCTGGAGGAAATCAACAGCGAGACCGCCGTCGCCGTCCGGCCGGCGCAGTAGCCCGGCCGTCCGCCTGCGCTTGGGCGCCGTGGCGTCAGCCCGCTAGGCTCGCCTCCGGATCGAAAAAAGCGCAGGGGAGGCCGCGTGGACGCGCGTACGCCAGTGATCATCGGGGTGGGCGAAGCCTCGGAGCGGATCGGCGAGCCCGGCTATCAGGGCCTCTCGCCGGTCGAGCTTGCGGCGCGGGCGGCCCAGGCGGCGCTCGACGACACGCGCGCCGGCGTCCCGCCGGCGCCGCACATCGGCGTGGTGGCGGCGGTGCGCCAGTTCGAGACGTCGGGTCCCAACGCCCAGTCCCCGTTCGGCCGGTCCAACAACTTCCCGCGTTCGGTCGCGCGCCGCATCGGCGCGGACCCCCGGCGCGCGATCCTCGAGCCGGTCGGCGGCCAGGGCCCGCAGCACCTGGTCAACGAGTTCGCCAAAGCGATCGCCCAAGGCGAGATGGACCTCGCCATGATCTGCGGCGCGGAGGCGATCTCCACCCTGCGGCGCCTGCTCGGCCAGGGCGAGACGCGCGACTGGAGCGAGACCGTCGGCGGCGACCTCGAGGACCGCGGCTACGGCATGGAGACGCTGGTCTCGCCGGAGCTCAACGCCCACGGCGTGCGCACCGCGATCCAGCACTACGCCATCTTCGAAAACGCCCGCCGCGCCAAGCGCGGCCTGGACCGCAAGGCCTACGCCCTGGAGATGGGCGAGCTGTTCGCCCCGTTCACGAACGTCGCGGCCGAAAATCCGCACGCCATGAGCCACGAGGTGTTCGACGCGCCCGCGCTCGCCACGATCACCGAGCGCAACCGGATGGTCGCCGATCCCTTCCCGCGGCGGATGGTCTCGCGCGACCAGACCAACCAGGGGGCGGCGGTGCTGATCGCCTCGGCGGCCAAGGCGCGCGAGCTCGGCGTGCCGGAGGACCGCTGGGTCTATCTGCATGGCGCTGCGGACGTCGCCGAGCGCAAGCCGCTCGAACGGGCCGACCTCTCGGCTTATCCCGCCGCGGGCCTCGCGGCGCGCGCCGCGCTGGAGCGGGCCGGAATCGGCGTCGACGACGTCGCGCTCTTCGACCTTTATTCCTGCTTCCCGATCGCGGTCTTCGACGTGCGCGACGAGCTCGGAATGAAGCCCGACGATCCGCGACCGCTGACGCTCACCGGCGGGCTGCCGTTCTTCGGCGGCGCCGGCAACAACTACTCGATGCATGCGATCGCCAGCGCGGTGCGCGGCCTGCGCGAGCGCCCGGGCGCGTACGGCTTCGTCGGCGCGAACGGCGGGTTCCTCTCGAAGTACTCGGTCGGCGTCTATTCAACCGAACCCGTGGAGTGGCGGGAGCATTCGTCGGCGCCCCTGCAGGCGCAAGTGGACAGCTGGGCCGCGCCGGCCGCCGCCCCCGAGGCTGCGAGCGACGGCGTGGTGGAGAGCTACACCATCGACTATGGCCGCGGCGCGCCGATCGCGACGCTGGTCTGTCGGGCCGGCGACGGCGGGCGCTTCTGCGCCATGAGCGATCCGGACGATCCGAGCCTCGCGGCCGCGATGGGCCAGGCCGAGCC
>NZ_JAICYI010000067.1 GCF_025934275.1 Phenylobacterium sp.
GAACCTGCGCCCCTCCGAGCGGAAGTTGATCACCGGCGGCCGGCCGGGCTGGGCGAAGCCCCAGCGCAGCTGCTTCAGCTCCGCGCCGTCCGCGGTCCCCAGGATCACCGGCGCCGGATCGGTCGGGCGGATGGAATCCCGCGGCTCCAGGTTCGGCGCCCCGCCCAGCCAATGGATCGGCAGCCGGATCTGGCTGAACTCCTCGGCGATCTTATCCAGCGACTGCTTGAAGCGGTATTCGTTGCACATGCGAACGGCAGCTTAGACGCGCGCCCGGCCGCGGCAACCATCTCAGGGGACGGCCGGCGGCGCGACCCAGCCCGCCTGCGCCGCATCGGCGCAATAGGGACCCGTGTAGTAGGGGCCGCGGTAGCCGTCCTCGTAGGGGCCGCCCATCACCCAGCGGCGGCAGACCGGCGCCTGGGCGTGCGGATGCGGCCCGAACGGGTTCGCGTAACGCCCCTGCGGGCCGCCGTAGGGATCGTAGTCGTAGGCGTAATAGGCCTCGCCGCAGGCGGAGAGGCCCAGCGCCGCGACGATGACCAGGAGGCGCGCCTTCATGGCTGCGACGGCTACCACGCCGGCGCCCCCTCGCGCACGGCGTCTCCCCTGAGGCGCGAGCGCGACGGCTCAGGCGCTTCGTGCTAGCCTGCGCCGATCAATGGGAGCGCTCATGCACTGATCCGTCCCGGGCCGCGGCGACCTCGCCGCTGAAACACCTGAGGGCCCGCACAGACCGCGGGCGCGGCGCCTTGCGCCTGGGACATCAGATCGATGCCGACCCGTTCGAACCGGCCCGCGCCTGGGCCAGGCCTCACCCGCGAGCAGCGCGGCCAGTTCCTCGAAGACGGCGTGGTGCGCCTGCCGGGCCTCGTCCCGCCGCGCGCGGTCGACGCCATGGCCGAGCGCCTGTGGGCGGACCTCGCCGCCCGCTGCGGCGCGCTTCGCGGCCGCCCGGACACCTGGCCGAGGGGCGGGGCCTTCCAGTTCCGCGAGCTGCGCCGCGCCGGCGCCTTCGCGCCGCTGCTCAGCGACGGTCTCGCCGGCGTCCTCGACGGCGTCTTCGCCGGCCGCGGCTGGACGCCGCCCGCCCATCCCGGCCTGCCGCTCGTCACCTTCCCGAACGCCGCCGCGTGGATCGTGCCGCACCAGTCCTGGCACCTCGACATCCTGCCCGGCGTCGTGCTCGACCCCTGGCCGGACCACGTGCGCGTCTTCACCTTCCTCGCGCCCGCCGAGCCCGGCGGCGGCGGCACGCTCTATGTGGCGGGCTCGCACCGCGCGACGATGCAGGTGATGGCTGAGGCGTCCAGCCGCGCCTGGATCCGCTCCGCCGCCGTGCTGGGCGAGCTGAGGGCCCGGTCGCCGTGGATGGCCGAGCTCTGCGCGCCCGGCGAGCCGGACGACCGGCTCCGACGCTTCATGGCCGCCTCGGGCGCGTGTCGCGGCGTTCCCCTGCAGGGCGGCGAGATGACCGGCGCGCCCGGCGACGTCATCCTCATGCATCCGGGGATCGTGCATGCCGCCGCGCCGAACGCGCGGGCCACGCCGCGGCTGATGCTGGCCGAGACCATCAACGGCAAGGCTCAGGCCGCCGCCTCGGGACCGGCCGCCGGCGGCCAGCGCCGCTCGTAGAGCCGCAGAAGCACGGTCCCGCCCACGTGGTAGACGATGTCGGCGGTGAAGTGGGCGAGGATCGCGGCCTCGATCCCATAGGTCCAGAACAGCCAGCCGCAGGCCAGGCCCACGACCCCGTTCAGCACCAGGCTGCGCCCCAGGATGAGCGGCGTGATCCGGCCGACCACCGCCTTGGCCGCCGGCAGGTGGCCGAGCCCGAACAGCAGCGCCATGAGCAGGATCGCGGCCCAGGCGTCGGCGGCGGTCGGCGCGCCGGCCGCGTTCGGCCAGACCCGCGCGAGGAGCCAGGCCGCGCCCGAGACGCCGAGCAGCCGCGTCAGGAGCTCTTCGTCGATCCCGCCGTAGAACGAGGCCGCGAAGTTCTCGGTGAGCGAGGTGCGCCGGGCGAGCTCGCGGATCTGCGCCGGCAGCCAGGGCAGCAGCAGGAAGTCCAGTCCGGTCAGCGCTGCGCCCGACACCACGCCCACGCTGATCGCCATCCGCAGCATGGGGCCGACCAGCGGGCAGGCGGCGAACCCGCCGAGCGCCGCCTCGACGTACGGCGCGCCGCGCCCGACCGCATGCGCCGCGACGAGCCCCACGCCCACGACCGGTGCGAACAAGACGGCGGTCTGCAGCCAGCCCACCAGCGCCAGCTGCGGTCCGCTGAACCGCGGCTTGCGCGCGCCGCTCGCCTGCGCGGACAGCCGCAGCAGGTAGGGCGCCAGCCCCAGCGCCCCTGCCAGCGCCGCGCCGTAGAGCACGGCGAACTCGGCCCAGAATCGCGTCATGCGCCGAGCCTGGCCGATCGGCACGAAAGCGCCGTCACGCCGCCTGATCGGGGCTGACCGGCGGCTCGTCGCGGAAGGGCGAGAGCGGGATGTCCGGCGGCTCGGGCGAGTGCGGCAGCTCCGGCGGGATCGGCGGCTCGACCGGTTCGGGCGGCAGGGGCTCGCTCATCGCGCTCGCCTCAGTCGCCGGCGACCTCGTCGTCGGCGTGCCGCAGGTCGGCGTCGGCCTGCCGGTTCGCCTTCCGCTCCTCGCCGCGGGCGTCGGCGCTGGGCAGCAGCGCCTGGATCGCCTGTCCGAGGCTCACCGCGTTGCCGCCGGTCATGCGCGCCTTGAGGGCGTCGAACCCGCCCGGCAGGTTGAGGTTCTGCGCCACGTGCAGGGCCGCCACGCAGCCGCCGAGATTGCGGAAGCCGGCGCAGGCCGACTTCAGGTCGCCGCCGGGCACCGTGACCCCACTCTTGGCGAGCGCGTTAGAGAGCGCGCCGTCGAGATGACTGTTGCGGTCCAGCGTCGAGGTCGAGCTCCGCATGCCGATGCTCGGGGCGTTGTTGATGTGACCGAAGCCGCCGCCGCCGCCGCCGAACACGCCGCCGGCGTGGCCGCCGCCGCCGCCCGGCGGGCCGAAGCCGCCGGCGCCGCCGCCGCCGCCCCCAGGGCCCCCGCCACGGGCGAGCGCGGCGCCCGCCAGGCTCGATGCCGCCACCGCAACCGTCAGCCAGAGCATAGCGCGCGTGGTCATCTGCGCCTCCTTGATCGTCCGGCCGCATGCCACACCCGCCGGGCCGCCTTCGTCAATCGCTTGACGCCCGCCGCGTCATCCGCGCCAAATCCCTGCCGCCCAACACGGGATGCGCCATGACCATCCGACCTGAGATCGCCGAGATCGTGGGCGAGATCGATTTCGATCCCGACGCCCTGCACGAGAAGTATCTGGCCGAGCGCGACAAGCGCCTGCGCCCCGACGGCATCTCGCAATACGTCGAGGTGACGGCCGAGTTCTCGCACTTCGTCGAGGACCCCTACGTCGAGCCGGGGTTCACCCGCGAGCCGGTCACGGACGAGGTGGAGTTCGCGATCATCGGCGGCGGGTTCGGCGGCCTCCTGATGGGCGCACGCCTCCGCGAGGCGGGCTTCCGGAAGATCCGCATGGTCGAGGCCGGCGGCGACTTCGGCGGCACCTGGTACTGGAACCGCTATCCGGGCGCGATGTGCGACGTGGAATCCTACGTCTACCTGCCGCTGCTCGAGGAGCTGAACTACATCCCGAGGCACAAGTATTCCTTCGCGCCGGAGATCCTCGAGCACAGCCGGCGGATCGCGACCCACTACCGGCTCTACGACGACGCGCTCCTGCAGACCAAGATCACCGGCCTCGTCTGGGACGAGGCCGCCGCCCGCTGGATCGTCGAGACCGACCGCGGCGACCGCTTCCGCGCCCAGTACGTGGCCATGGCCAACGGCCCGCTCAGCCGCCCGAAGCTGCCGGGCATCCCGGGCATCAACGACTTCCAGGGTCACACCTTCCACACCAGCCGCTGGGACTACCGCTACACCGGCGGCTCGTCGGAGGGTGGGCTGAGCGGCCTCTCCGACAAGCGGGTGGGCATCATCGGCACCGGCGCGACCGCCATCCAGTGCGTGCCGCACCTCGGCGAGTGGGCGAAACAGCTCTACGTCTTCCAGCGGACGCCCTCGTCCGTCGACGTGCGCAACAACGCGCCCACAGATCCCGAATGGGTCAAGACGCTCACCCCCGGCTGGCAGCGCCGGCGCATGGAGAACTTCAACATCCTGGTCTCCGGCGGGGATCAGGACGAGGACCTGGTCTCCGACGGCTGGACCGACATCTTCCGCAACCTCACCGGCACGGCCGCCAAGGCCGCCGCGCGGAAGCTCGGCCGGCGCCTGACCAGCGAGGAGCGCGGCGAGCTCATGGCGCTGGCCGACTACAGGAAGATGAACCAGGTCCGCGCGCGGGTGGATCAGCTCGTCAAGGACCCGGAGACCGCCGCCAAGCTCAAGCCCTGGTACCGCCAGTTCTGCAAGCGGCCGTGCTTCCACGACGAGTACCTGCAGACGTTCAACCGGGAAAACGTCCACCTGGTGGACACCAACGGCACGGGCGTCGAGCGGCTCACCGCGACCGGCGTGGTCGCCAACGGCGTCGAGTACGAGGTCGATTGCCTGATCTTCGCCACCGGCTTCGAGGTCGGCACCTCCTATACCCGGCGAGCGGGCTACGACATCGTGGGCCGCGGCGGCCAGAGCCTCTCCGAGCACTGGGCCGACGGGCTTCGCACCCTGCACGGCCTGACCAGCCACGGCTTCCCGAACTGCTTCTTCCTGGGCTTCACCCAGACCGCGGTGACGGTCAGCGTGCCGATGGCGCTCTACGAGCAGGCCGAGCACGTCACCCACATCGTCACCGGAGCCAGGGCCCGCGGCGCCCAGGTGGTCGAGCCCACCGCGGAGGCGGAGGCCGACTACGTCGCCGAGGTCCGCAGCCTGGCGCGCATGGGCCAGCGGTTCTACGCCGAATGCACCCCCGGCTACTACAATTCGGAGGGCGCGGCCGGAAACCGCCAGGGCTTCTTCTCCGACATGTACGGCGCCGGCTCGATCGCCTTCTTCGAGAAGCTGCGCGCCTGGCGCGCGGCCGGCGACCTGCCGGGCATCGCGCTCGCCTGACGCAGTTGCAGGCGCGCTTCGCCGCGCTGTGTCGGTAGGGCCGCAGGAGGGGGTGGCGGAACGGCGTTGTCGCTCCTCTGCCCGGCTGCTAGCTCTTGCGGCCCTGGTCAGGTGAGGGTCCGGCGATGTTCAAGGGTGTCGATCACGTGGTGATCGCGGTGAAGGATCTCGACGCCGCGGTCAGCCGCTACGAGACGATCTACGGCGCAGCCGTCAGCGAGCGGCGCGAGGCGCCGGCCGCCGGCATGAAGATGGCCTTCTTCCGCTTTCCGGAGAGCTTCATCGAGCTGGTCTCGAACCTGGGCGACGAGGGCCCGATCGCCAAGCGCCTGGAGGAGCGCGGCGAGGGCGTCCACCTGGTCGCCATGCAGGTCGACGACCTCGACAAGACGCTGGCGACGCTCCGCGACGGGGGCATCCGCCTGGTCGGCGACCCCGGCCCCGGCAATCCCGTCCGCGGCCAGGTCTTCATCCACCCCTCGATGACCGGCGGCGTCCTCACCCAGCTCGTCCAGGGGTGATCCGCCCCCTTCCTCCTCGATCGAGGAAGGGCAGGCATGGTGGTGTGGGCGGCGGGATCGCTCGTGGACGGTTCGTCCATTCAGACGCGACGCGCGCGAACGATCGCTAGCTCTGCACGGTCAACAGGTTCGCGTCGCGCGCCAGCCGCCAGCGGCCGTCCGCTCCCTTGCGATAGAGCGTCAGCGTGTAGCCATGGCGCCGCACCGGCTCGCCGCCGGGCGGCGTGGCGGTCAGCTGCGAGTCCCGTTCTCCAAGAGCCACGCCGTGATCGATCGCGCGCCCGGCCATGGTTCCCCTGCCGTCGAGATCTTCCCAACGATCGCGCCTGTAGCGGACCTCCAGCCCCGCGGGCGCATGGCGGCGCCTGAGGGAGCTGCGCCGTCAATTTGAGGAGCAACTTGGGGCATTGTGATCAAAGCATGAGGATCTCAGGAGAGACCTGAAGGCTTACGCCGTTGGCGACTTCCATACTGCATACGTGGGAGGCTGCCTTGCCTTCCTCGGGACCGCCCTTGCCGGCGCTGCTGATTTTATTGCCTAGTCGTCTTCGCTTGGCTGGGCTGTAGATTGCGCCGCCGCAGCGCATATTTGGATAGCTTGCAACGCCCCAGGGATCCGGCATTGGAGCGCGCGAACTGTGCCCCGATGTGACCTATATGTGACCTGCGGGTCCGAAGAACGAGCGCGCGAACAGGGATATCCTTAATTAACTTACCGAATCACAAAGGATTTGCCCGGCGCGTCCGGTACTGGCCCCAGATCGGCTCCGCCAGGAAGGCCAGGAGAGCAAGGCCGAGGCTGCCGTTGATGACATAGCTCGCGGCCTGCGGCCCAAACGACGTCCAGCCGAGCGCGACAAGGGCGGTTGCTGCGCCTCCCAGGAACAGCACGGGCGTGGCCAGGATGCAGTGCAGCCTGTGGCATCGCCAGGCGTTGCGCGCGCAGCCCACGCCCATCCAGGCCAGCGCGATGGCCCACAGGAGGATCTTGCCCGACGCCGCGAGCGGCAGAAATTCCGCCGTCAAGCCAACGGCCAACGGCAGGCCCCACCAGAAGAGGGCGCTCAGCGGATTTCGGAGGAAGTCGGCTGAGCGTGGGTCCGATCGGTCGCGGGATGGCATGACGGACACCTCCTTCTGGCCCGGCTGACGGTCTGGGTCGGCGGGCAGGGCATATCGCCGTATGAGCAGAAGACGCAGCAGTCGCCGGGCTTCGGCCGAAGGACCGCGCCGCAACCTCTGCAGTCGTAGAAATACTGGCAGGCGTCGCTCGGCATGGTTTCGGTCGCCCGATGCCCGCAGTGCGGACAGGTCAGGGTCGATCGGGTCTGGATGGGTTGTCCTCGCGATCGTTCGGCGGCGCTCACCGGTGGTCTCCTGGTCTCCTGCGGAGCAGAATGCCATCTGTAGCCGCTACAGACTCAAGCCCTCAATTTGGCGAGGCGTCCTCACATGGTTCAGGCGATCCCGATCGGCGAGCTGTCCCGCCGAACCGGCTGCAACATCGAGACGATCCGCTATTACGAGCGAATCGGACTGCTGCCCGCGCCGGCGCGGCGCGGGCGCTATCGCAGCTATGACGGCGAGGATGTCGGCCGGCTGGGGTTCGTGCGGCGGGCGCGTGAGCTGGGCTTCACTCTCGACGAGGTGCGCGCGCTCCTCGGCCTGGCCGCCGGCGGCCAGGCGGCGTGCGCGGAAGTGCGGAACCTCGCAGCGGGGCATCTGAAGGATGTCCGCGCGCGGATCGCCGATCTCAAGCGCATGGAAAAGGCGCTGGTCGCCTCCGTGCGCGCCTGCGACGCGGGGGATGATCCGGGGTGCCCGCTGATCGAGGCGCTCTACGCGAAACGTGCCGCTGAACTGACGGCGGTTAGCTCTTGACGGTCAACAGGTTCGCGTCGCGCGCCAGCCGCCAGCGGCCGTCCGCTCCCTTGCGATAGAGCGTCAGCGTGTAGCCATGGCGCCGCACCGGCTCGCCGCCGGGCGGCGTGGCGGTCAGCTCGATGCGATTGCGGCTGAAGGCCCAGTCTCCGAGCACCTGGATCTCGACGATCTCGTTGGTCCCCTCCATCCGCATGGCGTTCGGCGCAGCGGCCGCCGCCTCGAAGACCTCGCGGCCGAACGGCTCGCGGCCGGGGACCATGAAGATCGCGTCCTCGGTCATCAGCGACAGCACGGTCGCGCCGTCGCCGCTGCGGCTGGCGGCCATCCAGGTCGCGACCACCTGCCGGATCGCCCGTTCGTCGTCGGTCATGATCGCCTCGCTGCAAGCTCCTCGCGCGAGGCCGATAAGACCAGACGCAGGCGTCGCCCGCCACTTCGGGCGTGCTCGCCAGCGCATATCGTATCACGATCGTTTTTTCGGACCCCGGCCGGGCGCTCGCGGGTTGATCGTCTGCTGGAGTGGGCCGGAGACGCCAGTGACCGACACGCCTGCCGCCGCCCAATCGGGCGAGCCGACCAAACGGGACTTCCTCTACATCGTGACCGGCACGGCGGCCGCCGGGGCGGTTGTCGCCATCGGCTGGCCGTTCATCGACCAGATGAACCCCGCCGCCGATTCCCTCGCGCTGGCCCAGATCGAGACCGACTACGACAAGGTCGTCATGGGCCAGCAGATCGTGGTCAAGTGGCGGAGCAAGCCGGTGTTCATCCGCCACCGCACGCCCAAGGAGATCGCGGAGGCCATCGCCGGCGACCACGCCGACCTGCGCGATCCGGCCACCGACGAGAGCCGTCATAAGCCCGGCATGGCCGAGTGGCTCATCGTGATCGGCGTCTGCACCCACCTGGGCTGCGTGCCCACCTTCGGCCAGGGCGAGTACGGCGGCTGGTTCTGTCCCTGCCACGGCTCGGTCTACGACACCTCCGGGCGCATCCGGAAGGGCCCGGCCCCGAAGAACCTGCATCTTCCGGACTATGCCTTCCTGCCCGGCGGCAAGGTCAGGCTCGGCTGAGCGAGCGTCTCACGGCGCAGCGCACGAGGCCCGCCGCTCGTACAGCCGCCACTTGCCGGCCGCGGCGACGAGGGCCGGCGGGCAGGGCGCGCCCGCCAAGGCGCGGGCGGGCGGCGGGCCGTCGCTGCGGACGAATATGTAGCGGTAGCGGTCGCCGCCGTTCGCCCGCCAGTCGAACTGCTGCGGATTCATCGCCAGCCGCTCGCCCGCCGGCGGAATGCGCCCCGGCCGGAAGCGGGCGATCTGCGGATGGAAGGCGGCGAAGTTGAAGTCCACGAAGCCGTGGCGGTCGGCCTGGTACCAGAGCGCATGGTGCAGGTAGGCTTCGTCGTCGTCGTCGACCTCGCTCGCGGCGTCGAAGATCAGCGCCAGCGCCCGCTCGCCCGGCGCCGCAGCCGACAGCACGGTCTCGAAGCTGCGCTGCTCGCGGCCGAACGCCAGCGCCAGGCGAGCATGCTGGGCGAGCACCGCCGCGCAGGCCAGGCCCGCCACGAGCGCCACGTGCGGCTGCAGGCGGACAGCGAGGCTGCCGGCGGCCGGCGGGCGCTCGCGCAGCACCCAGGCGTAGGCCGGCGGCAGGAAGATCGCGAACCGCTCGAACAGCATGGACGTCGACCAGGCGTAATGCGGCGCGAACGCCAGCGCCGCGAGGGTGGCGGCCAGGATCACCACCGCCTCGCGCGCCCGCCAGTCCGGCCGGAATCCGCCCAGCAGCGGCAGGCCGGCGAAGATCGCGAAGAAGGCGATCGGCCAGCGTCGGGCGGGCGCATCGAAGGCGTTGCCGACGATCGAGCGCAGGTGCAGCCCGAACGCCCCGAAGTGGACCTGGCTCGCGAAGGCCGGGGTCAACGCCGTCTCCCGCTCGCGGGTCAGCACCGCGATCGCCGCGCAGGCGGCGAGCAGGAGCCAGAACGGCCACGAGCGAACCACGAGGCCGCGCAGGCTCGTCGCGCGCACCAGCAGGATGAGCCCCCCGAGGCCCCCGGCGAACAGGAAGACCAGGCCGTGCGAGAGCAGCAGCGCCAGGCCCAGCGCCGCCACGCCGAGCCCTTGCCGCAGGCCGCGGCCGCCTCGCGCATAGCGGATGCAGAGCCAGATGAAGGCGAGCCCCACCGGCGCGGCGACCAGGAAGGTGAACATCCCCCAGCCGTAGGCGAAGCCGAAGAAGCTGAAGGCGTAGTAGGCGTCGAGCTTCGGCGAGGCGCCGAGCTCGCGGCGGATGCCGAGGCAGGCGGCGATGAAGCCCGCGTAGGCGGCGGTGAGCACCGTCTTCAGCGCCGCCCCGGCCGGCATCAGGAACGACAGCGGCAGCGCCAGGCCGTAGCCGATCAGGTAGGGCGTGGCGAGGTTGATGCGGATCTCGCCGGCCCAGGGCGAACGGCCGAGGATGAGGTCGTGCAGCAGGGCGATCTGGCCGGCGTGCTGCGGCAGGTCGATCATCCGCGGGCGCGGCGCCGCCCAGATCGCAGCGACCCCTAGGATGAACAGGCCGAGCAGCGCGAGGGTGGCGCGCTTGGCCGCCCGCGCCCGCAGCGACCTCGGTTCGAGCGCGGCCTCGAGCGACGACACCTCAGATCGACTTTTCGATGATGAACCGGGGCCGCCGCTTGGTCTCGGCGTAGATCCGCGAGACGTAGCCGCCGATGATTCCGATCGCGAGCAGCTGCACGCTGCCCAGGAAGTACATGGGGATCACGGTCGAGGCCCAGCCGGGGAGGGCGCGCGCGGTGAACAGCCGGACCCCCAGCGCCCAGAAGCCTGCGCCGACCGAGCCCAGCGCCACGACGAAGCCGAAGATCGTGATCCACTGCAGCGGCACGGTGGAGAACGAGAAGACCCCGTTGGCGGCCAGCGCGATCATCTTCGACAGCGGATACTTGGTCTCGCCCGCGAACCGGGCGTTGCGCTCGTAGGTGACGATCTCGCTGGGGAACCCGAGCAGCGGCACGATCCCGCGCAGGAACAGGTTCACCTCGGTGAAGCCGCTCAGGGCGTCCACGGCCTGGCGGCTCATCAGCCGGAAGTCGGCGTGGTCGGCGACCACGTCGACGCCCAGCCGCCGCAGCAGCCAGTAGTAGGCCCTGGCGGTCTGCCGCTTGAAGACGGTGTCGTGCCGGCGGCGCGAGCGGACGCCATAGACGATGGCCGCGCCGCGCGCGTGCGCCTCCAGCATGCGGGGGATCGCCCCGAGGTCGTCCTGCAGGTCGGCGTCCAGGCTGATCAGCACCTCGCCCGGCGCGTTGAGCAGGCCCGCCAGCAGCGCGTGCTGGTGGCCGCGGTTGCCGGAAAGCCGGATGCCGCCGATGCGCGGCTCGTCAGCCTGCGCGGTCTCGATGATGTCCCAGGTCGCATCGCGCGAGCCGTCGTCGACGAAGGTCACGCCGCTGTCGGCGCTGACCAGCCGCCGGGCGGTCAGCTCGTCGAGCAGCGCGATCAGCCGCGCGATCGTCTCCGGCAGCACCGCCTCCTCGTTGAAGCAGGGCACGACCAGGGTGAGGCGCTTGGGCTTCGCGCGGCGCAACGGCGGCGCGCTGGGGCGGGGTTCGACGAGGTTGAGGCGGGCGGGAGCCATGGATCAGCGCAGGTTGATGAGCAGCAGGCCGCCCAGCACCAGGCCGACGCCGGCCACGGCGCGCACCGGCACCGCCTCGCCGAACAGCGCCGCGCCGCTCACATAGACGATGGCGAAGGTGAGCGCGGTGTAGGGATAGACCAGCGTCAGCGGCGCCTTCGAGAGCGCCAGGATCCATAGGAGCGCGCCGGCGATGTAGAAGGTGAGGCCGCCGGCCAGCCACGGATTGACGAACTCCATCGCCGAGATCCGGCCGGCGGCGCCCTGCTTCAGCATCAGCTGGCCGCCCGCCGCCGACAGGCTGCTCAGCAGCAGGAGGCCATGCACCCAGAGCGGCATCGTCAGCTCCGCGCCAGCGCCCGGACGAACTGCCGGTGCTTGATGGCCGCCAGCTGCGAGACGGCCGCCCGCGGCAGGGCGCGCAGCATCATCTTGCGGGCGCGCATGGGGATCGGCGAGACATCCGCAATCGCCGCGCCGACGGCGATCTCCGTCCGGCGGAGCGGCTCCGCCAGCGCGCCCGCCGCCCGCTCGTGGACATAGAGCAGGGTGTTGTAGCGGTACCACCACTCCACTTCCGGCCGGTCGGCCAGGCGCGGCCGCAGGTAGTCGACGGTGCGGAATCCGCGCGCCGCGAACAGGTCGCGCCAGTAGCCCAGCGGCCGCTCGTTGATGTGGCCCTTGCCGCCCTGGCCGGGCACCGCGGCGGAGAACAGGATGTGGTCGCCGTGCCGGGCGAGATTGTCGATCAGCGCCGGGCCGGCGGCGGCCGGCACGTGCTCGGCGACCTCCAGGCACTGCACCAGGTCGAAGCGCCGCCCGAGCTCGAGGGGCCGGGTGATGTCGCGCGCCTGGAACGCGGCCGGATCGACCAGCAGGCAGGCAGGGTCCAGATAGTCGCCGTCGATCCCCAGCACCTCGGCGGCGCCCGCCTCCTGGTGGGCCTTGAGCCAGGCCGCGGCGCCGCAGCCGACGTCGAGGACGCTGTCGATCCTCAGGACCTCGTGCAGCAGCGGCAGCACCGCGCGCGCCGAGCGCAGCGCCCCTTCGCGCTGGTAGGCGTAGAAGATCGCATCGTACGGGGACTGGTCGGCGGCCACGGCGGATCCAGGCGCGGGAATCGCGTCAGGCCGGTTGTGAGCCGCAACCGTGGAGGATCGGTTAAGCCCCCGCGCGCGGGGGCGCGGGCGCGCGGGATTTCCGCAACGCCTCGCGCCGCTCTATAGGCTTCCGCAGGCTCCGAGGAGGGTGCGGCATGGCCGATATCGACAGCTGGGCGCCGGCGACGCTGGCCGCGCAGGGGCTGGGGCGCATCGACGAGACGACGCAGGCGCTGATCCCGCCGATCCACGTCTCGACGACCTATCTGCGCGACGCGGCCTACGAGCTCACCGGCGGCTTCAACTACACCCGCATCGACAATCCGACCTACGGCCAGCCGGAGGCGCTGCTCGCCCGGCTGGAAGGCGGGGAGGCCGCGCTGCTGTTCGCCTCGGGTCTCGCGGCGGCCAGCACGGTGTTCCTGGCGCTGAAGCCTGGCGACCACGTGGTCGCGCCGAAGGTCATGTACTACGGCCTGCAGCAGTGGCTCCGGGTCCATGCGCTGGAGTGGGGCCTGCAGGTCGAGTTCGTCGACGCCAGCGCGACCGAAGCGGTGGCCGCTGCGCTAAAGCCCGGCAAGACCAGGCTCGTGTGGCTGGAGACGCCCTCCAACCCGATGTGGGATGTCTCCGACATCGCCGCCTGCGCCGAGCTCGCCCATCGCGCCGGCGCGAAGCTCGCGGTGGATTCCACCGTCGGCGCGGCGACCATCACCCATCCGATCGCGCTCGGGGCCGACCTCGTCATGCACTCGGCCACCAAGTACCTGAACGGCCACTCCGACGTGCTGGCGGGCGCGCTGGTGACCTCGGTCGAGGACGAGCTCTGGGAGCGAATCGGCTTCCTGCGCATCCATCAGGGGGCGGTGCTCGGCCCGATCGAGGCCTGGCTGCTGATGCGCGGCATGCGCACGCTTCCGTTGCGCGTCGAGCGGGCCTGCCGCTCGGCGCAGCAGGTGGCCGAGCGCTTCGCCGCCGATCCGCGGATCGCGGCCGTGCTCTATCCGGGGCTGCCCAGCCACCCGCAGCACGCGGTCGCCGCGCGCCAGATGCGGGGCGGCTTCGGCGGCATGCTGAGCCTGCGG
This sequence comes from Phenylobacterium sp., assembly GCF_025934275.1. GTDB lineage: Bacteria > Pseudomonadota > Alphaproteobacteria > Caulobacterales > Caulobacteraceae > Phenylobacterium. The sequence goes on from NZ_JAICYI010000067.1 coordinate 13,333, forward strand.
GTCAGGGGCGGGGAGGCCGCGGCGCTGGCCGTCGCCGCTCGCGTCAAGCTCTGGAAGCGGGCCACCTCGCTGGGCGGGGTCGAGAGCCTGATCGAGCACCGCGCCTCGGTCGAGGTCGGCACCACCACGCCGGGCGACCTGCTGCGCCTCTCCACCGGCCTCGAGGACCCGGCCGACCTGATCGCCGACCTCGACCAGGCGCTCGGGAACTGAGCGGCGGCTACTGCGACGCGCCGCGGGCCTCGATCGGCACGACGTCCTCCAGCACGTCGCCGCGGACCAGCCACAGCACGTCGTAGCGGTCCATCGTGGGGTCGATGTGGCCGGGGACGAGCTCGACGCGCTCGCCGCGGCCGACCGTCCCGCCGTCGGGCCGCATCAAGAGGCCGTGCTCGTCGCCGAAGAACCGATAGCCGCAGCCCGCGAACTTCGCGGTCGCCGGAACCGGCGGCGGCCCGTCGGTGGAGAACGCCTTCAGCCCCGCGTCCAGCGTCACCCAGCGCGGATGGTTCACGCTGATCACTGTCGCGGCGATGGTGAGGCTCTGCTCGAACTCACCGTCCGGATCGCTCTTCAGCGCCTCGCGGTACTCGCGGTCCATGAACGCGTAGGAGCCGGGCTGCACCTCGTTCAGCACGCCTTGCGCGGCGTCGGCCTCGAAGGTGCCGGTGCCGCCGCCGGTCACCACCCGGATCTCGGCGCCGGCGTTCCGGAGCGCCGAGATCACCGCCGAGAGCCGGGCCATGCCGCCGGCTGTCGCCGAGGCCCGGGCGTTGGCGCCCTCCATATGCTGCCAGTGGCCGCCGTAGCCCTGCACCCCGATCAGCCTCAGGTTCGGCTGGGCGGCGATCGTGCGGGCGACCTCCAGCGCCGGCTCGATCCCGGAGACGCCGGTCCGGCCGGTCCCCACGTCGACGTCGATCAGCACCTGGATCGGCGAGAGCGCCGCCGCGCCCAGCTCCGCCGCCCCGTCCGGATGGTCGATCACGATCCGGAAGTCGGCGAGCGACCGGGCCAGCGCGGCCGCGCGCTGGGCCGGCGCCTCGCCCGCGATCGGTGAGGTGACGTGGATCGCGCCGATCCCGGCCGCCGCCAGCGCCTCGGCCTCGGCCAGCTTGGCGCAGCAGACGCCGACCGCGCCCGCCGCGATCTGCCGCTTGGCGATCCAGCTGCACTTGTGGGACTTCGCGTGCGGCCGCAGCGCCAGCCCCGCCGCCTTGGCCCGCAGGGCCATCCGCGCCAGGTTCTTGTCGAACGCGTCCAGGTCGAGCACCGCCGCGGGCGTCGGGATGTTCCGCCGCGAGCCCGGCGCGCCGATCAGCGCCCGGGCGGCTTCGAGGTGGGGGCGGGTCGACATCATCCCTCCCCCATATCCGCCATGGCCGGACTTGTCCCGGCCACCCGTGGACTCCGGGTTCGGCGAGAACCCGCGGCGGTGGCCCATCGACAATCGGCTCGAGCAATGTTCATGCGTGCCCGGGACAAGCCCGGCCATCACGGCTTAGAAAGCGATGTGCAGACGGAGGGTGCGAGATGAGCAGGCTGGTCGAGGTCACCGACGAGGGCCATGTGCGGACGATCCGGCTGAACCGGCCGGAGAAGAAGAACGCGCTGTCCAACGCGCTCGCCTGGAGTGTCGTCGAGGCGGTCGACACGGCGGCCGGCGAGGACAACGTCTGGGTGGTGGCGATCACCGGCTCGGGTGACGCCTTCTGCGCCGGGCTCGACCTGTCGCCCGGCTCCGAGCCCTACCATCCGAAGAGCCCGATGGCCGCCCAGCTCGACGACATCAGCTGGGTGGGCGAGTTCCTGCTGGCCATCCGCAAGCGCTGCGACAAGCCGGTGGTGGGCGGCATCAACGGCGTGGCGGTGGGCGCGGGCCTCGGCCTCGCCATGGCTGCCGACGTGCGGCTGATCGCCCGCTCCGCGCGGCTGATGGCCGGCTACACCCGGATCGGCGGCTCGCCCGACGCGGGCCTCACCATCACCCTGCCGCAAGCCATGGGCTACGAGCAGGCCATGCGCTTCATGATGGAGAACCGCACGGTGCTGGGCGACGAGGCGGTCGCGCTCGGCATGGCGGGCGAGGTCGTGGACGACGCGGCCTTTGCGGCCCGCCTGGCGGCCTACTGCCAGGAGCTCTGCGCCTGGTCGCCGATCACGCTCAGGCTCCTGAAGCGCGGCATGGTGCGCTCGACCGAGACCGTCGAGATGGAGAGCCAGCTCCGCTACGAGGTCGCCAACATCGGCCGCGCGTTCCGCAGCGAGGACGGCCAGGAGGCCCGCCGCGCGTTCCTGGAGAAGCGCAAGCCCGCGTTCCAGGGGCGATAGCTTGGGGCAGATCGGCGCCTCGGCCGACCTCGACGGGTGCCGCCCGAGGACAGCGAAGTGGAGGCCGCGATTGGCGAGATCGAACAGGCGCTGGCGTTAGGCGAAGGGTGACCTCGGCTCAGTCCTTGTGGGACTTCTCCGCCAGCTCGGCGGCCTTCTTCGCGTCCGCCTCGCTCTTGCCGGCGATCAGGGCGCGCGCCCGGACGCCCAGCGAGCCGCCATGCGGGTCTTTGGCGACAACGGCGAGCACCGCGTTGGCCTCCGGCCGCCGTCCTTTCCGGATCAGCACCTCACCGATGCTGACCGAGATGTCCGCAACGGCGGGCGCCAGGCTGTTGGCTGCGAGCAGTGCGTTCAGATCGTTGTCATCAGGATAGTCCGGCTCGACGGAGCGGCTCTCCACGTAATCGTAGAGGATGCGGAAGTCGTCCTTCTCGAGCCCGTATGCTTTGATCAAGGGCGCCCGAGCGGCGCGGAACTTTTCGAGGCGGTGCGCCTCGTCCCGATTCCCCGCGAGGAGCAGGCTTTCCCCCTTGACCCGAAGAAAGTCGGCATCGTTCGGGTCGCTCGCGAGCCGGCGATCCACGATCGCCTGACCGGCGGCCGCATCGCCGTACGCGAACTCGACTCTCGCCAGGACGAGATCGGCAAGTCGGTCGCCCGGATACTTCGCCGCCAGCCGCCGGACCTCAGCCAGGAATCGGTCGTCACGTTTGACGGGTAGAGGCATCTCGAGGCGGACCTTGTCGAGCAGGAGGTCGTCCGCCGACGGGGGTAAGGTCGAGACTTCGACCTTCGGCGCCATATCGACAGCCGACGTCTTGACCCGAAGCTCCATCATCGTGCCGTAGGTCTGCAGGCGATGCGTCAGATCGGCCATCGAGAGGCCCGTCGCCGACTCCACCGCTTTAACGGGGTCCGCGCCACTTGCGATCGCCTGGAGCGCCATATGGAGCTGGGCTCTACGCTCGGGCGTGTCCTCCATGTAGTGAACGAGCGCCCAGGATTCGGGATAAAAGTGCGCCTGCTCTTCCCACTGGCCCTGCAGGGGCCGGTCGGTCAGCAATTGGCGCAAGGGTGTCCAGTCGCCGTAGTTGAGCCAGGCCACGCGGCCCTCCTCGCCGGCGCCGACGATGATGCCGCTGGGCTTGATGTCGATCGTGCTGACGTACTCCGCCCAGCCCTCCACGAACCATGCGGGATACGCGGCGGGGAAGTTCTCCTTCATGAAGTGGTGCGCGTACTCATGGAAGAGGACGGTATTTGGCTTCAATCCCACCGCGCCGGTTTCGGCCACGGCGAATATGCCGCTCGGCAGGGCTTCGTAGAATCCGCCGACCGCTTGGGGGACGCTCGGCCAAACGCGGCTCAGACCCTCATGCCCGCGCACCAGATAGACGTCCACCTTCTGCGGCGCGGGCACGCCTTTCGGCGGCGGGAACAGCAGGCGCAGCACCTCGTCGTAGATCGTGAGCTTGACCGCATAGTCGCGGATGGCCCGGGGGTCGCCCTCGCCATGGACGACGAAGCGATCGCTCTCGGCCCGGGTCCAGGCCGCCGACGCGACGCTCGGGATCAGGATGACCACGGTGGTGGCGATCAGGGCGGCGCCGAGACGCGCGCCGCCGCCCAGCGACTTGAAAGTGCTCTTCACCGATGCCCCGACCCCAACCCGCACTTTGGAACCGCTCAGGGCCCAGCCCTAGAAGACGGTCGTCCCCCCGCTATCAGCCATCGTTCCGGCCGGCCTGTAAAGTCGCGGCAGCGACGCACGCGATTCTACCGCAGGTTGCGAGGGCGCGCCGGCTACTGACTGGCCGCGACCGCAGCCTAGCGGGCGACGCAGGTTTCACACCCGCGCCGTCGAGTGACGGTCGCGACATCGTCGCCGGCGCGAATCGCCGCAATGCTCCAGCCTTGCTCGCCGCCCCGGTCATCAGCGTTGCTCCCGCCGGTTCGCCGCCCGCCCGGACCTTGGGCCTCGCCGCGCTCGCCCGCCTGACGCTCGACGCCGAGGCCCTGATGCGGGTTTGGGGCGAGCTGGTCGCCCGCTTCGAGGCGAGCGGCTTCGACGCCGGCGCCCTGTTCGACATCGCCACCCTGCTGCTGGCGACCGGCCAGCGCGAGAAGGGGCTCGAACTGCAGGCGGCCGCGCTCGAGGTCTGCCGCCAGTACCGCCGTCCGGCGCCCGGCGGCGCGCCCGAGCTTCGGCTGCTGGTGATCTGCGCGGCCGGCGACCTCATGGCCAACACGCCGGTCGACTTCCTGCTGGAGGGCTCCCGGGTCGAGCCGGTCTGGTGGTTCGTCGACGGCCCGCCGGATCCGGCGCTCGCGCCGCCGCACGACGTGGCCCTGATCGGGATCAGCGAGAGCCCGCAGGCCGATGGGCTGCTGCACCGCCTGCAGGGCGCGTTCGAGGCCTGGCCCGCGCCGGTGCTCAACAACCGCCCGGCGCTGATCGCCGGCCTCACCCGCGATGGCGTGGCGGCGCGGTTTGCGGGCCACGCGCACATCCTGGCCCCGACCACGGTCCGCGCGAGCCGCGAGGCGATGGCCGCTGCGGCCGCCGGCGGATCGCTGTCCGGCCTCGCCGCGGGGCTCGAGTTCCCCGTCATCGTGCGGCCGATCGGCAGCCAGGCGGGCGTCGGCCTGGAGCGCCTGGCAAATCCTGCGGACCTCGCCGCCTACCTCGCGGGACGCAGCGAGACGGCCTTCTTCGTCGCCCGGTTCATCGACTACGCCGGGCCCGACGGCCTCTACCGCAAATACCGCGTCGCCTTCATCGGCGGCCGGCCGTTCATCAGCCACATGGCGGTCTCGCCGCGCTGGATGATCCACTACCTGAACGCCGACATGGCCGAAAACCCCGCCAACCGCGCCGAGGAGGCCGCGGTCATGGCGGGCTTCGAGGCCGGCTTCGCCCACCGCCACGCCGCCGCCTTCGCCGCGCTCAACGCCGCCTATCCGCTGGACTACTGGGCCATCGACTGCGCCGAAGCCCCGGACGGGCGGCTGCTGCTGTTCGAAGCCGACACCGCCATGATCGTCCACGCGATGGATCCGGCCGACGTCTATCCCTACAAGCAGCCCGCCATGGCCAGGCTGTTCGCCGCCTTCGTGGCCGAGCTCGCCAAGGCGGCGGCCTAGCCGATCCGGCGCGGCGTCCTCGACAAGGCGCAAGCTGGCGGCGCCCGCGCGGCCTGGGCCTGTCAGCAGCGCCGGCGTGGCCGCGGGAACGGCGATCTTTTCACCCTGGACCTCCTCGCCTCAGCGCGCCGGCTGGAAGTCGGCGATCGGCGCCGGCTGGAACACCTCGACCACGTTGCCCGAGGGGTCCTCGGCCAGGATCTGCGAGCCGCCCGGCCCGGTGACGATCTCGTTGCGGAACTTGACCCCCCGCGTGCGCAGCCGCTCCACTTCCGGCCCGATCTCCTCGACGATGAACTGGAAGCGGTTCCAGCCGCCGGGCTCAGGCTCGCGCCCGTCCGGCATGGGCCGGCCGGCCGAGCTCATCCTGCCGC
>NZ_JAICYI010000089.1 GCF_025934275.1 Phenylobacterium sp.
CTGCGGCGCCGGCGGCGCCCCCAGCGGCAGGGCCGAGCCGGTCAGGATCGAGGCCTGGGACGGGATCTCCGACATGCCCGGACGCGACGGGTCGGGCCGCGGCGCGACCGGCCGCGGCGCGGCCGGCGGCGGCCTGGGCGCGCCGATCCGCATCGGGGCCTGCGGCAGCCGCGGCCAGGCGCTGGGCGTCGCGTAGGGGTTGGCGTCCTTGGGATCGTCAGGCGTCACGGCGCGAGCTTTATTGCCGATCTCGACGGCTTTGTGACCGCGCCGCCCCCGCGGCGGCCCGCCGCAATCATACCGATTTGACTCGTCGGTCAATTCAGCCCGTCATAGCCTCGAAAAAACGGTACGAGGGACGGGACACGCGGCCCCTGAGGCCAGGCTCCGGGAACCCGCGGCGCGAAGTGCGAGGAAGCCTGTCTGTGGACGCCCGGACGAACGAGCCCACCAACGCCAAGGCGCCGCCGCCACGCCTGAACTTCCGCACCAAGTTCCTCTACGGGTTCGGCTCGATCGCCTACGGCGTGCTCACCCAGGTCACGACGCTGCTGCTGTTCTTCTACAACCAGGTCGTGGGGCTCTCCGCCCAGGCGGTCAGCGCAGCGCTCGCTATCGCACTGGTCATCGACGCCGTCTGGGACCCGGTGATCGGCCACCTTTCCGACAACCTGCGCTCGCCGTGGGGGCGGCGCCATCCGTTCATGTACGCCTCGGCGGTCCCGATCGCCGCCTCGGTGGTGTTCCTGATGCACCCGCCGTCGGCCTTCGACGCCGCCCAGAAGTTCCTCTGGCTCTTGGTGTTCGTCGTGGCCGCGCGCCTGGTCATCAGCCTCTACGAGATGCCGAGCTCGGCGCTCGCGCCGGAGCTCGCGCCCGACTACCACGACCGCACAACCGTGCTGAGCTACCGCTGGGTCCTGGGCGTGCTCGGCAGCGCGCTCGCGGCCAGCCTCGGCAACTTCTGGTTCTTCCGCCCGACGGCCGCTTATCCGCAGGGCCAGCTCAACCCCGCCGCCTGGGGGCCCATGGCCTGGGCCTCGGCGGCGATCGCGCTGGTCTCCATCATCGTCTCGGCGGCGGGCACCCACCACTACATCCGCAGGCTCCATCGCCCGCCCGCGCGCAAGGTCGATGTCGTGCGCAGCCTTCGCGACATCGCCGCGACGCTGAGGAACCGCAACCTCGGCGTGGCGCTCACCGCCTGGCTGATCGCCGGCCTCAGCTTCGGGCTCTACGGCGGCCTGGCGCTCTACTTCTACACCTTCTTCTGGGCCCTGAAGGCGAGCCAGATCGGGGTCCTGATGCTGGTCAACCTGGTGTCGTCCCTGGTCGGCGCCTTCGTCGCGGCCGCCTTCTCCCGCGCGGTCGGCAAGAAACACGCCTGCATGGCGATGTTCTTCGCCTGCGTGGTGGCCACCCAGGCGCCGATCCTCCTGCGGCTGCTGGGCGCCTTCCCCGGCAACGGCGCGGCGCTGCTGATGCCGATCCTGATCCTCAGCCACTTCGTCGCCGGCGCGCTCACCAACGGCGGCTTCATACTCTCGACCTCGATGGTCGCCGACATCACCGAGGAGGCGCAGGTCAAGACCGGCCGCCGCGCCGAGGGCCTGCTGATGTCCACCAACACCTTCATCACCAAGGCCACGACCGGCGTCTCGGCCCTGCTGCCGGGGCTGGTGCTGGCCTATGTCGGCTTCCCGGCGCACGCCCGGCCCGGCGCGATCGACGTGGGCATCGTCCACCACATGGCTTGGGTGTACCTGCCGATCACCTCGATCCTTTCGTTCCTGTCGATCGCCGTCTGGGGCTTCTACCGCATCGACAAGGCGACCCATGAGCGCAACCTGGCCACGGTGGCCGAAGCTCAGGCCGCGAGCGAGATCGCGGCCGAGATCGCGCCCGACGCCGTCGCAGCCGCACGCCTCGGCTAGCCGCGGCTATGAAACTCACCCCGGGCCGCCCCCTGAGATCCAGCGAGGAGACGCTTCTGTGACAGCCAAGCCGGCCGCCGCCCCCGAGCGCCTGAACTTCCGCACCAAGTTCCTCTACGGCTTCGGATCGCTCTCCTACGGCGTGCACCTGACGGTCCTGCCGCTGCTCCTGTTCTTCTACAACCAGGTGGTCGGGCTCTCGGCCCAGGTGGTTTCCGCCGCGCTGGCAGTCTCGCTGATCGTCGATGCGGTCTGGGACCCGATGGTCGGCCACATCTCGGACAACCTGCGCACCCGTTGGGGGCGGCGCCATCCCTTCCTCTACGGCTCGGCGATCCCGATCGCGGTCAGCTGGGTGCTGCTCTGGTCGCCGCCGGGCGGCTTCAGCATGCCGCAGAAAGCCTTGTGGCTGCTGGTCTTCGTCGTCGGCGCGCGGCTGCTGATCAGCCTCTACGAGATGCCGGCCTCGGCGCTCGCCCCGGAGCTCGCGCCCGACTACCACGACCGCACCGTGGTCATGAGCTACCGCTGGGTGCTGGGCACCCTGGGCGGGGCGCTCGCCGCCAACCTCGGCTACTTCTGGTTCTTCCGCCCCACCCCGAAATACCCGATGGGGCAGCTCAATCCCGACGCCTGGGGCCCGATGGCGGTCACCGCCGCGGGAATCATGCTGGCCTCCATCCTGGTCTCGGCGATCGGCACCCATGGGCACATTCCGAGGCTGCACCGGCCGGCGCAGCGGCGGGCGAGCCTGCTGCAGAATCTCAGGGAGATCGCCGCGACGCTGAAGAACTGGAACCTCGGCGTGGCGCTCACCGGCACCCTGCTCGGCGGGCTGGCCTCGGGGCTCTACACCGGCCTCGCGCTCTACATCGACACCTTCTTCTGGGGCCTGAGGGCCAGCCAGGTGGGCGTGCTGTCGATCACCAACCTGGTCGCCTCGTTCGCCGCCGCCGTCGTCGCCGCCGCCTACTCGCGCCGGGTCGGCAAGCGGCGGGCCTGCGTCAGCCTGTTCTTCGCGAGCCTGGTGGTGCTCCAGGCGCCGCTGCTGCTGCGCCTGCTCGGCGCGTTCCCGGGACCTGGCGAGGCCGCACTCATGCCGCTGTTGATGCTGCAGCGCTTCGCCTGGGGCATCCTCGGCAACGCGGGCTTCATCGTCGTCACCTCGATGATCGCCGACATCACCGAGGACGCCCAGGTCAAGACCGGCCGCCGGTCCGAGGGCCTGGTGATGTCCACCAACACCTTCATCGGCAAGGCGACGGCTGCGGCGTCGGCGCTGATGCCGGGGCTGGTGCTGGCGTTCGTCCATTTCCCGGCCAAGGCCCGGCCCGGCGCCGTCGATCCGGGACTGATCCGGCATCTGGTCTGGGTCTATCTGCCGGTGACCACCACCCTGTCGTTCCTCTCGATTTCCGCCTGGCTGCTCTACCGCATCGACCAGGCGGCGCATGAGCGCAACCTGGCGACCGTCCGCGAGGCGGAAGCCGTGGCCGAAGCGGCCCGCGAGGCTGGCGCCGAAGGGGAGGCTCCGACGCCGCTGCGCGCCGTCGTCTGAGGTCCCGCTCACGAAACTGTGGGTCCGCCGCCTGCGGCCCCGCTTGGTCGCGGCTGTTGCGCTGGCGTAACATCGCCGCCAGCCGAGAGACGCGGAGGCTCAAGCATGCGTCACTACCAGATATTCCCCTTCGATGCCGCCGGCCGGCTGCTCGACGCCGTCGCCTGCGACCTGGAGAACGACGTCCGCGCCATCCGCCGGGCGCTGCAGACCGAGTTCCCGTTCGGCTGCGAGCTGTGGGAAGGCTTCCGCTTCATCGGCCGCTTCCACGCGCCGGCCGGCGCCTCGCCGGCGTCCGAAGCCGAGCTCGCCCAGCCGCTCCCGAAGGGACGCCCCGCGCTCCTCCACTAGCCGTCGCCCGGAGCCTGGCCCATGCAAGATCCGAGAGCGCTGGCGAACATCAAGAATCTGGACTCCTACAGAGCGTGGGGCCAGGACGGCGCTCGGCGGTCAGGGTTTGTCGCGATCCTCTCTATCGTCACGATGCTCACGCCGCTGCTCACCTTGGCTGCCCTGCTGTTCAGGCCCCGAACACGAGACGCTCACGTTTGGCTGGTTTCGATCGGTGCGGCCTTCGCCCTCTACCTGGTGATCGCGCTTGGCCTGATGCTGCTTGCGGTCCTGCGGCTGAACGCATGGAAGCGGGCTCACCCCTGGGAGCCTCCGCCCTCGCCGTCCTGGAAGTGACGGACCGTCTGCGAGGGGGCGAGGCGAGATGATCACGATCTACGGCGAGGGCCGCGGCTTCCGCGTCGTCTGGCTGCTCGAGGAGATGGGCCTCCCCTATCGCCTGCGCGACGTCGACCTGCTCGCCGGCGTCGAGACCGATGCGGAGTTCCTGGCGGTCAACCCCGCCGGCTACATTCCCGCCCTCGTCGATGGCGAGGCGACCATGGTCGAGTCCATCGCGATCATGGAATACCTCATCGCCCGCTACGGCCCGACGCCGCTCGCGCCCGCGCCCGCCGAGCCCGGTTTCCCCGCCTACCAGCAGTTCCTGCACCTGGGCGAAGCCGGCCTGATGATGCCCATGTACATGACCCGCCTCAGCCGGGTCATCGCCCCAGAAGCCGAACGCAACGACTGGACGGCCCGCGAGGGCGTGGAGATCTTCAAGAGCCGGCTGGCCCTCGTGACCCGCCAGCTCGCCCGGACGCCCTACCTCGCAGGCGACACCTTCACCGCGGCGGACATCTCCGTCGCCTACACCCTGATCTGGGTCCGGCGGTGCCGACTCTTCGACCTGGCCGAACCCGAATTGACCTATATCGAGCGCACCACCGCCCGCGACGGCTACAGGCGCGCCATGGCGGCCTGTCACGCCACACGACGCTGGGCCGAGCAGGCGGAGGCCGAGGGCTAGCGCAAACGTCCGCCCTCGGGCCGGATGGTCGGATGCCGGACCTTCGCCGCGGCCGTCCGACAGGGCTGCATGGCGGCGTTGCTAGGTCCGTTCGCCAGGAATAGCTTCGCCGCACGGGCCACCTGGCCATACAGCTTCGAACCAAAGGGGCGATCATCATGTTCGAACCCAGAACCTTCTCAAATCTGTTCGGCGTCCTGGCGCTGGCGACGTGTTCGATGCTCGTGACCGCCCCCGCGTGGGGCGCGGTCGATTTTCCGAGGGGCGTCTATTCGGGCAAAATCCTCACCATCGCTTTCGACAACAAAGGACAGTTTCACGTCAGCACCGGCAAGGTGGTGGAAGTCGAAGGAATCTATGCGGTCAATGGAGATGAAATACGGCTGACCGACAAGAGCGGCCCGGACGCCTGCGCCAAGGGGGAGGAAACGGGCGCGTACCACTGGAAGTACGACAAGGGCCTGCTCGCCTTCACCAAGGTCGCCGACGCGTGCACAGCCCGCTCCGACGACCTCACGAAGTCCGAGTGGAAGAAAAAGTAGCAGACGGCCTCAGGGTCTAGCCTCCCGTCGATTTCCGCTGCCCGCCCGTCTCGAATGATCGGATCCTGCGCCGCGGACGCCGCGCGTCCAGAGCGCCGTGCGCATCGTCGGCGCGAGCTCCGCGGCGGCGCCGCGTAACGACGGACGGCGCCATCCGCGCCGCCACCGCCGGTCAGCGCAGGCTGAGGACCAGGAGGAACAGGGCCGCGGCGGTGAAGCCGCAGCAGGCGAGGAAGCCGGCCAGCGCCCAGCGCGACGGCCGGGCCCCTCCGGTCACGGATTCGCCAAGGAGGTTCTCGTCGGCCATCCCACACTAACGGTCGCGCGGCAGGATCGTTCTCGCGGCGGCGTCGGGCGAGGCGACTGCGGGCCGTGAACGGACTAAGCTGGGCCGAGCTTTCCGCCGGAGACGCCAGCATGGCGAAGGTCCTACGCCTGCATGCCGCCCGCAAGACCGGCCGCGGCCCCGCGCGGCTCGTCGGCTATGGCGCGGCGCTCGCCATGGTGGCCGTCGCCGCCCTGGCGGGGTTTCTCGTCGAGCACCTGGCGCCGGCCTCCGACCTCGCCCTGCTGTTCGTGCTGCCGGTGCTGCTGGGCGGCCTGAGCTTCGGCTGGGGCCCGGCGCTCGCCGCCGCGGTGGCCGGCGCGCTCGCCTTCGATGTCCTGTTCACCGAGCCGAAGGGGTCGCTGACCATGGCCTCGCCGGCCGACGTCTGGGCGCTCAGCCTGCTGCTCGTGGTCGCGGCGATCGCCAGCACGGCGGCCGTCGACTCGCGCCGCCGCCGGCTCGAGGCTGAGACCGCCGCCGCCCGCGCCCAGGCGCTGCAGCGGCTCGCGAACCTGGTGATCGAGGGCGCCCCGGTCCGCTCGATCCTGGACTGCGCCGCCGAGACCCTGTCACAGATCTGCGGTGCGGCCGCGATCGTGCTCTTCGAAGAGGGCGAGGGCCTGCAGGTCGCGGCCGGGGCCGGCGGCGCGGCGCTCAGCGCCTTCGACGGCGAAGCGGCGCGGTGGACGCTCGAGCACCGGCGCGCGACCCGCGCCCAGGCCTTCCCGTTCGACGCGGCGGAATACGACCTGTGGCCGATCGCCCGCCGCTTCGGCCGCGGCCTGGTGTTGGGCGTTCGCAACCCGTCGGGCGACGGCAAGCTGAGGGAAGAGCGCGAGCCGCACGTGCAGCTGGTCGGGGCCTACCTCGCCGCGGCGCTGGCCCAGGCGCCGGTCGGGCTGACGTCGGCCGGGGGCTGACGGCGATTGCTCTTGCTGCGGCGCAGCAACGGGCGTAAAGCGGCGCCGCCGCGCTGAGAGCGGGCCCTTCGGAGCGAGTCGCATGGCGGGCGACACGATCGTCGCCGCGTCCCAGTCGCAAGGTCCAAGCGCACCCGCCAATCACCCGGCCGGCCACGGCCCGCCGACCGGCGCGCGCTTCTGGACCCTGGCTTTGGCCAGCGTGGGCGTGGTCTTCGGCGATATCGGCACCAGTCCCCTCTACGCCTTCAAGCTGGCGCTCGCCGACGCCGCCCAGGCCGGCGTGACTCGCGGCGCGATGATCGGTGTCCTGTCGCTGATGATCTGGGCCCTGATCCTGGTGGTCACGGTCAAGTACGTGCTCTTCCTGATGCGCGCCGACAACAACGGCGAAGGCGGGGTGCTCTCGCTGATGGCCCTCGCCCAGCGGAGCCTCAGGACGCGGACGGTCTTCCTGTTCGCCATGGGCGCCATCGGGGCCGCCCTGTTCTATGGCGACGGCATCATCACGCCGGCCATCTCGGTCCTGTCGGCCGTCGAGGGCCTGAAGTCGGTGAAGGGCTTCTCGGGCTGGTTCGGCCAGCAAGAGGTGATCGTCCTCTCGCTCGTCATCCTGACGGGCCTCTTCGCCTTCCAGTCGCGCGGCACCGCCAAGGTCGGCCGGCTGTTCGGTCCGGTCATGGTCGTCTGGTTCCTGGTGATCGGCGGCCTCGGCCTCTGGTGGCTGGCGCGCGATCCCACCGTGCTCGTGGCGGTCTCGCCGACCTACGGCATCGGCTTTCTCCTGACCCACGGGATCACCGGGTTCGTGGTGCTGGGCGCGGTGTTCCTGACCGTCACCGGGGCCGAGGCGCTCACCGCCGACATGGGCCACTTCGGGCGCGCCCCGATCCAGCTCTCCTGGCTTACCCTGGTGCTGCCGATGCTGGCGCTGAACTACTTCGGCCAGGCGGCGCTCGCCTCCACGGCGCTCGCCCACGCGCAGGCCGCCCATCGCATCCTGCCCAACGACGACTGGTTCTTCCTGATGGCGCCCGGGAGCTGGCGCATCGGCCTGGTCCTGCTCTCGGGGGTGGCCACGATCATCGCCTCCCAGGCGGTGATCACCGGAGCGTTCTCGCTGACCCAGCAGGCGGTGCAGCTCGGCCTGCTGCCGCGCATGGACATCAAGGTCACCTCGGCCACCGAGGCCGGCCAGATCTACGTCGCCTCGATCAACTGGCTGCTCTACGCCGGCGTCGTGCTGCTGGTGCTGTCGTTCCGCTCCTCCGACGCGCTCGGCCACGCCTACGGCATCTCGGTCACCGGCACCATGGTGGTCACCACCTCGCTGGCCTTCGTGGTGGTCCGCAACTACTGGAAATGGAGCCTGCCGCTGTCGCTGGCGCTGATCGTGCCGCTGCTGACGCTCGACCTCACCTTCTTCGCGGCCAACATGCTGAAGGTGCTGACCGGCGGCTGGGTGCCGCTCACCCTCGGCGGCGCCCTGTGCCTGATCATGGCCACCTGGGTGCAGGGCTCCGACGCGCTGCGCGCCAAGGTCACGCGCGACGGCCTGCCGCTCGACGACATGCGCAGGATCATCGCGAGCCGCGCGCCGGCGCGCACGTCTGGCACGGCGGTCTATCTGACCGGCGATCCGGAGACGGCGCCGCCGGCGCTGATGCACAGCCTCAAGCACTACCGCGTGCTGCACGAGCGCAACGTGATCCTCAACGTCGTCAACGAGCCCATGCCCTTCGTCCCGGAAGACCGCCGCATCGAGGCCCGCCAGCTCGACGCCAACTTCTGGGCCGTGACCCTGCACTACGGCTACATGGAGACGCCGAACGTGCCCCGCGCGCTCGCCGCCAGCCGCAAGCAGGGGCTGAAGTTCGACATCATGGCGACGTCCTTCTTCCTTTCCCGCCGCGCGCTGGTCGCCGGCGCCGCCTCCGTCATGGCGGCCTGGCGCGGCAAGCTGTTCCGCTTCCTGGCCAGGAACGCGGCCGATCCCACGACCTACTTCCACCTGCCGCCCGGCCGCGTGGTCGAGCTCGGGACCCAGATCACCCTCTAGAGCGTTCGGCGCTCAAGCTGAGGCATAGCCATCGTGGCGGAAGTAGTTGGCGCATTCTTGTGGTGTGAAGGCGTCGAGCACTTGTCCGATGCGATCCCAGAGCCCGCCCACGGAGCGCTCGGCGGCCTTGCGCAGC
>NZ_JAICYI010000064.1 GCF_025934275.1 Phenylobacterium sp.
CGTCTCGCCGGCCGCCGCGGCCAGCCCCGGCAACCTGGTCGACCGCAGGGGCGAGTGCATCCACGCCGGCTGCCCGCACTACCGCGCCTGCTTCGTCGAGAAGGCGATCCGCGCCTCCAGGCGCGCCGACATCGTGATCGCCAACCATGCGCTGGTGATGACCCAGGCGGCGTTCGACGGGGCCCGCGCCGCGCGCGGCTCCAAGGCCGACGGCGAGACCAGCCTCCTCAAGCGCATCGTCTTCGACGAGGGCCACCACCTGTTCGACGCCGCCGACTCGGCCTTCTCCGCCGCCCTCTCGGGCGCCGAGGCCGCCGAGATGCGCCGCTGGATCCGCGGGCCGGAGGGGCGCGGCCGCCGCGGGCGGGGGCTGGAGGCGCGGCTGATGGACGTGCTGGGCGAGGCCGAGGAGGCCCGCGCCGCGCTCGTCCAGGCGACCCGCGCCGCCGCGGCGCTGCCGGGGGAGGGGTGGTCCGGGCGCATCTGCCCGCCGAACGGCGAGGTGAACCCGATCGGCCCGGTCGAGGCCTTCCTGGTCGCGGTGCTGGAGCAGCTGCGGGCGCGGGCCGCGCCCAGCGAGGTCGGCATGGAGTGCGCCGCCAGGCCCGCCCTCGACCTGGTCCGCGACACGGCGCGCGAGGCGGCCGCGGCGCTGGCGGCCGTCGAGGCGCCGCTCGTGGCGCTCGCCCGGCGCCTGGAGGACCTGCTCGACGCCGAGGCCGCCACGCTCGGCGCCGCCGAGCGCGCCCGCATCGAAGGCGCGCTGCGCGGCCTCGACCGCCGGGCCCGCATGATGCTGCCCGCCTGGCGCTCCATGCTGCGCGCCATCGACGAGGACGCCGAGGACGATCCCGACTTCGTCGACTGGTTCGACGCCACCTTCCTCTACGGCCGGGTGGTCGACGCGGCCTGCCGCCGCCACTGGGTCGATCCCACAGAGCCGCTGACCAACGCCGTCATCGCCCCGGCGCACGGCGTGCTGGTCACCTCGGCCACGCTCACCGACCCGACGCTCGACGATCCCTTCGCGCTCGCCGAGATGCGCACCGGCGCCGCGCGCCTCCCCGAACGGCCGAAGACCCTGAAGGTCGCCTCGCCGTTCGACTACCCGGCCAACGCCCGGGCCTACGTGGTCACCGACGTCGGCCGCGACGATCCCCGCCAGGTCGCCGCCGCCATGCGCGAGCTGTTCCTGGCCGCCGGCGGCGGCGGGCTCGGCCTGTTCACCGCCATCCGCCGGCTGAAGGCGGTGCACGAGCGGATCGCCGCGCCCCTCGCCGACAAGGGCCTGGCGCTCTACGCCCAGCACGTCGATCCGCTGGAGGTGGGCGCGCTCGTGGACATCTTCCGCGCCGAGGAGGACGCCTGCCTCCTGGGGACGGATGCGGTGCGCGACGGCGTCGACGTGCCGGGGCGGTCGCTCAGGCTGCTGGTCTTCGACCGCATCCCCTGGCCGCGCCCGGACATCCTGCACAAGGCCCGCCGCGCCCGCTTCGGCGGCAAGGCCTACGACGACGCGGTCGCCCGCGCCCGCATCGCCCAGGCGTTCGGCCGGCTGATCCGCCGCGCCGACGACAAGGGCTGCTTCGTCATGCTCGACGCCGCCGCGCCCAGCCGCCTGTTCTCCTCGCTGCCCGAGGGCCTCGAGCTGCAGCGCGTCAGCCTCGTGGAGGCGATCGAGGGGATTCAGGGCTTCCTTGGGTGACGAGGTCGCGGCCGAAGTTGGGGGCCGGGCTCTCCTGGCCGGCGGCGATGACGCCGCGCCGGATCTCGCGCGTTCGCGTGAAGAGCTCGAACAGCTTGTCCGCCTCGCCCCAGCGTATCGCCCGCGACAGCGCCTGCAGGTCTTCAGTAAACCGGCCGAGTATCTCCAGAACAGCTTCGCGGTTGGCGATGAAGATGTCTCGCCACATCGTGGGGTCTGACGCCGCTATACGCGTGAAGTCCCGGAACCCGCCCGCCGAATACTTCATCACTTCCGCCTGCGTGACCTCCTCCAGGTCCGCCGCCGTGCCCACGATGTTGTAGGCGATCAGGTGCGGCAGGTGGCTGGTCACCGCCAGGACCAGGTCGTGGTGCGTCTCGTCCATCCGCTCCACGTGGGCGCCCAGCGCGGTCCAGAAGTCCGCCAGCCGCTGCACCGCCTCCAGGTAGGGCTCGTCCTCCCGCCGCTGCGGCGTCAGGATGGTCCAGCGGCCGCGGAACAGCTCGGCGAAGCCGGCGTCCGGCCCCGACTGCTCCGTCCCGGCGATCGGGTGGCCCGGCACCGCGTGGACCGTCGCCGGCAGCGCCTTGGCCATCGCCTCGGCCACCGAGCCCTTCACCGAGCCCACGTCGGTCACCGTCGCCCCGGCCTTCAGGGCCTTGGCGATGGCCTGCGCCGTCTCGGCCATCGCCAGCACCGGCACGGCGAGCACCACCAGGTCGGCGTCCTTCACCGCCTCGGCCGCATCGGCGGTCACGCGGTCGCCCAGGCCGAGCTCGCTGGCGCGCTTGCGGACCGCCTCGGAGGCGTCGGCGACGGCGATCTCGCCCACCACGCCCGCCGCGCGCGCCGCCCGGATCAACGACGAGCCGATCAGCCCGCAGCCGATCACCGCCAGCTTGGGATAGATCACCTCGCCCATGCGTCAGCTCCGCATGAACTCGGCCAGCGCCTCGATCACCGCCCGGTTCTGCGCCTCCAGGCCGATCGTCAGCCGCAGGTGTCCCGGCAGGCCGTAGTTGTACAGCGTCCGCAGCAGCAGCCCGCGGGCCGACAGGAACGCCTCCGCCTCGGCCGCCGTGCGGCCGGGCGCCTGCGGGAAGCCGATCAGCAGGAAGTTCGCCGCCGAGGGGCCGACGACGTCGAGGCCCAGCCCGCCGAGCTGCTGTGTCAGCCATGGCCGCCAGCGCTCCACGAGCTCGATCGAGGCCTGCCTGAAGTCCTCGTCGCCGAGCGCCGCGGCGGCGGCGGCCTGCGCCGGGACGGTGGTGTTGAACGGCAGCCGGATGCGGTCGACGGCCTGGGTGATCTCCAGCGGCCCATAGGCCCAGCCGATCCGCAGGCCCGCAAGGCCGTAGAGCTTCGAGAAGGTGTGGGTCACCACCACGTTCGAGGCCGACCGGGCGAGCTCGAGGCCGTCGTCGAACGCGGGGTCCAGGCAGAACTCGCCGTACGCGCCGTCGAGCACCAGCACGACGCTCGGCGGCAGTCCCTCATGCAGTCGCCGCACCTCCGAGAACGGGATCCACGTGCCGGTGGGATTGCCGGGGTTGGCCAGGAACACCAGCCGCGTCCGCTCGTCCACGCACTTCAACACCTCGTCGACGTCGATGCGGAAGCCGGGCTCGGGGGCGGCGCGCACATCCGCCTGGCAGGCCCTGGCTCCGATGGCGAAGGCCGCGAAGGCGTACTGGCCCTGCACCATGTTGTCGCCCGGCTCGAGGAACACCTGGTTGAGGAGCGCGAAGATCTCGTCGGACCCGCAGCCGAAGATCAGCCGCTCCGGCTCCAGCCGGAACTTCTCCGCGATCGCCGCCCGCACGATCGAGGTCCTGGGGTCGGGATAGACCTGCAGGCTGTGGCGCGCCTCGGCGTAGGCCTCCAGCGCCTTCGGGCTGGAGCCCAGGGCGTTCTCGTTCGCCGAGAGCTTGACCGGGCGCTCGATCCCCTCCGCCTTGGCCTTGCCCGGCACGTAGGGATGGATCTCCAGGATGCCGGGCTTGGGCGTCGGACGATCGGCGCTGGCGCGGTCGGAGGCCGCGCCGGGAGCCTGGGAGGAGGACTGGGACATGCCGGACTTGCTGGAGGTGGTGGCCGAATACGGCCGAGGCGTCGCCTCTTACACGTCCAGCGGGCCCGGCGCAGCCCCGATCACGCCGGAAAGCTGGCCGGGCGCGCGGGCGAGCCTCGCATCGTCGGGCTGATAGAAGCCGGCCAGCATGAACAGCTTCAGCCCGCCCGCCTGGGCGAGCGGCGTCGCGGCCACCCCGTCGCGGCTGAGGGCCAGTTCGACGGCCGAGGCCGATTGCGGCGCGTCGGTGACCCAGAAGGTCTGGTCCTGGCCCGACGGCTCGACCTCCACCTCCGCCACGCCGAGCGCCGACAGCGGGCCCCAGGCGGCCAGGCAGGGCAGGGCGGCGAACACCCTGAGCTTCCGCTCCGCGAGCAACCGGCCCCACCAGGCGTTGTCGGGCGCGAGCGCCAGCACCGCCACGCCGCCGAGCTGACGGGCGGCCGCCAGGGCGTCCTCCGGGCGGCGGGCTTGCTTCAGGGCGGGCGCCGCGCCGAACCGCAACCGGGCGAGCTCCACCGCGCGGGCCGGATCGCCGCCGCCCCAGACGGCCAGGCTGAAGGGGCCCTGCACCATCAAACTCTCGCCGATCAGCTCGCGCCATATGCGCACCACCAGCGCCGGCGTCGCCCCGTGTCTCGGGCTCGCCAGCAGCTTGCGCAGCAGCTGCGCTTCGCGTGCGGGCCGCAGGCCGAACCTGCCCGCCTCGCCTGCCGCGGCCTTCGCGGCCGCCACGACGCTCGCCAGGCTCGCCCGCTCGTCGACCAGCCGCAGCAGCTCCGCGTCGATGGCGTCGATCCGCTCGCGCACCTCGGCCAGGGTCGGCGGCGGCGCGGGCATGCTCGGCTTGGCCTGGGCCATTTTCTCCCCCGGAACGAAGGCCCGCGACCTAGGTCATTGCGGCGGCGCGCGCAATAGGCCGTCTTGCCGCAAAATTGTTGCAGCCCTGACCGCCGGCGTCAGGCTGCAGCCCATTCCGGGCCGGCCCCGTCCAGCGCCTGCTGCAGCACCGCCAAAAGGTGCTCCGGCTTCATCGGTTTCTCCACCACCCCGTCCATTCCGGCCGCGAGGTAACCCGCGGCGTCGTCCGGGTCGGCGTTCGCCGTCAGGGCCACGATCGGCACGCCGCCGACGGCGCCCGGCAGGGCGCGGATCGCCCGGGCGGCCGAGACTCCGTCCATCCGCGGCATCTTGATGTCCATCAGCACCAGGTCGAAGCGCGCCGCCTGCACGGCGTCGATGGCCTCGATCCCGTCGTTCGCCGCCTCGCAGGTGCAATCGAACATCTCGCACAGCGCCTGGGCGACCATGCGGTTGGTGGCGTTGTCGTCGACGATCAGCACGTGCGCCGGTCGCGCCGTGAGCCGGCGCTCCTCCGCCGGCGCATCTTCGGCCCTCGGCAGGTTGAGCTCGAAGCGCACGCTGTGGCCGCCGCCCTCCTGGTTATCCGCCGCCAGTTCGCCGCCGAGGTCGAGGACGAACTGGCGCGCCAGCGCCACGCCCAGCGCCACCTCCAGGCCGAACCGGCTGTCCACCGTGCGGACCCGACTTTCCAGGTCCCGACCGCTCCAATCGGCGTCGGCGCCGCCGCGAACCTGCCCCTCGATGCGAGCCGTCGCCTCGTCGGCAGTCGCCCTCAGGCTCGCCTCGACGGCCCCGCGCCGCGCGCTCGCCACGGCCTCGCCGATGAATCCGTCCAAGGCCTGCACCAGTCGCCGGCGATCGGCGGTCACCTTCAGCTCCGGGTCGCCATCGTAGGAGACCAGCAGCGTCACCCCGCCCATCGCGGCGGTGGGCTGCCAGTGTTCCTGGATCTCGTCCATGAGGTCGCGCAGGCTGATCGTGTCGGTCGCTGCCGCCAGCCGCTCGGCGCGTATCGCCTGCAGCTCGAGGGCGGCGTCGAGCATCCGGCACACGGCCGCGGCGGCCTCGGCCACGCCGCTGGCGCAGGCCTGGGCGTCGGGCGTCAGCCTCTGGCGCGCGAGCTGTTCCGTCAGCGCCAGGATGCCGCTCATCTGCTGGCGGATATCGGCCGTGACGCGCTCGAAGATGAACTCGGGCAGGGACATGACGACCGGATCTGAAGGCGAGGGGGGGAGTATGCTCCCGAGCGCTTGCGAACTCGTTAAGCGCAGCGCTCCGCATCGCTGGGCCGCCGGGGCCGAGCTTCCGATTCCGTGGTCGAACGCGCATATGGGCGCCATGACCGATGCGAAGGGCGCCCTGGTGCTGTTCTCCGGCGGGCAGGACTCCGCGGTCTGCCTGGCCTGGGCGCTCGAGCGCCACGCGCGCGTCGAGACCGTGGGCTTCGACTACGGCCAGCGCCATGCGGTGGAGCTTCAGGCCCGCCAGGCGATGCGCGCCGCGATCGTGCGGGAGTTCCCGGCCTGGGCGGCGCGGCTGGGCGAGGACCACATGCTGGACCTGCGCGGCTTCGGCCAGGTCGCAGAGTCTGCGCTCACCGCCGAACGCGCCATCGAGATGACCGATAGGGGCCTGCCCTCGACCTTCGTGCCGGGCCGCAACCTCGCCTTCTTCGTCCATGCCGCCGCGCTCGCCGATCGCCGTAATCTGCAGGTGCTGGTCGGCGGCATGTGCGAGACCGACTTCTCCGGCTATCCGGACTGTCGGCGCGACACGCTCGACGCCATGCAGTCGGCGCTCAACCTCGGCATGGCCCAGGACTTCGCGATCGAGACCCCGCTGATGCGGCTCAGCAAGGCCGAGACCTGGGCGCTCGCCAAGCGCCTGGGCGGCGATGCGCTGGTCGAGATCGTCCGCGCCGAGAGCCACACCTGCTATCTCGGCGAGCGGCGGATCCGGCACGACTGGGGCTGCGGCTGCGGCGCCTGCCCCGCCTGCGAGCTGCGCGCCCGCGGCTGGCGCGAGTGGGTGGCGCAGGGGCGGCCTGCGATCGCCGCATGAGCTACGCGGTCAAGGAGATCTTCCTCACGCTGCAGGGCGAGGGCGCGCAGGCGGGCCGGGCGGCGGTGTTCTGCCGCTTCGCGGGCTGCAACCTGTGGTCCGGACGCGAAGAGGATCGGGCGGCCGCCGTCTGCACCTTCTGCGACACCCATTTCGTGGGCATGGATGGGCCCGGCGGCGGCCGCTTCGCTGGCGCCGAGGCGTTGGCCCAGGCGATCGAGCGGACCTGGCAGGGCGGCGCACGCGACCGCCTCGTCGTGCTGACCGGCGGCGAGCCGCTGCTGCAGGTGGACGAGCCCTTGATCGCAGCCCTGCACGCGCGCGGCTTCTCGATCGCGCTGGAGACCAACGGCACGATAGCCGTCCCGCCGGGCATCGACTGGATCTGCGTCAGCCCCAAGGCCGACGCCCCGCTCGCCCAGACCTCCGGCCAGGAGCTGAAGCTGGTCTATCCGCAGGCCGGCGTCGACCCGGCCCGTTTCGAGCCGCTGGCCTTCGAGCGGTTCCTCCTGCAGCCGATGGACGGGCCCGACCGTGAGGCCGCGACCCGCGCCGCCATTGACTATTGCCTAGCCCACCCTCGCTGGCGTTTAAGCCTGCAGACGCACAAATACCTGGGCATCGCCTGAGCCCGCTCGGCGCCCGATCGGACCTCATGAGCTCCCCCACCTTCGAGATCACCAAGGCCGCGACCTTCGATGCGGCGCACCACCTGCCGGCGGGCGGCCCGCAAGGCAGCCCCTACACGCGGCTGCACGGCCACTCGTTCCGCGTCGAGGCGACCGTCCGCGGCGAAGCCCAGCCGCCGGTGGGCTGGGTGACGGACCTCGCCCGGCTCGACCAGGCGCTGCGCGCCATCGCCGGCGAACTCGACCACGGCGTCCTCAACGAGAAGCCGGGCCTGGACAGTCCCACCCTCGAACGGCTCTGCCTCTATTTCGCCGAGCGGTTGCAGCCCGCTTTCCCGGGCCTCGCCCGCGTCGTCGTCTCCCGGCCCTCGGTCAACGAGAGCTGCGCGTTGGTGCTGGTCTGAATCGCAGGCCGCTCCGGTCGGGACCCGCAATATTCGCGCAACAAACCCCACCCAAACCCCGATTGGGCGCACGGCTGATCCAGGCGCTCGATCGGGCGGGAGGTGTCCGAGTTGGGTGCTGTGGGTCTGCTTGTCGCGGCGGCCGCCCTGGCGAGCGCGCAACCGCTCGCGGCCGCGTCTGCGGATGAGCTGCAGGCCGCCTTCCACACCGCGTTCCCGAGCCCGGTGCGGCATGTCCAGGAGCCCAGGAACCGCGGACTGCCCGCTCGACGGATCGACCTGTCGCTGACACCGGACGTCCTCGTCCCGATCGGCGCCGGGCGCTACGGCCTGGTGGTGCTCGAGACCGATGAGTTGGGCGCGCATTCCGATCCTGGCGCCATCGGCGTCGCCTATCTGCGGAAGACGGGCTCGGAGTGGTCGCTGGAATGGGTCTGGCCGGAATTCGCCTGGATCGGGAACACGGGACATCCGGCCGACGGGACGCAAGTGCTGCGCTTCATGCCGGTTCCGACCGTGGCGCTGTCGTCGCAATACGTCGGACAGGGGCAGCTCTCGACGACCGCCTGGATCGTCCGCCTCGGCGCGCGCGGTCCGGCGCTGCTCGGCAGCGTGCCGCTCGGCGGCGAACTGGAGCCGGACAACGGCTGCGACAGCTGTCAGTTCTACGCCTACAAAGCGCGCTTCGCGCCGGCCGGGCATGCGGGCGACGTGCTCTCCGTCGCCTATGCCGGGCGCATGCTGGTCGGCAAGCGCTGGACGCCGTTCCGCCAGCGGACCGATTATCGCGAGAGCGCAGGGGAGCTGAAGCCCACGCGCGCGCTCCACCTGCCGACACCCTGACTCCGGTCGGGGACGAGCACGCTTACGGCCCGTCATCCTTGTCCGGCTTCCCGCCGCCTGTCGCAGCGTCCACGGCGACGTGGCCCACGTGCACCGTCTCGCCGACCGCCTTGGCGGCCACGCCGACTGCGGCTCCGGTGACGCCGACGGCCGCCCCGGCGACGCTGGTGGCCAGGCAGCCGGCCAGCGCGAAGCCGCTCGCGGCCAGCGCGGCGGCGGTCAAGGCGATGGACGGGCGAGGCATGCGCAACTCCGGAACTCGGGCGCGCATCATGCCAGCAACCGGCGTCGCGCCTATTTGTCCTCCGGTGCGGCCTTTTGCTGCGCGGCGTCGCTCGCCCGCCGCCACGGCCCCTCGTGGTTCGGATCCTGCCGCCGCCGGCGGTCGGGGCCGAAATAGTCGCCGGCCCGAACGTATGGGCGCGGGTTCTCGACGATCTGTGTGATCCGCTCGATCACGCCGCGGGCGGTGAGCGGCTTGGCGAGGAACTCGTTGACCCCGGCGTCTCGCGCCTCGGCGACCCGCTGCATGGTGGAGTGGCCGGTGATCATCACCACCGGGCACATCTGGTTCGGGCTGTCCGGTGAGTTGCGCAGCAGGCGCACGAAATCGATGCCGTCCAAGGGCTGCATGGAAAGGTCGGTCATGACGATGTCGACCGCGTGGTTGCGCATCATCTGCAGCCCTTCGGCCCCATCGTTGGCCTCGTGGATCTCCTTCACGCCGATGGCGCGCAGGATCTCGGAGAGCAGCACCCGCATGTAGTGGTTGTCGTCGACGAGGAGGATGCGGAGCAGGTCGTATCGCACAGGGCGGCCGTTGCTGTTCTGTAGGATCGTTCCGAGAGACGTTAGGACCACTGACGGTACGGAATGTGGCGCTGAATTACGGACCTGCGACCTACCCGGTCAACCCGAAAACGACCGGCGGGTCTTTCGCCTAAACCCTTGTCGCGGGTGAATTATCCTTATGCAAGCGTGGCTTGTATCAACGACCCGACATCAGCCTCCCGCAAGCCGCGCGCTGGTCCCGGGCGCGAACTGTCCGCCGCCGGTCTGCCCGCGGTGCCGCAGGTAGGCGTCGGCGAGCACGCAGGCGACCATCGCCTCCACCACCGGCACGGCGCGGATGCCCACGCAGGGATCGTGGCGCCCTTTGGTGCGCAGCTCGATCTCCGTGTTCGCCTCGTCGATGCTGCGGCGCGGCGTCAGGATCGAGGAGGTGGGCTTGAACGCCACCCGCGCCGTCACCGGCTGGCCGCTGGAGATGCCGCCCAGGATGCCGCCCGCACGGTTGGACAGGAACACCGGGCCGTCGTTCCCGGCCCGCATCTCGTCGGCGTTCTCTTCGCCGGACAGGGCGGCGGCGGCGAAGCCGGCTCCGATCTCCACGCCCTTGGCGGCGTTGATCGACATCAGGGCGCCGGCGAGCTCGGCGTCGAGCTTGCCGTACACCGGCGCGCCCCAGCCGGGCGGCACGCCCAGCGCCTCGACCGCCACGATCGCGCCGGTGGAGGAGCCGGCTTTGCGGATCGTCTCCAGGTGCTCCTCCCAGACGGCGACCATCTCCGGGTCGGGACACCAGAAGGCGTTGTCGCTCGTCGCGGCCCAGTCGATGCGCGCCGGATCGACCGCGTGGGGCCCGATCTGCACCACGGCGCCGCGGATCGCCACCTGCGGGACGATTTTGCGGGCGATGGCGCCGGCCGCCACCCGCGCCGCGGTCTCGCGCGCCGACTGCCGGCCGCCTCCGCGGTAGTCGCGCACCCCGTACTTGGCGAAGTAGGTGTAGTCCGCATGCCCTGGCCGAAACGAGGTCGCGATCTCGGAATAGTCGCGGCTGCGCTGGTCGACGTTGTCGATGATCAGCGAGATCGGCGTGCCGGTGGTCACCGGCTCCGGGCGCCGCTCGTCGGAGAACACCCCCGACAGGATGCGCACCGCGTCCGGCTCCTGCCGCTGGGTGACGAACTTCCCCTGGCCGGGCCGGCGCTTGTCGAGAAACCCCTGGATGTCGGCCTCGGTCAGCGGGATACCCGGCGGGCAGCCGTCGACCACGCAGCCCAGCGCCGGCCCGTGGCTCTCGCCCCAGGTGGTCACGCGGAACAGGTGGCCGAAGGTGTTGTGGCTCATGCGCCGCCGCTTCTACCGGAAGCGGGGCGGCGCACCAAATGCGGCGGCGGCTTGCGCCTCAAGCCGCCCAGGCCGCCGAGAAGCGCTTGAGCAGGGCGCGGGCCGCCGAATCCAGCGGTCCGGCCTTGGGCGCGAGCCGCACGAACAGGTGGCCTTCCGGATGGCGGCCGCGGGCCGGCAGCCCCAGCCCCGGCGCGCGCAGCAGCCGCCGCTCGCCGGCGCGCTTGCTGATCCACAGCACCCGGCGGCCGATCGGGGTCACCACCGCCACGCGACCGCCCTCGGTCAGCGTCTCGGGCGCGACCGGCACGGTGATCCACAGGTCGTGGCCGCGCACCTGCATGTCGGGCGCATTGCGCACCACCACCTCCAGCATTCGGCCCTGGGCGCGAACCTGGTCGCCGTTGCGCAGGCCGACCGGACAGCGGATGCGCAGCTTGCGGCCGTCGGCCATGCGGTGCTCGGCGTAGCCGCCGCCCCAGGCCACCAGCGGTGTGATGTAGAGCCGGCCGGGCTCGTTCTTGGGCGGCAGCGGGTCGGACCAGGCGACGCCGGTGGCGCGCTCGAGCCGGCGGCAGGCCTCGACCAGCCGCTGGAACGGCTCGGCCGGGCCGCCGGTGCGGTCGGGATGGGCGCGCTTGGCGGCGCTGCGGAAGGCGCGGCGCACGTCCTGGGCGTCGGCCGCGGCGCCCACGCCCAGCAAGGCGCGGGCCTCGCTCAAGCTCATCTGGGGCTCGGCCTTGGCCATGAACCCGAAGCTTGCGCGCGCTGGGGTCAATGCCGCGTTAAACCTCGCCGATGCGAAGCGGCTCGGGCTATAGGGGCGCAATGATCGAGAAGCCGCCGATCCCGCCCTCGCCCAGCGAGGACGACTACGTCCGCCAGGTGGCGGCCGCCGAGCCGCCGCCGCAGCTTGCCGAAAGCGATCCCTTCGTCCTGTTCGCCGAATGGCTGACCGAAGCCCTGGCGAAGGAGCCCAACGACGGCAACGCCATGGCCCTGGCGACGGTCGACGCGGCGGGCCTGCCGGACGTGCGCATGGTGCTCCTGAAGGACGCCGACGAGCGCGGCTTCGTCTTCTACACCAACGTCGAGAGCGCCAAGGGCCGCCAGCTCGCCGCCAGCCCCAAGGCGGCGCTGCTGTTCCACTGGAAGTCGCTGCGCCGGCAGGTGCGCGCGCGCGGCGCCGTGACCCCGGTCAGCGAGGCCGAGGCCGACGCCTACTGGGCGACCCGCGCGCGGCCCGCCCAGCTCGGCGGCTGGGCGTCCGAGCAGTCGCGGCCGCTGCCCGACCGCATGGCGTTCGAGAATCGCATCGCCGAGTTCGGCCTGAAGTTCGGGCTCGGCAAGGTGCCGCGCCCGCCGCACTGGTCGGGCTTCCGCCTCGCCCCGCAGACGATCGAGTTCTGGCGCGACCGGCCGTTCCGGCTGCACGAGCGGCTGCTGTTCGAACGGGCGGGCGAGGCGTGGACCACCCAGCGGCTCTATCCTTGAGCGAGGAAGCCGAGGTCGCCCGCTGGCTCGCGGCGCGCGCGGAGCGGGTCATCGAGACGGCCTGCGCGCGGGTGTTCCTGGCGGGCGAAACGGCCTTCAAGGTCAAGCGCCACGTCGACCTGGGCTACGTCGACTTCACGACGGCCGAGCGGCGCAACTGGGCGCTGGAGCGCGAGCTCGCGTTCAACAAGGCGGCCGCGCCCGACATCTACCGCGCGCTTCGCCGGATCACCCGCGAGCCCGATGGGAGCCTCGCCCTCGACGGCGTCGGCGAGACGGTCGAGACCGTCTTGGAGATGCGCCGCTTCGCCGACGACGCCTTGCTCGCCGCCCATCCCGAGCGGGTCGACGGAGAAACCGCCGAGGCGCTCGGCCGCGCCATCGCCGGCTTCCATGCCGCAGCGCCCGTCCGGCTCACCGGGGGGGTGAGCTCGATGGCGTTCACCGTCGGCTCCAACGCTCAGCTCCTCACCGAGCTCGCGCCGGTGCTTGGCGCCGAGCCCGTCCGGCGCCTGGTCGCGCTCACCGCCGCCGAGCTCGATCGCCAGGCGAGCCTGCTAGCCGCCCGCACGCGCGAGGGCTTCGCCCGCCGCTGCCACGGCGACCTGCACCTCGGCAACATCATCGTCGAGCACGGCCGGCCGATCCTCTTCGACTGCATCGAGTTCAACGACCTGCTCTCCGACATCGACGTCCTCTACGACCTCGCCTTCCTGCTGATGGACCTGGACTTCCGCGGCCGTCGCGAGGCTGCGGCCCGGGTGCTGGCCGCCTGGCTGGACCAGGCCGCGCGCAGCTTTCCCGAGACGATCTGGGAGGGGCTCGCCGCCCTGCCGCTGATGCTCTCCGTCCGGGCGGCCGTGCGAGCCCACGTCCAGGCCCACGCCGACGATGCGGAAGGCGCCCGCGCCTATCTCGCGACCGCCATCGCCCACCTGTCGCCCGCGCCGCCGCTGCTGGCGGCGGTCGGCGGCGCCTCAGGCGCCGGCAAGACCACCTTCGCCCGCGCGATCGCTCCCGCCTTCGGCGCCTCGCCGGGCGCGGTCGTCCTGCGCACCGACGAGATCCGCAAGCGCCTGGCGGGCGCGGGTCCCACCGACCGGTTGCCCCGCGACACCTACACGCCGGCTTTCTACGCCAGGGTCTACGACACCCTGTTCGCCGAGGCCGGCGCCATGCTCCGCGCCGGCCGCGCGGTGGTGCTGGACGCCACCTTCATCGAGCCGGACCTGCGCCGCCGCGCCGAGGACCTGGCTCGGGCGGCCGCCGTGCCGTTCCGACCGATGTTCCTGCACGCGGCCGAAGCCGTGCTCGAATCCCGGGTCGCCGCCCGTGTCGGCGACGCCTCCGACGCCGACCTCCAGGTGCTGCGCGATCAGCTCGAGCGCCTCGCCGAGACGTCCGTCGGCTGGCCGCGCGTCGAGACTGGCGAGGATGTGGCGCAGGCCGCCGCCGCCTGGCTCGCCCGGACGTAAGGCGGCCCACGTTGCTTATCGCGGTTCAGGAAACTAACCTGCCGAAAAGCCTGAGGAAGCCCACCGGGAGAATTCTGCGATGCTCGGCCTGATGCAGGACTGGCCGCTTACGGTCGACAAGATCCTCGACCATGCCGCCAGGTGGCACGGCGAGGTGGAGATCGTCTCCCGCTCGGTCGAGGGCCCGATCGTCCGCACCACCTACGCCCAGGCGCATGAGCGCGCCCGGCGGCTTTCCGGCGCGCTCGCCGGTCTCGGCGTGAAGCCGGGTGACCGCATCGCCACCCTGGCCTGGAACACCGCCCGGCACCTGGAGGCCTGGTACGCCATCATGGGCATGGGCGCGGTCTGCCACACGCTGAATCCGCGACTGTTCGCCGACCAGCTCTGCTACATCATCAACCACGCCGAAGATAAGATCATCTTCACCGACCTCACCTTCGTGCCGACGCTGATCGAGCACCGTGCCAAGATGCCGACGGTGAAGCATTTCGTGGTGATGACCGACGAGGCGCACATGGCTGCGGCCGCCGGCCTCGAGGGCGCCGTCTGCTTCGAGACGCTGGTCGCCGGCGGCTCGCCCGACGTCGCCTGGGGCGGCTTCGACGAGAACACCGCCTGCGGCCTCTGCTACACCTCCGGCACGACCGGCAACCCCAAGGGCGTGCTCTACTCGCACCGGTCCAACTTCCTGCACACCCTGGTGACGCTCGCCTCCGACGTCATGGGTTTCTCGGCGCGGGACACCATCCTGCCGGTCGTCCCGATGTTCCACGCCAACGCCTGGGGGATCGCCTTCTCGGCCCCGGCGGTCGGGGCCAAGCTGGTCATGCCGGGCGCCAAGCTCGACGGCGCCTCGGTCTACGAGCTGTTGGAGAGCGAGCGCGTCACCTTCTCCGCCGCCGTGCCCACCGTCTGGCAGATGCTGCTCAGCGAGCTGCGGGACAAGCAGGCGAAGCTCTCCACGCTGAAGCGCGTGGTGATCGGCGGCTCGGCGGTGCCGGAGGCGATCGTCCGCGGCTTCCGCGACGAGTTCGGCGTCGACGTCACACACGCGTGGGGCATGACCGAGATGAGCCCGCTCGGCACGCTCTCGGCCCCCAACCAGGCGACCCTGGGCCTCGATCCGGAAGGCCAGGTCCGCCTGAAGCTGAAGCAGGGCCGCGCGCCGCTCGGCGTCGACATGGAGATCGAGGACGACGCCGACCATCCGCTGCCGCACGACGGCAAGACCTTCGGCCGACTGAAGGTCAAGGGTCCCTTCATCGCCCGCGAATACTTCAAGGGCGAGGGCGGCCGGATCCTCGACGACCACGGCTTCTTCGACACCGGCGATGTCGCCACCATCGACGAGGCCGGCTTCATGCAGATCACCGACCGCGCCAAGGACGTGATCAAGTCCGGCGGCGAGTGGATATCCTCCATCGAGATCGAGAACCTCGCCGTCGGCCACCCCAAGGCGGCCATCGCCGCGGTGATCGGCGCGGCGCACCCGAAGTGGGACGAGCGGCCGGTCCTCCTGGTCAAGCTCAAGGAGGGCGAGACCGCCAGCAAGGAGGAGTTCCTGAGCTTTCTCGAAGGCAAGATCGCCAAGTGGTGGATGCCCGACGACGTGGTGTTCGTCGACGACATCCCCCTCGGCGCCACCGGCAAGATCGACAAGAAGCTGATCCGCGACCGGATGAAGGCCTACGTCCTGCCGACCGCCCAGCCCGCCAAGGAGAGCGCTTAGCCCGAACGTCCAAGCCCGGAGGAGCGGCCGACCGGCGCTGCCGCTGGCGCCCCGCCCGCCGGGCGCCCATCTAGAGGGGCCACGGCCCCGCCGCCTCGACCGCGCGGTCCCTTCGCCCCACTCGGAAGCTCGACACCCTCCATGACCCAGGACATCGCCGGCGCGGGCTTCTCGGACAGGCTGAAGAGGGCGGCCGACGCCAGGCAGGCGCGGCTCGCCAAGTTTCGCCCGCAGCCGACGGTCACCGATCCCTCGGCGCCGTCCAGGGCGGCGCTGAAGAAAGCGGCGCTGGACCAGGTCCGCAGGCTCCGGGTCGAGGCGAAGTCCGCCAGGAAGCTGGCCGCCGCGCAGGCGATCGAGGCGACCCGGCTGGCGCAGGACTCCGCCGCCGCCGCCGAGCTCGACGCCAAGCGCGGCGCGCGCAAAGAGCGCAAGGCCCTCACCAAGGCCGAGGCCAAGGCCAAGCGCGACTCCCGCTATGCTGCGCGCAAAGCCCGGCAATAGCGCCGCACTGGAACCCGCCCGATGGCCCGCAAACCCAACTACCAGTTCGAACGCGCCGAACGCGACCGCGCCAAGGCCGCCAAGGCCGCCCAGAAGGCCGCCGCCAAGGCGGAGCAGCGCGACCGCGCTCGGGCGACCGACCCGGACGCCGAGCCCGATCCCGATCCGAAGGCCTAGCGGGATCCCATGCCGAGCAAGGCCAGCTACAATCACGAGTCCGTCGCCCTGGACGGCGAAACCTTCGCCCAGTGCGAGTTCCGCGCCTGCCGGCTCATCTACTCGGGCGGCGAGCCGCCGCGCTTCGACGATTGCCGGTTCGAGGATTGCGAGTGGAAGCTCGCCGGCCCGGCGGCGCTCACGCTCACCCACCTGCGCGGCATGTGGAACGCTGGCGCCAAGGCCCCCGTCCAGGCCATGATCAAGGAGATCACCGGAACGCGGTGAGGCCAGTGAATCGAGGCGTGTCGATGGAGGATCTCACCGAGCTGCAGTTGCACACCCTGCAGCTGCTCGCCCGCAAGCAGGCCGGCGAGTCCGTCGCCTTCGTCAACATTGCGGCCGCCCGGGCGCTGAGCGACATGGGTCTCGCAGAGCGCAGCCACGAGGGCTGGGACATCACCCCGAGAGGCAGCTCCGAGCTCGCCCGCCGCGCCGGGCCCCTGGTCTGAGGATGTCCGGCCGGCCGGAGCGCGCCTGATTTGCCGAGCAGCCCGCCTTACTTCACCATCGGTCATTCGACCCGTTCGCTCGGGGAGTTTGCGGACCTGCTCGTCGCCTCCGGGATCGAGCTGGTCGTCGATGTGCGCGCCATCCCACGCTCGCGCGCCAACCCGCAGTTCAACCAGGACATCCTGCCCGCTTCGCTGGCCGCCTACGCGATCGGCTACGAACACCTGGCCGAGCTCGGCGGGTTGCGCGCCCGCCAGCGGACGGCCGAGGGCTCGCCCAACGCGCTCTGGACCAACGCGAGCTTCCGCAACTACGCCGACTACGCCCTGACGGAGGGGTTCCGCGGCGGCCTGGAGCGTCTGCGCGCGCTCGGCCGGCGCCGTTGCGCGATCATGTGCGCCGAAGCGGTGTGGTGGCGGTGCCACCGCCGGATCATCGCCGACTACCTGATCGCCGGGCGCGAGGCCGTCTTCCACATCCTGGGCCCTGGCCACGTCGACCCCGCGACCCTGACGCCGGGCGCCTCGGTGCGTCCTGACGGACGCGTGCTCTATCCGGCCCCGCCGCCGGCCGCCTGACGAGCCAGGACGCGCGAGGCTCGACTTGCCAACGCGGGTGTCCGGCATGAAGCTCGGCTGGACGACCTTCGAGGGCAGGTCCCCATGACTATCCTCCTGTCGCGTGCGCGCCCCCGCGTCCTGTGGCTCCCGTTCGCGCTCCTGCTGGCCTCGGCGACCGCAGCGGCCGCCACGCCTGAGCCGACAAACGCCGCCGTCGCCGCCGTCATCAAGGCCGATGTCGCGAAGATGGTCGCCGGCATCAACGCCCACGACGTGGCGCGCGCCACCGCCTTCGACGCCGCGGACCTGGTCTCCATGGAGAGCGGCCGGCCGCCCTCGATCGGCGCGCAGGCCGACAGGGAAGGACTCGGCGCGGCGTTCAGATATGCGCCGGAGTGGCGCCTGGTGCTGATCGAGGAGACCGTCGATGTCGCCTCGGCCGGCGACATGGCCGTTTACCGCTCGACCTACGACGAGAACAGCGTTGAGCAGGGACGCCCGTTCACCCACCACGTGAACTACATCGCCGGCTTCCGGCGCGACCCTGACGGCGCCTGGCGGGTCCACTGGTCGGTCGTCTGCGCCCAGACGCCGTCGCATCCGAAGTGACCGGCTCGGGCAGCGACCTGGGTCACATCTGCGTCTGAGGCGCCGACGCTACCGTAGCTCCGCACGACAGAGCCTTCGGCGCCGCCGCACCGATCGTCGGGAACCCAAGGCTCCGCACGTCCTCGCTGCAGGAGCACGGACCATGCGCGACCGCCTCTTCTTCGCCCTCGCCGCCGCCTCGCTCGGCGTTTCGGCCTGCGTGCCGAACGCGTCCTTCGAGGCCGACAGCCCGCTCGCGGAAACCCATGCCGTCCAGGTGCTGGCCGGCGACCGCATGGTGATCGACGGCCAGAGTCTCACGCTCGCCGACGCCCAGGCCCCGCGCCCCGCGCCGCAGGCCGCCTGCCGCGCCGAGGCCGCCGCCGCCGGCCAGGCGCTCGCAGCCGCCCGCGCCGCGCTGGCCGGCGCGCGGCATGTGGACGTGCGCCGCACGGACGCCCCCGGCGATCTGCGGCTCGTCAACCTCGACGGCCTCGATCTCGGCCAGACGCTGATCGCCCAAGGCTTCGCCGTCGACCGCGGCGCCGGCCCGATGGACTGGTGCCTGCGCGCCGACAATCAGGCCCGCCTCGGTCTCGCCACCCTCGCCCCGCGCGGCTGAGCACGCCGGGCGCGACGCTTGTCCGGCGCCCCGAGAGGCAGGCGCTGATCTAGCCTCCTGAGTAGAGTCTGCAGAGCGCCTCGATCATCCGCACCGCCGCCGGATCGCTCAGGCTGTAGTAGATCGTCTGGCCGTCGCGGCGGGCGGCCACCACGCCTTCCGCGCGGAGCTTCGACAGGTGCTGCGAGGTCGCCGATTACGCCAGGCCGGCATAGTGGGCGAGCTCATTCACCGAGGCTTCGCCCTCGCCCAGGCGGCAGAGCATGCGCAGGCGGTGTTCACTGGCGAACAGCCGTAACAGCCGCGCGGCCACGGCGGCCCTGTCGTTCAGGGCCTCGAGCTGCTCCGCCGCAGGCAGGTGCGTAGGGTTGGCGGCCATCGCTCCTAGTTAAGCCAGGAGGAGCCCGGCGTCATGCCGCCGCCTTTAGCCGCTGGGCCTCGCTCACCGCGGGGGCGGAGCCCGCCGGGCGCCCATCGTCCCTCAGCACCACGTAGATCGCCGGGATCACGAGCACGGTCAGCAGGGTGGACGAGGCCAGGCCGAACAGCAGGCTGATCGCCAGCCCCTGGAAGATCGGATCGAACAGGATCACCGCTGCGCCGATCATGGCGGCCAAAGCCGTGAGCAGGATCGGCTTGAAGCGGATCGCGCCGGCCTCCAGCAGCACGTCGCGCAGCGCCCGCCCCTCGCCCTTGGCATGGCGGATGAAGTCCACCAGCAGGATGGAGTTGCGCACGATGATGCCGGCCAGGGCTATGAAGCCGATCATCGAGGTGGCCGTGAACGGCGCGTGGAAGACGATGTGGCCGGGCACGATCCCCACCAGCGTGAGCGGGATCGGCGTCAGGATCACCAGCGGCAGGCGGAAGCTGCGGAACTGGGCGACCACCAGCACATAGATGCCGAGGATCGCGACGCCGAACGCCGCCCCCATGTCGCGGAACGTGACCCAGGTGATCTCCCACTCCCCGTCCCACAGCACCGTGGGCCGGGACTCGTCCTGCGGCTGGCCCGCAGCGGCTGGAAGGTGGCGGCGGATCGCATCGCCGATTTGCGGCGTTAGCCGGGCTCACCGGTGCGCCGCTTGCCTTCGAGAGGTTCGCAAGCTTCGCAGTTTTCAAAGCCCGAGCACCGCGCGCTCTTCCGTGAAGGCGTGTTGCAAGCTGAAGCTTTGGCCGCAAGGGCCGCCTTGAACCCAATCTCAGTGCGCTTCTCCCTCCGCCCCAAGGATCGGCCGGCAGGCGGTGCCCTGGATGGCCGCTCCGAAGAACGGCCGCGGCGTCAGACCTGCCGCTTTAGCGGTGTCGATCACCTGTTGGCCAAGCTGACGGATGTCGCTGGAGCCCGTACGCGCGCTGCAAGGCGGACACCAAGGTGGGACGCAAGTCGGTGCGGAGTATGGCTGGGCCCAATTCCAGCGCGCGCAAGTCGGACCAGACGTAGTGCTCGTGGCGCTCCATGTCGTCGAGGATGGCGAGCCGCGTGTAAAAGGCGGCTTGCTCCTCTTGCGCCCTCTCCGGCTGGCGGCTGAAGCGACCGCTGTTGAGGTTGGCCTGCCAGCGCTGGGCGACGAGAGCCACGTCGCCGGGGTCGCCGATGAACAGGCCAGCCGGGGGCGGC
Source organism: Phenylobacterium sp. (assembly GCF_025934275.1). GTDB lineage: Bacteria > Pseudomonadota > Alphaproteobacteria > Caulobacterales > Caulobacteraceae > Phenylobacterium. The sequence goes on from NZ_JAICYI010000064.1 coordinate 19,976, forward strand.
TTGCCGTCTTCCCACGCCGCCAGCAGGGTTGAGATTGCGTGCAGGCGGGCGTCGTCGCAATGCTGCTGCGCGAGACGATACGCGACGCGGTTCAGGTCCTCCTGCATCTCCGCGACAATCGCCGCATGGGCCTCCACGGCGAGGCTGTGCTCGCGCGCCGCCTCGACGGACTGCTCGAGGGCGAGCGCGATCAGAATGCCAAGCATGATCGTGCCAAGCTCCTTACCGAACTCGCGCCAGCCGTGCCACGGCTTCGGATTGTGGATCTCCACGCCCTCGCTCCCCCCGAAGCGAAACCAAGTGAAAGCTAGGGCGTAGCACGGTTCTCGGGAAGGTCGGCGACGGGTCGGAAGCGGTAATTGGCTCTCTTCCCGTAGCCGGACGTTGGCAGTCGCCGCTCCGGGTCGGACCTCGCCAACGTCGCCTGAGGGCGGAGAGCGGACCTGGC